>JBJYWX010000122.1:0-10414 GCA_046259695.1 Promineifilaceae bacterium (SeqCode) | reverse complement strand
TGTTAGTAGCGATGTTGCTGCTTAGTTTGGTCCTAGTAGCGTGCGCGGGAACAGCGTCGGCACCGGTGTCGGAAGCGCCGGCTGATGAAACTGAAGCCGAAGCTCCCGCTGAAGCAGCTGAAGCTCCCGCTGAAGAAGTCGAGGAGGCTGCTCCTGCCGAGGAAACAAGCGGCGGGTACCAGATTCCCGCGGTTGAAGAGGGCAAGTTTAACGTAGCGTTCGTTCTCGTTGGCCCGCATGACGATGGTGGCTGGTCTCAAGCCCATGATGTCGGCCGTATGTATGTTGAGGAGAACGTCGACAATGTTCATACTGCGTACGTGGAAAATGTAGCCGAAGGCGCCGACGCCGAGCAGGTAATCCGCTCCCTAGCGCGCAAAGGCTTCAATACCATTTTCACCACGTCGTTTGGCTTTATGGATGCCTCGGAGATAGTCGCCAGTGAATTCCCGGATGTCGACATCATCCACATTAGCGGTTACAAAGCGAACGGCGAAAACTTCGGCAATCTGATGGGCGCGATGGAAGACATGAAATACCTGGCTGGTATGTTGGCCGGTTCGCGCGCAAAGATGGATGGCAACACCAAGCTCGGTTACATCGCCACCTTCCCCATTCCAGAAGAACTTCGTCTTGGCAACGCGTTCGCTCTCGGCCTGCAGAAGACATGCCCAGAGTGTACGCTGGATGTGCGCTGGATTTATACCTGGCACGATCCTATCTTGGAGCAAGAGGCGGCAGCGTCATTGTTTGACAGTGGCGCGCAGGTTGTTATGACCGGCGCAGACACTCCCGCCCCTGCCGAAGCCGCACCAGAAGGAAAGTGGGGTATTACTTACGACTATCGCGATAACTGCACCTCCGACCAGTGCCTTACTTCCATGTATTGGAACTGGGGACCTGTCTATGCCGCTATCGTGGAGAAGTCAATGGCTGGTACCTATGAAGGCGGCTGGCAGTACTTCGATGCCGATGAAGGTGGTATGGGTCTCTTGGGATTCATGGAAGGCGAAGAATTGATGCCCGGCGCGGTTGATTTGCCGGCAGAAGATTTGCAGCTGATCCGTGATACATTGGCGCAAATGTTGGCCGGTGAATTCACGCGTTTCGATGTCTTTTCTGGTCCAATCACCGATAACCAGGGCAATGTCGTTCTGGCCGAAGGTGAGTCGCTAGAACAGGCAGACCTCGATGGATTTGCCCAATTTGGCAGCGACTGCCAGACCTGCATGTACTGGTGGAATGAAAACGTGACGGCCGAACTGCCGGAACTGGAATAGGGTAGTACTGTTTACGGGGCGTCTGGCGCTTATCAGCGCCAGACGCCTTTTCTCATGAACCCGCACTCTGCAAACCTGCCGCAGCTTCAGAACACAAGGAAAGGCCATGACTGACAGCGCACCCTCGTATGCCGTAGAAATGCAGAATATTGTCATACGGTTCCCGGGTGTGCTGGCAAACGACCATGTTAATCTGACCTTACGGCAGGGCGAAATACATGCTTTGTTGGGAGAGAACGGCGCCGGAAAAAGTACGCTGATGAACGCGCTTTCCGGCCTCTACCGCCCCACGTCCGGCACGATTAAGGTGTTTGGCGAGAGAGTCGATTTCCATTCCCCTCGCGACGCAATCAGCAAGGGCATTGGCATGGTGCACCAGCATTTTATGCTTGTCCCAACACAGACGGTTACCGAGAATATCCTGCTCGGCTTGAAGGATCCGCGTTTCTTTTTGAATCTCGCCGAGTACGATAACAAGATACTGGCGTTGGAAGAACTATACGGACTGCGCGTTGATCCTAAGGCCAAGATCTGGCAGCTTTCGGTAGGCGAGCAGCAGCGCGTGGAAATTCTGAAAACGCTTTATCGCGGCGCTAAGATCTTAATTCTAGATGAACCGACGGCGGTACTGGCACCCCAGGAAATCGATGAGTTCATGACCAACATGCGCTCGATGGTCGATCAAGGGAAATCGATAATCTTTATCAGTCACAAGCTGCATGAAGTGAGTGAAGTAGCGGATCGGGTCACCGTACTGCGCAAAGGGGTCGTCACGGCCGAAGGCGTGAGCATGGAGGGCTTGGGCAAGCGCGAGCTGGCGGAATTGATGGTCGGCCGTACCGTCGTTTTCAGCGTAAAAAAGAAGCCCCAGAAACCAGGCGATGTCGTCCTTTCAGTCAAAGATGTCTACGCGATCAACAATAAAGGGGTCACGGCGCTCAAGGGCATCTCGCTGGACGTCCGCAGTGGTGAAATCTTGGGTGTAGCCGGGGTATCCGGTAACGGCCAGAGCGAACTTGCTGAGGTAATAACCGGCCTGCGTGAATGCTCCGGCAGCATCTATGTCAACGGCAAAGAAGTGGCAAACAAACCGCCAATACAGGCAATCAAGAGCGGCGTCGCCCACGTGCCGGAGGATCGTACCCGCGTCGGTTCGGCCCCGAACATGAGTATCACTGAAAACACCATTATGAAATGCTATCGCCTGCCGCCGGTCGGCAAGGGGTTGGGCATTGACTTCACTACCGCAGCCGAAATGGCAAATGATCTGAAAGAAGAGTATGACATCCTTGCACCCACTGTAGAAACAGAGGCACGCAAATTGTCGGGCGGTAATCTGCAAAAAGTTATCCTCGCCCGCGAGATCTCGGGCGATCCTCAACTTATGATCGCCGTCCAACCCACACGAGGGCTTGACGTTGGGGCAATCGAATCGATCCAGAGCCTGCTGCTCGAACAGCGATCGGCCGGTACCGCCATCTTACTTATTTCGGAGGAGCTCGAAGAATTGATGTCCCTCAGCGATCGCATCGCCGTCATTTATGAAGGCGAAATCATGGGCATCGTCAACGCCGAGGAGGCGGACGTGGAGGAAATCGGGCTCATGATGACCGGCGCACAGGTAGAAGACCTGCATTGATGCACAACCCGGTCCTTTCGCGCAGCTTTGTTCCTGGCGACCGAGCCGGAATTGAAGTGACAAAGGCTTGTATTCCCGTTTCGAGCCAAATGTAGACGGAGAAAGAGAGGAAAACGCAATGCCATTCAGCATATCGATTGAGAAGCGGGTCGAAGATGTACCGCGCTGGATGCCTGCGGCAACATCGATCTTCGCCGTGGTCGCGGCCTTCCTGATTAGTGGATTGATACTGTGGTTAATGGGTGGCGAACCGTTTCGCGTTCTGCGCTTCTTCTGGGACGCCACGTTTGGCAGTTGGGCCACTTTCTCTGATACGCTCGTCAAGGCCACGCCGTTGATCCTGGTGGGCCTCGCCTGCACTGTTGCCTTTACCATGAAGCTTTGGAATATCGGCGCTGAAGGCCAATTCTACATGGGCGCGTTTTTCGCCAGCCTGGTCGTCCTGATTCCTATCATCCCGCCGGAAAGCCCCCGTGTGCTGGTCATCCTGGCCATGATGGTCATGGGCCTTATTGGCGGCGCATTGTGGGGCCTGATACCAGGCTACCTCAAGGCGCGCTTCGCGGTAAACGAGATTATTACGACGCTAATGCTTAACTACATCGCTATTCTTTGGAACAACTTCTGGATCTTTAACAAATGGAGCGACGCAGGCTTTCAGATGACGCCTACCTTCGAAAAGTCAGCCTGGCTCCCACGCCTCGCCGATTACGCCCGCGAATACAGGGCTCTCTCTGGCATGACACTTCATTTCGGATTTGTCATCGCGCTTGTCGCCACGGTCATCGTATGGTGGATTCTGAAGCGCAGTAAATGGGGCTATGAAATTAAGCTCATCGGCGACAACAAGGAAGCTGCGCGCTATGCGGGCATCAACATTGCCCGCAACATTATCCTGGTGTTCATGCTCTCCGGTGCCCTGGCAGGTCTGGCGGGGATGTCGGAGATCAGCGGCGTGGTACATCGCTTGCAGGAACGAATTTCGCCCGGCTATGGCTTTACAGGCATTATCGTGGCCTGGCTGGCTAAGTTGAATCCATTCGCCGTGGTCCTCGTTTCCATACTCTTTGGCGCCCTCATTGTCGCCGGACGCGAAATTCAACCGTCCGGCCTGGCCTCGCTACTGCAGGGCATTATTTTGTTCATGGTTATCGGCAGTGAATTCTTCTTGCGCTACCAGGTAAAATTCGTGCGCGACGAATCGGCCTCAATTGAGGAGGTGCAGGCAGCATGAATCTCGAAATCATCTTGCATTCCGGGCTGGCAACGGGCACCGTCCTGCTGTTTGCCACGATTGGCGAGATTTTTGCCGAACGATCCGGCATATTGAACTTGGGCGT
Source organism: Promineifilaceae bacterium (SeqCode) (assembly GCA_046259695.1). GTDB lineage: Bacteria > Chloroflexota > Anaerolineae > Promineifilales > Promineifilaceae > JAACFF01. Next base: position 6,155 of record JBJYWX010000122.1, on the reverse strand, counting down.
CGAAGGCATGATGTTGTTGGGCGCGGTGACAGGTTTTGCCACTTCATTGGCGCTCGGAAACCCCTGGCTTGGTCTTGCCGCGGCTATGATTGCGGCCGGCCTGCTGAGCCTCGCCCATGGCTTTGTGACCATTCACCTCCAGGCAGATCAGGTCGTTAGCGGCCTGGCGCTCACCTTCCTGGGCACCGGGCTCGCGCTCGTTCTTGGAGAGGGGCTAACAGGCAAGACACCGCCGCTGATACCAGATTTTGACGTGCCTGTGCTGTCCGGCATTCCATTCTTGGGGCCCGTCGTTTTCCAGGATCACAGCCTGCTGGTATACGCCGGCCTCATTTTTGCGCCACTGGCCTGGTACTATATTTTCCGGACTCGCCCTGGCATGCATCTGCGGGCAGTTGGAGAAAAGCCTGAAGCGGCCGATACACTGGGCATTAGTGTTTACGGGCAGCGCTACTTCTATGTCCTGGTTGGCGGATGTCTGGCCGGACTGGCCGGCGCCACCATAAGTCTCTCCGTATCTCCCGGTTGGTACAGCGCTCAAACGACCTCAGGCCAGGGCTGGATCGCTATAGGCCTGGTAATCTTCGCGCAGTGGAATCCCCTGACTGCCGCGTTAGGCTCCTACCTATTTGGGGCGCTGCGGCGCGGCATACTTGATCTCCAAGGACCAACCACTCTCTTGGGTTTCACTAATCCTTTGTACATCAATTCGAATTACGGCTTCTTCTTGCAGATGACCCCTTACATTTTGACTATCATCGCCGTTATAGTCGGATCGCGCCAGGCAACGCGCAAGCGGCTTGGGGCCCCCGCAGCCTTGGGTGAACCGTATATTCGCGGGGAGCGAGGGCTATAGAGAGTTATCACCGCGCAGCCAGTGGTCTCCTCGTCACTGCCTGCGCGTCAAGCGCGACCATAACCAACCCAACGCCAACAGGACGGCCGCGGCCAAGATGGCCAGGCCAAGTCGTTTCTCACGTTCTCTGATCGGGTCAATACGCGCAGCATCGTCGGCTGCGACCCAGGCTAGCGTCTCCAGCATGCCGCCTTGCAGCGGCCGTGTCTTCCAGCCCAACTCGCGCCGGGCCTTATCGGAGCGCGCGGTAAGTGTAGCGCCGGCAATCGCCGCACCTTCGCGGCTGAAGATTGATCGCAGGCCCGTATAGCGGCCCCACAACACAAAAAGCGGCAGCAGGGCGCGCACTGCGGCAGCAGGGAGCCGGATCGACGGCGCTCGCTTGCCAGTTAGCTGGCTCCAGAAATCCAGCATTTCGCCGAGTGATACGGCCGGCCCGGAGAGAACATACGTCTCCCCAATCCGGCCTTTCTGTGCGGCGAGGATATGTCCCTGGGCGATATCTTGCACGTGCGCAAAGGTAAGCACCGTATCCGCCCCGGCCACAACAGGATAACCGCGCTGAAAGGCGCGCATCAGGTCGGTGACGATGCCATGGCCGCCAGGACCATAAATTGCACCGGGCATGACGATAATCACCGGCGCACCGCGCTCTATGAACGGCACGGCCACCTGATAGTGAGCCAGCCATTTGGTACGGGCGTGTTCAGTTAGCGAGGGTTGCTCACGATAGATAGTCTCATCGACCAAGATTCCCTCGGTATCACCAAAGACCTCCGTCGTACTGGTAAAAACTATCCTGGGAATGCCAAGTTCAACGGCAAGACGCAGCACCTTTCTGGTACCGCCAACGTTCACGCGCTCGATCGTTTCCGACTCGTGCTGGCCAATCTCCACGTATCCGGCCACGTGAAACACGACATCGCAGCCCTGCATTGCTCTGCGCATGGAAGTCACATCCGTCACGTCTCCGCGCACGACCTGCGCGCCGCGCGCCGACAGGTATCGCCCGTTTTCAGTTGAGTGGGTAAGGGCGCGCACGTGATGACCACGCGCTAGCAGCTCAACTACAAGTGCGCTGCCTACGAAGCCGCCTGCGCCTGTTACAAACGCTTTCATAGAGTTGCCGCTATCTGAATCTTCAAAAGGACCTGTACTTCGGCAAACATTATACCTAAACCAACCCAGTGAGTATAATCATGCCCCGATGAACGAAAAACTGAAACCAATTCTCTACTTGATAGCTGGTCTGATTCTATTGGGCCTGGGCTTCATTTTTCTCTTGAACTATCTGCCCCGCGAACAGGCGCTTGACGAGGGAGACGTGCCGCAGGGTGAGCGGGCGCGAGTTACATACGTATATGATGGCGACACGGTCCAGGTCGAGCTTGGCGGCCAACGCTGGAAGGTGCGCTATATTGGCGTCGATACACCGGAAATGGACCAACCTTATTATGATCAGGCCACCGATGCCAACATGGACCTGGTCAGGAACCGCGATGTTATCCTGGTAATGGATGTTTCCGATGTCGACCAATACGGCCGTCTACTGCGCTATGTCTACCTGACCGACGGCACGTTTGTCAATGCGGAACTGCTTCGCGAGGGCGCAGGGCGCACGATCAACATCCCGCCGGACCTAGCCAACGAACGTTACTTCAGCCGCTTGGAAGATGAAGCGCGCCGCAACAATCGCGGCATTTGGGCACTCGCGGAGAATCAGGCGCTGCCTGCTAACTGCAACACCTGCACCAAAAACGCTTATGACTGTTCCGACTTCACTACACAGCGCCAAGCACAGGCATGTTATGATGCTTGCTGGCAGCAGACGGGCGAAGACGTACATCATTTGGATGGAGGCGGCGACGGCGTGGTCTGCGAAAGTCTGCCCTAGTTCTCCGCGAACAAATAAAGAGAGTGTGACCTCACGCGCCACACCCTCGATAAATACGTCATTAGCGACAGCGGCCACCAGGCTGCTTGCTAATAGCGCAAGATAGCGCCGATCCGGCCGGCGGCTTCTAGATCCGCGTTGTCGCTTATGACCTCAACATGACCGCCCTGACCCATTGTATAGGCCACCGCGGAATCAATTACATCGGGCACCGCGCGCAGCTGTGACTCACTGAGCGGGCTGCGCGCCAAATTGGCGACAATGAAACTATTGTTGTCCTCAACGTAACCGGGCACACGCAGCCCATCGCTAATAATCAGCGTTTCTACGCGTTTCTCGGAAACGGCTTGGAGGGTATCGTCAAGGCCAAGCGTCGCGTTGGCACCGCGGGCATTGGCGGCGATCATATTCTCTACTAACTTCCGCTCTCGTTCCTGGTTGTAATCGGCCAGCATCGCCAGGGTCTCTTTACGCACCTCGTGTTCACCGGCGGTCATATCCATGGCAAACGTGCCGGCAATGCAGCTCTGCAGTTGCTTGGAAAGCATCTCGCGGAACTGAGCAACGTTCTCGGCCGTGCCGCCGATAAACAGGCGCCGGATCGGCTTGTTGCCAAAGAACTTGCCGGCCTCAGTTGCCGCCTCGCGCATGTTGCGCTGCACAACTTCCTCTTCATGGCGGCTGCTGTTCTGGGCACCGCGCGCACCGCCACGCATACCTACAGTAGAGGAGCCACCGCCTTTCTTTATATGGCGCACGTCTTCGCCCATGATGCCGTCGCTGCTCTGCAGTTCTCCCAGATGATATTCGAAGTAACGTGCTCCCACGCGATCGATGAGGATAACACCATAATGGGCATAGAAATCAAGCAAGTGCGCAAGTGGTTTCACATACGGACGCGGCCCGACGCGCAGGCGGTTGCGAAAGGACACGGCAACCGGAAAGGAGCGGAAATAGTCCTTTTCCGCCGACGAAAAGAGTGCCAAACCAGGCCTGGCCCAATCATATCCATGATCAAGGTAACGTTCGATGACTTCGGCATCGGCGGCATGATCACCGTTCAAATCGCGTAGCATGCCGCGCACGTGCATTTTGATATTCTCGGCCGTCTGTTGTGAACAATCAGTGTCCAGGTAGACACTGACGACCCCCGCCCCATTTACTTCGAGATTAAGTAGTTCTTGCAGATGATCCTGCGTAAACATGGTTGCCTCCTCACGCTACCAATTGCCGGACCGGGTAAGCCTCCGGTCCTTTACTCCGGCCCTAACAGCCGGTCTAACTCAAGAACTTCGGCCCGCGATACCGGGCGCATTTATACCTGCACCGCCATCCAACCTAATCTAAAGGTCAAGGCCGGACACCAAGCGTCAGAGGGACTACAATCTCCTCCCCATCACGAATCACCGTCAATTCGATCGTGTCCCCCACAACTGTCTCAAACACCAGGTAGGCGATCAGATCATCCGAGGTGATTACAGGATGGCCGTCGACAGCGATAATCAGATCCCCTCCCGGGCCGTTTTCGCCAATCAGGCCCGCTTCAAGCGCAGGCGAATTCTCGGTTGTTTCAGTAACATAAGCGCCCGTGGCCTGTGGAACATCCAGTTGTTCCTGCAGTTCGAGGTTGAGGCTGAGCATTCGTATGCCCATGTAAGGGTAGGTATAGGCGCCGTCCTTGATCAAGAAGGGTACTATTTGCCTCACGGCGTTTACAGGAATCGAGAAACCAACTCCCGAGTTTGTGCCCGTTCGCGTGGAAATGGCACTATTGACGCCAACTACTTCTCCTGTCAGATCGAGCAGTGGCCCGCCTGAATTTCCGGGGTTGATTGCTGCATCCGTTTGGATAACCTCCGGTAGTGAATAACGCCCTCCACCTTCGGCAATACGTTGAGATTCCAACGTTCTTCCCAGGCCGCTGACGATGCCTACTGACATCGAACCCGCTTCACCGAATGGATTGCCAATGGCAACGACGAATTGACCCACATGCAAATCGCGTGAGTCGCCCAGAGCAACCGGCTTGACACCCGAAGGTAGTCCATCAACTTTCAGAACTCCCAGATCGCTGTCGATATCTGAACCTATCAACTCGGCGTCGCGACGCGATCCATCGGCGAAAACGACCTCGAAACGATCGCCTTCGGCAATAACATGATTGTTAGTCACGACATAGCCATCGTTATCAAACACAAAGCCGCTTCCCGTACCTAGCGGCAGTGCGGTACCTTCGATCTCATCGAAAACGAAAATGTGGACAACTGAGGGGTTGATATGCTCGTATACTTCCACGAGTCTATCTTGCAAGTCTGGTACCACTGAAAGTGACTGTGCATTGCTGTTAATAGGAACCGGGGTTGGCTCCTCGGCGACCCGGGTCGGTACAGGAGACCGGGCCGTGATGGTTGCTACAACTGCCTCGACAATAGCATCCTGGTCGACCACGGGTGTCTGTGGCGGGTTTAGATTGGGGATCTGATCGCATGCTGCAACAGACAGCACTATGAGCGCAATAAAAAGGAAAATGGGCTTAATTGGCAGTGGACTCATATTGGGAACTGGTACTCCAAGAAGGATAGGTCTAGGACCACACCACGCTCATCCTCGCCGGATTTTCGTATCTCCACGCGTGTACTTGATGGCCAAAGAACGGGGTGATCACAGACAATGTGATTTGATGATCTAGATGGGCACAAGCGGCGTTAAGTTCGTGGGGCAAAAGCGCGCAGCATAAGCATTGTTTCGGGGTCAAAGCTCCCCTTTTGTCATCGCCGCTGCAAACGGCGTGATGGACAATGTAGCTCCTATGTTGCATCCGTGATGACATAGATTTGCGATTCTGTTAACGCCCGACGAAAAGTCGCCAGATGCAAATATTGTAAGTTCCAGGCACTTTTGCTGTCAAGAAGCTACTGCCATTATTATGCTTCGCTAAGCCGTCCAAACCTTAATAAAGAAGCGCAGAACAGAATGGTCCTGCGCTTCGACGCCTTGTATAGAACGACCAACAGAACTCAATAGAGAAACATTGGCTTACCTAGGACAGAACGCACTTTAGGCTTATAGCCTTTGACATCATAAAGCTCATCGACGTCGACGCGCTTTACGCCGCTGGTGACGGTACTCATGGGAATATGTGTATAGGTGCCGTCACGCAGGGCGACCATACGGCCGCTTGCGCCGCTCGTAATGAGATCCATCGCCAGATGCGCGTAATTCGAGCCGACCATCAGGTCAAGAGCATCGGGCGCACCGGAACGCATGAGATAGGCTACGCGTTGGCTAATGATATTCTCGCCGGTGAGCTCCTTGAGCGCCTGGCCCGTGATCTCGCCAATGCCGCCCAACTTGCGATGTCCATATGCATCAGTTTCTCCAAATTCAACCACCTTACCGCCCACC
>JBJYWX010000121.1:0-1633 GCA_046259695.1 Promineifilaceae bacterium (SeqCode) | reverse complement strand
GGCGTTCAGCATAGGTTGTATGAACCTCGTTCTCTATGGCTAACTTCAGCAGCGTAACGGCCATTTTACCTTCCTGCAAAATCACACCCGGCGTGCCCCTTTCCTCACAATCAACCAGCAATGAAACGAACAGCTCCAATGCAGCCTCACTGTCCTCCGCGAGATGTAGTACATAAGCGCGGATGAGCCGTGGGCATATATAGATAGCCGCGAGGGGAGCTGATTCCACGAGTTCCTCGGCCTGGCGAAGCCGCTCCTCAGCTTGTTGGTAGACTTCCTCTGAAATCAAGATAAAACTCTCCACGACAAGACGCAGTACCTGCGCCTGGGGGCTTTCTTGCGGCGATCGCAGGGCGCACATGCGGGCATGAACGGCACGTACTTCCGCATCACGTCCTTGCAGCCAGTAGGTACGTGCCTGAGGGAAGAGGCCATTGGCCACGGTGTGCTGGTTGAGCGGCAGAGCGGAGACGGCCGTTTCCATCAAATCCAAATAAGAGCTGGCGGCGGTATAATCGCCCAGCGCAGCATGGGCAGTCACCAGGGTAATGACCGCATTGAGACCTAAAAAGGGGTAATAACCGCCTAACTGCTCTTTAAGCAGGTTCGCCCGTTCACCGGCGGCGATGGCCTTGCTTAAGCGGCCGCGGCGCAGGTGAATAAAAGCCAACACGTCTTCCAGTCCCAGGCGCACCGGCCACAGCCCTGAGCCAGTTAACCGATCCGAAACATTGTTCAATAGCGCTTGAATGCGCGTGCAAAAGGCTTCAATGCGCCACAGTTTACCCGGCAGCAGAGTAAACTCCTGCCCCAGGAAAAGCATCAAGGCCAGCAGTGCTTCCTGATCATCACGCTCCTCAACAACAGTCAGCGCATTCTCGAGGTCGGCCGCAGCCTGGTCCCAATCGCCGCTGAACAAAGTCACCGAGGCACGGGCCATCAACGCCTGCACACGCACGTAAGGGGCTAGCGGATAGGACAAAGCGTGGCTGATATATTCCAGAGACCGGGCAAACTGCAAGCGTACACACGCAGCACTGCCCAGAGCTGCCAGGGCTGCTCCCTGAAGCGATAATTCTGCACTTGACTGTGCCTGCAGCAAGGCTTCCTCCAACCAGCAGCCTGCCGCCGCCGGGTCCCCTTTCTGCAGTTCGCACAAGCCCAACAAGTAAGCCAAATAGGGATGGGCCAGGCGGACATCATCGGGCAGTTGGTTAATCCAGGCGCCGAGTTGATTAAGCCGGCCCTGGCGCACTGTTCCCAGGCCAATTTCTTCGATCAAGGCCGCCATTTCGTGCCACATACCCGCCTCGGCATAGTGATCAATCGCGCGACCGGGCGTACTTGCCGCTAGTGCGGCGCGACGGTGCAGTTCCGGCACCAGATCCGGCCGTTCGCGGATCAGGCGGTGGCGCAAAAAATCGGCAAAGAGGGCATGATAACGGTATGTTCTAAGCGGGCTTGTGGGTGAAGCAGCGCTGCTTCCGTCCTCGCCAATCACGGCCAGAATAAAGACATTACGCCGGTAGAGGTCATCCAGTATATCGGCCGTTTGAGGCAGTCCAGTAACGGCCGTGCAACGGTCGGGAGTCAAGGTATGCAGGATCGAAGTTTGCAGTAAAAAGTCTTGCAG
>JBJYWX010000120.1:0-5106 GCA_046259695.1 Promineifilaceae bacterium (SeqCode) | reverse complement strand
CAGTTGAGTTCACGCACGCGGAAATGGATGCGCTGCAAGGCGTCCCTGGGGCCAACCAGTAGGGCATTATTGTCGATGTCCTTGGCCAGGACATATAGGGGCTGCTCGGCCGATATGCGCAATCCTTTTCGCTGTCCGATGGTGTAAAAAGGCAGCCCTTCATGCCGGCCGAGTTCGCTCCCGGTCTGGTCAATGATCGGCCCCGGCATAATCGGCTGTATGCTGTGCCGTTCCAGAAATCCGCGATAATCGCCATCGGCAACGAAACATAGATCCTGGCTATCGTGCTTGTCGGCGACCGGCAGGCCAAATTCGCGCGCCAGGGCGCGGACGGCATCTTTTGTGTATTCACCGATCGGGAATAATACATGCGCCAATTTGTCCTGGTTCAGTACATGCAGCACGTAGGATTGGTCCTTCTGTAGGTCGATACCCTGGAGAAGCTGGTACTGCTTGCCCGTTTTTCGAACACGGGCGTAATGTCCAGTGGCTAAATAGTGGGCACCAAGGGCCCGCGCGTGTTCAAGCAAATAGGTGAAACGGATCTGACGATTACAGTTGATGCAAGGATTGGGAGTGCGGCCAGCGTGGTGGCCGTCTATGAATGACTGGACGATCGTGGCGTGAAACTCTGCCTGCGTATCGAGCACATAGAAGGGTATCCCCAGATGTTGCGCTACACGCCGCGCATCAGCCATCTGATCAGGTGTGCAGCAGCGATTCAGGGCAGGGGCGCCACCAATAACAGGTTCACTCCAGAGACGCATCATCAGTCCGATTACTTCAAAGCCCTGCTGTACAAGTAGCGCGGCAGCGACCGAACTATCAACGCCGCCACTCATGGCCACAACCACTCGTTCGCCTTGTGAACTACGAGAATCTGGATGGAGCATGAGAAGGCCAGTTGCTAAGCCAGAACCTGTGCCAGTTCTTGCAGCTTCACGACTATTGGCGCGATGGTAAGAATGGCGTATTCAATGTCGTCCAAATCATTTTGCCGGCCCACTGTCAGACGCAGGCCGCCCTTCGTCCATTCTGGTCCAAGGCCAAGAGCCTCCAGCGTGGCGGATGGCTTGGGATCGCCGCTCTTACAGGCGGAACCACTGCTGGCAGCAATGCCCGCCATATCAAGGTGCATCAGTAAATCATTGCCTGAAATGCCTCTGAAGGCGAAACTGGCATTGTGCGGCAGGCGGTGCTCTGGGTGTCCTGTAAGGCGGCAGTCGGCAGGCATGGCAGCTGTCAGCCCTTTGATCAATCGACTGGTCAACCTCCTATAGTGTGTGGCCAACTCTGGGAGTTCATCCATCGCAAGCTGTAATGCTGCTGCCGCGCCTACAGCGAAGGCGACATTTTCGGTTCCTGCCCACAGCTCATGTTCTTGCCCACCACCGGTTAACATGGGGGTTAGATTGATGCCTTCGCGAACATAGAGAATACCGAAACCTTTCGGCCCATAAAACTTGTGCGGGGCAATGCTGAGCAGATCAACAGGCATGTGCGCCAACTGCCATTTTTGCAGGGCGAGGGCTTGTACGGCATCCGTGTGAAAGGTAATGCCGCGTTCGAGGGCTAGCTGTCCAATCGCTTCCACCGGCTGCAAGGTACCGATTTCGTTGTTGGCGGCCATGATACTAATAAGGACGGTCTCCGGGCGAATAGCCGCCTCCAGGTCGACGAGCCTGATCTGTCCGAATTGATCTACGGGCAGTTCTGTAACTTCGCAAGCGACGGTTCCGGCGAGCTGGTGCGCCGTGTTCTTGACCGCACTGTGCTCGATACTGCTGATGATAATGTGGCATGACGGTCGACTCTGCAGAGCGGTATAGACGATGCCGCGTATGGCCATGTTGTCAGCGGCAGATCCGTTGGCCGTAAAGACGATCTCAGATTCAGCTGCGCCAAGCAGGGCGGCGATTTGCTGCCGCGCTTGGCGCAAGGCGGCCTCGGCCTCACGGCCGAAGGCGTGATGGGAAGAGGGATTGCCGTAGTAGTCGGTCCAATAAGGCAGCATTGCCTCGACAACGGTGGGATGGACAGGTGTCGTTGCTCCATGATCAAGATAGATGGTAGTTTCTGGCGTCATGTTTTTGATCCCTGCGGTGAGAAGGGTGTCGTATCAGATTTCGTATACAGGAAACGAAACGGTGAAGGTGGTACCACTGCCTTCTTCACTTTCAACTTCAATAATGCCATTATATTGTTCGACGCTCTGTTTTACCATATAGAGACCCAGCCCTGAGCCGGCGATACCCCGTTCGACGGCGGGCTCGGCGCGAAAGAAGCGCTTGTACAAATAGGGAATAGCCTGCCTCGGTATGCCAATGCCCTCGTCACTTACACGCAGGACGACACGGCTGTTCTCGGCCAGCGCACTAACGCGAATCGTACCAGAAGGCGTGAACTTGATAGCATTCCCGACTAAATTGTAGACTATTTCCTCGACGCGTTCCTCATCGGCAAGAAATGGAGGCAGGTCCGCGTCAATATGCTTCCTGAAATAGAGGCCTTTCTGCTGGGCCTGATCAACCAGAGGTGGAAGGATGTCTTCCAAGATTGCGCTTAGCAAGACCGGTTCGGGGCTGCGCTGCCAATCGCGCGACTCCTGCTTTGCTAGCTGCATCATGCGGCGCACCATGTACTGCAGGCGATCACTCTCGCGTTCGATGACGCCCAAGAAGCGAGCTGCTTTTTCCTCATCTTGTGCTTTGCCTTCCAGGAGCAGGCGGGCATACATGAGGATGGTGGCCAGCGGCGTCCGTAGTTCATGCGCGATCGCATGAAATAGATCGTCGCGCATGCGCTCCACTTCTCTGATCTGTGTCAGGTCACTGATGGTTAGAATCACCTCGTTCACCGTGCCATGTTCATCCATGTTCGGAGCGCCGCTAACTAGAACAGGCAGGCTTTCGCCGTTGCCCCGAGTGAGATCAAACGCTGACTGAACGGAATCGTCTCGCCGGGCAATAGCTGCGTCTACAAGCCCGGCCAGTTCAGCGTTAACAGACCTGAAGAGATCATGAACCTCCATGCCGGCTATTTCCTCACCATCCACCATGAGCAGTGTGGTTAACGCTTCATTGAAGCGAGTTATATAGCCACTTGCCGAAACTGCGAGCAAGCCGTCCGACATATTGCCGAGGATGGTCTCAACGCGGCGTTTTTCAGAGAGAACGTCGGCATGCAGCCGTGAGTTTTCAATTGCCGCGGCCAGCGGCGCTCCAATCGCTTGGAGTAGGCTCAAGTCGCGCGCGGTAAACTGGCCATAACGGCGATTAATTGCCTGCAAAACACCGATAGTGTTGGACTCGACCCGCAGCGGAATACAGATCATGGAACGTGTCTTAAATCCGGACTTTCGATCGGGTGCGGGATAGAAACGGCTATCTGCATAGACATCATTTACTATGACCGGCTCGCCCTGCTCAACGACCCAGCCGGCAATTCCCTGGCCCGGTTTAACTCTTATCACGGGCAGCGTCCCAGATGGCACGCCCATGAGCGATTCCACAAAGACGGTATCCCCGCTGTCCGGTTCTACCAGGCCCACGGAAAGGGCCTCAACCTGGAGGATGTGACGGATAGTACCTGTCAATTCCGAGAATATACGGTCCATGCTGAGCGTTGAGCTCAACATATGACTGATCTCGGCGACTACCGAAAATTCTATCTCTTGCTGATCGGCTTTGCGGCGGAGGGCGGCGCGATCCAAGTATACTTTTAGGCCAAGCGCCAGGAAGTTCAGATCATCTAAAGTCAGCGTGTCTCTTGAGGGAGGGTCCAGCAGGCAGAGGACTCCCAGCTGGCGCTCGTTCTCATCGCCGGTGCCATAGAGCACGGGGACAGCCATGATCTGATCCTGGGCTCGCAGCCACAGTTCGCTGCTTACCAGTTCAGATATCGGGCGATCCAACTTATCAAGCATAACCGCTTTCCCGGCCGAGGCGATTGCGCCAAAGGATGCCCCGGAATCGTGCCAGCGTTCCTGGATTAGCTCACTATCTCTGCCCGCGATCCAGACGTCATAACTGTCCTGTGATGCGCTATTGAGCGCCATGACCGCCTGTACACTGCACTGTTCGGCTACTCCGGCCACCGCAGCGGCGCATACAAAATGGGGATCAAATATCTCTCCCATTTCTTGAACTAGATTATTCCAGAGTGCAAGTCCAGAAGGGCTAATTGCGGGCGCATCAGACAATGGATTGGAGCTGTTCATGACCCTGCCTTTATAGCTGCGGGTGAGTCAATGGGCAAGCTTTGTACACCACGCTAATGGTTGCTGCCAGGGCATGACTCTTGTATATTGTGCCTGTTACTTTCACACCTATAGTGCAGATGCTTATTCTGCTAAAAAAGGAGTCACAATGAACTACATAGAGTCGATTTACGGGCGTGAAGTCCTTGATTCACGCGGCAACCCGACGGTCGAGGTCGAAGTCCTCTTGGGTGATGGTACAGTTGGCCGGGCCATCGTGCCATCCGGCGCTTCGACGGGCGTCCATGAGGCGTGGGAAAAGCGCGACGGCGACAAAGAGCGTTACGGGGGTAAAGGTGTGTTGGATGCGGTTGAAGCGGTTAACGTGGAAATCGCAGAAGCGATTGAAGGCTGGGATCCGACCGATCAGATTGGCATCGATGAGGAGATGATTGCGCTCGATGGCACTGAGAATAAGAGTCGCCTTGGTGCCAATGCGATTCTGGGCGTGTCGCTGGCTGTTGCCCATGCCGCGGCGGACAGTGTTGGACTTCCGCTTTACCGCTACTTGGGTGGTGCTGGGGCGCGAACACTACCCGTGCCGATGATGAATATCATGAACGGTGGCAAGCACGCGCCGGGTGGCGCCGACATGCAGGAATTCATGGTAATGCCGGTGGGCGCCCCTACGTTTAGAGAAGGGCTGCGTTGGTGTGCCGAGATCTATCACACTTTGAAAAAAGTGTTGGCGCAAAAGGGTCATCGTACGCTGGTCGGAGATGAGGGCGGTTTTGCACCGCAAGTGAAGGCCAACAGCGAAGCCTTTGACCTCATACTGGAGGCAGTTGAAAAGGCGGGTTACGCACCAGGTGACGACATTCAGCTGGCGATGGATCCGGCGGCTTCGG
>JBJYWX010000119.1:0-11189 GCA_046259695.1 Promineifilaceae bacterium (SeqCode) | reverse complement strand
AGCGTCCAATAGTCCAGCTTCCGCGTCCTGCCAGGCATGCTGATGCATATGATACAGAGTAGCCAAGCGGGCCGCACGTACTACCTGGGCAGGTGGGGGAGGCGCACTCACTTCGCCAAGCACGTTGAACATCACCGATTCACTTATGCTCTGCGAACTCGCATTCGGAAGCTCTATAGTGATGTCCACCGGTATGCGAATGCGCGTAGGGATTGGCTGTGGACCAGCCATAAATGTAAGCAAGAATGTCAGCGGCTGGGCGCCGCGCATCTCACCCAACAGCAGGGCGCCGTCATCCTTCTTAAGCGATTGGGCGTAAGGCGTGAGACGCAGGCTATCAAGGAGTTCAACACTTTGCGGCCAGCTGGTCTGCAATTTGACCTGTTCAGCATCAATCTGGCCCATACTTGTTAGCAGACTCTGGAGCGTGGCGACGATCTGGTCCGCCTCGTCAATATAGGCCACCGTTCCACCAGAGGGAGCCGCCAACGCGTCGATAAATTCATCGTCCCAGTCAGCACCTATACCGAAGGCCTGAATAGTAATGCCAGAGGCGGCCGCGTCAGCGGCCAGGCGCAAACAAGCAGCCTCGTCGCCATAGGTGCGCCCGTCAGTCAGCAGAACCAACTGGTTATCGTATTCCTCGAGAGGCACGCTGCGCAGCTGAAAAATCCCAGCAAGCAGGCCTTGATATATCTCCGTGCCGCCTGAAGCCTCTATTTCCTCTATCCGTCGCCGCGGGGTATCGTGTTGACCAGCCGGGCAGGACGGCAGGACAACTGTAGCCCGATCATTGAAACTTATTAGCGACAGATGATCGTCAGGAGCCAATTGCGAGACGATCTCTTGCAGCGCCTGTTTGACGCATTGTAAGCGGTCGCCCTGCATAGAGGTGCTTTGATCGACAACCAGAGTAAGGTTGAGCGGTTTATTCCCGGCCTGCAGCCCCTCTCCTAGAACCTGCAGTTCACCCAATAAGTAAATCATCTGCGGTTCATCGGAAACAGGAATGTCCTCTGTGTTTTGCTGGATGGCGAGTGAGAAACCAGAATATGTCTCAGCCAACAATGAGTCAAATAACTTACGGCGCTGGGGATCGACTAATACCTGGTAGGCATGCTCAACGTATTCAATGATCTCGGGATCCGGATATTGGCCGCCAGGCGCGTATAACGCGCGCATCTGGCGATATGCGCGATCAATATCTGCGCGTGAAGCATCACGTTCCAGACCAAACAGTTCATAGTAGTTGCGATCTTGCAGGTCCATGGAAAAGCCAGAAGCTCAGCCCCTTCAATGCAGCTGAAGGCGAACATCCCCAAGGCGCTGAAACGCCGGCATGTCGCCGTCTATGGTGTGAACTCAACCACGATCGCGGAGATGTTGTCCAGGCCGCCTGCCCCAAGCGCCGCAGCGATCAGTTGGTCTGCAATGGCATCCGGAAGATGTGGAAGATTCATGATCCGCTCTAGTTCTGTTCCAGGAACTTGCCCGCATAATCCGTCGCTGCAAAGCAAGAGCCTGCCGCGCGCCGGTAGCTCATGAATGTAGACATCTACTTCAAGCTCTTCCGCCTGGCCCAGCGCACGCAGCAGCACATTGCGATATTGGTAATCTTGCGCTTCTTCAGCCGTCAACTTGCCACTATCCTGCAGCCGCTGTACCAATGAGTGATCCTGCGTCAGCGCCTGAAGTGTATGCTCGACCAACCAATAAGCGCGCGAGTCCCCGACGTGAGCGACATAAAGCACGCTACCCAGAATCATGGCCAACGTCAACGTTGTTCCGCCATTACCCTCATAGCCAGGTGGATGCACTGCTTCATGGGCTGCCTGCACTGCTTCACGCAGGATAGTTTCCACAACGGACGGATCGGGCAAAATATCGGCCCTGACTAAAGGGAGATAGACTTGCTGCAGCAGATAGTGGGCAGCGGTACGTGATGCCACATTGCTCGCGCGCTCACCTCCATCATGCCCGCCCATACCGTCGGCAACCAAATAAAGGCCAAAAGGGACCGGTGGATTATGTCCGCCAGCGTCAAATGAGCAAATCAAGCAGGAATCTTCATTGATTTCTCTAGCGAGCCCAATGTCCGTTCGCAAAGCAGCGCGAAAGTTGCGCGCGCTCTGGCCCACTGCTTCTTGTGCCGTGCGATCCAAGACTAATTCCGGCTTCGTGTCAACCAGCTCTTCGATGCTGATTTCCTGGTCGCTCGGCTGTGTGTGGGTTTCTTCCATCAGTTAATCACTTTGCCAATGCGCGAAAGCGCACCGCGGCGGTCGCGAACGATACTGTCGCTGTCAAATAGGCAGTGCAAAGAGCTGGCCGGCAGACGTGCCAATATATAGGATACCGTCGTCTACCAAGGGCGATGCGATGACGGAACTTTCCGTGTCAAATCGCCACTGCAAGTCGCCTCGATCGAGCGTCAATCCGTATATGGCACCATCCGTAGAGCCGACGTAAACGGCCTCATTCCAGATAGTCGGTGAGGAAGCAATCTGCCCCTCGGTCTGATAGGTCCAGACGGATTGGCCGGAGTCAATATTAATGGCATGAAGTCTACCGCGCGCATCGCCAATATAGACGACACCTTCATGGATGGCCGGAGAAGAAAGGACTGGCGCGGCCGCATCAAAATGCCAGATTCGCCAACCGGAACTGACGTCAAGCGCGTATACACTGCCATCCAGCGAGCCCACCACCACGATATCATCGCTAAGTGCGGGTGAAGAGGTGACCGCACCATTGGTCTGAACCTGCCAATGTGTGTTGCCATTACTGAGATCTTTGCAGTAAATGTCGCCTTTTTCCGTGCCAAAGACAAGGCCTTCATCCGTTATTAAAGGGGTGGAACGCACGGCCGCGTAGGCATTGGTGCGCCAGGTCATTGTCCCGCGCAGAGCATGAACGGCATAGACATGTCCATCGTCTGCACCAAAGAAAATGTTGTCAAATCGTCCAACGGGAGAGGAATAGATAGGACCTTGAGCCGCAAAGCGCCAATTCTCACGGCCGTTTCGTGGCTGAAGCGAATAGAGATAGGAGTCGGATGAGCCAACAAATACAGCATCCTCATAAACGTAAGGTGAGGCGGCAATACTGTTCTTCGTCGGGAACTTCCATAGGAATTCCCCGCGATCGGCGGAGATGGCATAGAGATTATTGTCATATGCTGTGGTGAAGACAATACCGCGGGCAATCGCTACCCGCGAGCGGATTTCATCTTCGCAGAGATAAATCCAGAGCGGCTGCACCTGGCTGGTGCCTACCTTGATGCTGGGCAGCGGTTCGCGATCCTGCCCGCCGAACCGGTCCGACTCACCCGTCTCTTCATCCATCCGGGCAATGGTTAGTAGTTCTTCCTTCAAAACCATCGCATCGGGGAATCGGTCCTTGGCATCATAGGCCAGGCAGCGCATGATAATGCGCTCAAAGGTGAGGGATATCCGGGGATTGGTGGCGCGAATCGGCCGTTCTTCGAAGGTAAAAGGCGTTTCCTGGCGCGGATCATGGCGAGTCAGCAAATGGTGCATCGTTGCCCCAAAAGCATAGATGTCAGCCGCAGGTGTGGCCTCGCCGCGGTACTGCTCCGGTGGGGTATAGCCTTCCGTTCCAATCATCGTACCGCGCACCTGATCCGCTTCGAACAATTTGGCAATACCAAAATCAATGAGGCGCACGCGGCTATTCTTGTCCAACATAATGTTGGAAGGCTTCAAATCGCGAAAAATGACCGGCTGCGGTTTCTGGCTGTGCAGATGGACCAGCGCCTCACAGATTTGCAGCGCCCAGCCCAGAGAATGGGCCTGATCCAACGGCTCTTTGCTATCTTCCAGCCACTGTTCTAAGTTCTTGCCTTCCACCATCTCCAGAACAAGGTAACTGCGATCCTCAATGGTGAAGTAATCAGAAACGGGCGGAATCGCCGGATGATTGAGAACTGCCAGCATGCCCGCTTCGCGCTCAAACGATTGGATCGTCTGCGCCCTCAGTTGTGGATCTGCGGTGAAGATCACCATTTCTTTGATGGCACACATCTTATCCACAGACGGGAAATGCATATCGCGCGCCTTATAAACCGTACTGAAGCCCCCAATTCCAAGTGTGGTAACTATGCGGTATCGCTCTTGGAGCACTGTACCAGGCAGCAACACGCCGGTCCGCGCATCGCGCACTTTAGCATACTGCCCCGCAGTCAATTCTTGTGTTGATAGTTCTGCCATGCAGATCGCTCACTCTCTGTCGCGGCAATTATAGAAGGTCTCTGTACGAAGTAACAAGGTCTATTATATGCCATTCCAAAGCATCACGGCTTGGCGCGATGCCATACACGTTCGCCGCCCGTTTCCCGGCAGTAATTTTCTATGGCTTGCTCAAGATCGGCGCGGTCTCGAAAGAAACTACTTACCTGCGAGCGGTATGCAGCGATAGCCTCTATACGTTTCTGCACCGCCTCATCAGTAAGTGAGAGTTTCTCTTCAACTAAGGTGCTGTCCTCTGCATCCACTACGCGCTGCAGTGCGCCAGGAATGATCACGTAAGGATACTCTTCATAATAAGCCACGTGTGGCGAGACCATTTCAGCCGCGAGTCGCGTGATTTGATGATCAACGTGGTTTCCCACACCTAGAGAAGTAAACAATCGGCCGTGGGGGGGAAGCTGCCTGATCCGCTCCGCAATCTGTATGATTAACGGCCGTTCCAGTTCCGAGACCGTTCCAAATATCGCCTCATTCGAATTGTAGAGGGCCGCACCGGTTGTTGGCTCGCTTCGATAAATACAATCTGGTATCGGCCAGTGCATCAAGTCGGCACCCAAGATGCGCATGGCCTCTTCGTCTTCCTTGCGCCTGCTGGCAACGACATCCCGCTCCAGCTGCCAGCGGCCGTGCAAGGATCGCGCAAATTCCGAAGTGGAGCCTGGGGGATCTCCCGCCATGACTGTGACCACCAATACGTTCTGGTCCGCGCCCGACTTCATAAAAACTTGGCCGGCGCAGGAGAGTGCGACATCATCTAAATGCGGCGAAAGATAGATGGAATCATATTCCGATTGCAACGCTGGCCCTCTTCCTTGAATGGTGCATAGATTGCTTTGAACAGTGATTGCTTACTATAATACCATCTCTATGACTAAACAGTTGACGCATATAGACGAAACCGGCCGGGCTAAAATGGTGGATGTCGGCCACAAGCCTGAGACGGCCCGCGTGGCAGTGGCCCGCGGCGCGGTAATTATGGCTCCAGAAACGCTCCAAATGATCGTCGAAGGTCAAATCAAAAAAGGGGATGTGTTCACCGTCGCCGAGTTGGCAGGCATCATGGCCGCCAAACGGACAGCGGAACTAATACCGTTATGCCATCCTCTACAGCTCACTAAAGTAGATGTAACGTGTGCCGCAAACAGTGCTAATTCGCGGGTTGATATTGAGGCCACCGTCAAGACAACCGGCCAGACGGGCGTGGAGATGGAAGCACTGACAGCCGTTTCTGTAGCCTGTTTGACAATCTACGACATGGCCAAAGCTGTCGATCGTGCCATGCGCCTGTCCGAAATAAGAGTGGTTTACAAATCGGGCGGACAAAGTGGCACTTACCAGGCACAATAACTATCCTTAATCCGTCATTCGACGCTGAAATGCCAATATGAATCTTGAAGTAAAACTCTTCGCGACACTGCGTGATCGCGCGGGCCGCAATCTGGTGCAGGTCAGCCTCCCGGAACCAGCTACGGTACAAGACATGCTGCAGGCGCTGGCCGCTGCTTATTTGGAGCTCGCGCCGGCCCTACCGGCGGCGCTGGTGGCGGTGAACAAACAGTTCGCCTTTCCAGATACGCCCTTGCAGGCGGGTGATGAAGTGGCACTCTTCCCACCGGTAAGTGGAGGTGAATTCCCACATCCAACTTATTTCGCTATTTCGGCCGAAGCAATTGACTACCAGTCGATCTACGACCACATCAGTGGACCTGATATAGGGGCTGTTATCACCTTTACCGGTTTTGTGCGCGGACAGACCCGCCGTGAGGGGCTGCCGGCAAAGACACTTCATCTAGAATACGAAGCGTATAATGCCATGGCCGAGGAGAAGATGGCACAGATCGCGCGCGAAATATGGCGTCGCTGGCCCTCGGTCAAAGGTGTAGCTATCGTCCAGCGTATCGGCCGTCTCGATGTTGGCGACGTCACCACGTTTGTTGCCTGCGCCAGCGGTCATCGCGACCAGGGTGCGTTTGAAGCTGCGCGATATGGGATCGACCGCCTCAAGGAGATTGTACCAGTATGGAAAAAAGAGGTTGGTCCGGATAGCGCAGTCTGGGTCGAAGGTCACTATGTGCCTGATGATTCCGACAATGAATAGGCAATGGAGGTAACAAATGGAAAATGGTCAGAATAGGTATCAGCGTGTTGTCATTACGGGCATGGGCCTCATCACGCCGCTCGGGCATAATGTCAGCGATACCTGGAAAGGGATTCTGACCGGCCAATCCGGTTTCGGCCCATTCACCCAGATTGAAAAGGGAGAACACTCCTCCGGGGGGCTGTGTGAGGTGAAGGATTTTGACCCCGCAGAAATACTTGGGCGCAAGGAAGCACGGCGCCGCGATCGCTACCAGCAGTTCGCCACTGTAGCTGCCCAAGAAGCCATGGAACAGGCGGGCTTAAGCATCAATGATAATAATCGGGAGAAGATTGGCTTAACCTTAGGTACCGGGGTGGGCGGCATTCAGACACTCGTCGATCAAGAAAACACTTACCTTGATCAGGGAGTGCGGCGATTGAGCCCGTTTGCTATCACCATGATCATGCCCAATGGGGCGGCGGGGATGCTGGCCATTGATTACGGCATTCACGGGCCATCGAACACTGTGGCGACCGCCTGCGCTTCCGGAAATGACGCCATTGGCCACGCTTTTAGGGCCATCCGTCGCGGAGAACTCGACGCGATCTTGACTGGTGGGACGGAGGCAATAATTTCACATGTCGCCGTCGGCGGATTTGAACGGGCCGGCGCCACCTCTATAAGCACAAGTAACACGCCGCGTCCATTTGATAAGAACCGTGACGGCCTTGTCGTGGGCGAAGGGGCGGGGATGCTGGTTCTAGAAAGTTTGGCGCATGCCAAAGCGCGCGGGGCGACCATTCTCGGTGAGATTATCGGTTATGGACAATCAACCGATGCCCACCACATTACCGCGCCCGCGGAGGGTGGCGCCGGGGCAGCACGCGCCATTGTCCACGCTCTCGAAGATGCCGATCTAGCGCCAGAGGCTATTGACTATATCAGCGCTCATGGCACAGCGACCCCTCTGAACGATCGCTCGGAGACGGCCGCTGTGAAGGCCGCGCTCGGCGAAGCCGCGTACCATATTCCCCTGAGTTCTACAAAATCGATGACCGGCCATATAATGGGAGCAACCGGGGCCATTGAGACGATTTTCTGTGCCCTGGCAATTAGGGATCAAATTTTGCCGCCGACAATCAATTACGAAACGCCCGATCCCGATTGCGATCTTGATTGCGTGCCCAATGAAGCACGACCCGCTCAGGTCGAGGTCTGTTTGAACAATGCTTTCGGTTTCGGCGGGCACAACGCTACCCTGGTCATTAGGGCCTTCAAAGAATAGATCGGTCTTATCGAGAATTGTAACGTGAGCGAGCTTCAACCACTGGAAGAGAATCTATCCATTACCTTTCGAGACCGCTCGTTGCTCGAGCGTGCCCTGACGCACAGTTCTTATTTGAACGAACATCCCGGCACTACCCTTGAAGATAACGAGCGCCTGGAGTTCTTAGGCGATGCTGTGCTAGATTTCGTGGTCGGCGCTTATCTCTATAATCGCTTCCCTGAGCTCGCGGAGGGAGATCTAACCAGTCTTCGCGCCGCGCTTGTGCGCTCGCGCACTCTGGCCAGTTTCGCCCGCGAACTAAAGATCAACAGCTATCTAAAGCTGGGGTACGGTGAAGAAGAAAACGGTGGTCGTGACCGGACGCCGCTGCTCTGTGCCGCGTTTGAAGCAGTCACCGGGGCTATCTACCTCGATCAGGGCCTCGAAGCTGTGCAGCGTATGATCGAACCTCTCATCGGGCCGGCGCTAGCCACCATCCGCGAGAAATCGCTGCACAAAGATGCTAAGAGCGAATTTCAGGTCTGGGCACAGGCGGCTTACAACATCACGCCGCACTATGAGGTGATCCAGGAATCTGGACCCGATCACGCCAAGACGTTTACAGTGCAGGTGATGGTCGGCAAAGACATCTGGGGCACCGGGAGCGGATCGAGCAAACAGGGCGCTGCTCAGGTAGCGGCAGCTCAGGCGATTGTTCGGGCTGAAGCGCAAGACCTGATCATTGATGAAGCTGGGTGACTGTTTTCAGTAGGGTGAGGACAGTCGTTCAACCGTACCCCGCATGACCCGCCTGCTCATTACCGGTGGCAGCAGTTACCTTGGCCGGCATCTCGTGCCGCTCGCCGCACCGAATTTCCAGATTGGCTATACCTACTTCACTGGCGACCCGTTACCGGCGGCCGGCGGCCGGCAGCTAAATGTGCTGGATCGGGAAGCTGTCCATGAGCTCTTTCAGCAGCTACAACCTGAAGTTGTCATCCATACCATACGCTCCAACCGCGTGCCGGAGATGGAAACCGTCATTACCGTGGGCGCGCTGAACGTTAGCGCTGCCGCACAAGCGATCGGGGCTAGGTTGGTGCACGTATCTACCGATGTGGTCTTTGATGGGCAGCACGGGCCTTACACGGAGGAAGCCCCCGTTTCGCCCATACATGCCTATGGCCGGGCAAAAGTTGAAGCTGAGCAGATCGTCGCCGCACATAGGGACCATGTCATCGTACGCACATCCCTTATTTATGGCCTTCATACCATGGACCGCGGCACAGCCTGGATCGTGGAGACGCTCGCCGCAAACAAACCCGTCACGCTCTTTACCGACCAGCTTCGCAATCCTGTCTGGGTAGAATCGCTTAGTCTGGCGTGTTTGGAACTGGCGGGTAACGAGCATGTAGGCATCTTGAATATCGCCGGGGGGCAGGCACTCACGCGAGCCGAATTCGGCCTGCGTATGCTAGATTGGTGGGGTATAACGGATCGCAACAGTCTGCGGTTTGGGCAATCCGATGCGGCGCGCTGGCCGCGCGATTGCAGGCTGGATCTCAGCCGAGCGCGCGCTATCTTGTCGACGCCTCTTCCCGGTGTCGATGAAGTTCTGCGCGCTCACAGAGTGACTTGATATTTTAAAGTAGCCAAGCTTGACGGCGAGTTGAGCCGGGATTTATAATGCAGTTAATTCAATTGCCATATTGCCCCGAACTGTGAGCGGGCAGGATTAACAACTGAGCGGTATCTGAGGTCCCCACTGGCGCGCCCACATGTTTCGACATGTTTCTACACGGCGTCGAGACCAACGTATGTAAAATGGCCGTCATGGGATTCAACTACATAAATCCGCATCAGTGCTGATCACCAACTGCCCGCCCGATCAAGGTTCGGGGCTTCCTTTTTCCCAGTTGCCCCGCCCTGAACGTCAGACCTCTTCGATAAGCTCGTAGTCAATCTTGATCACTGCTCCTGAGCGGCTGAACATGGCGCTCGCCGAACAGTATTTTTCTTCTGACAGCTTGATAGCGCGCTCAACTGCTTTGGGATTAATCCCTTTGCCGCGGATCGTATAGCGGACGAGGACATCTGTATACACTTTCGGATGCGAATCGGCACGATCTCCCAGCACCTCTACCGCGAGACCGCTGATTTCCTGCCGCTGCTTCTGCAGCATCAGGACAACATCGACGGCCGTGCAACCGGCCAATCCGGCGAGCAACAACTCCATCGGGCTGCCGCCGATCTTCTCGGTTCCGCCGCTAACATCAAATTCGTATCCAGATCCTAGAGACGCGCGGAAATCTAATTTATTGCCGCTCCATTCTACGCTTGCGCTTTTATCATGCTTCATACTAGACTCGACTAACTTTCACTTAACTCAATTAATTCAATAAAACTATGGCCGTAGGGTGGCGGCGCGACCTGAAGCAAATCAGCGATTGTCGCGGCTAGATCGGCAAAGGTTTCACGCACGCCAATATTGACGCCACTACGAATATGCTGGCCGCCCATCAGCAGCGGCACATATTCGCGGGAATGGTCGGTACTCGGGGTGGTCGGATCATTGCCATGATCGGCGGTAATGACCAGCACATCATCTTCAGCCATTGCCCCAACCAGTTCAGGCAGGCGGGCATCAAACGCGGCCAGCGCATCGGCATACCCCTGGGGATTATTGCGATGGCCATACTTAGCATCAAAATCGACCAAATTGGTGAAGATAAGTCCTCGTTCTTGTCTCTCGCGCATCGCCGCAATAGTCTTGTCCACACCGTCCATATTGTCGGCCGTATACACGTAACTCGTAATACCCTGCCCCACGAAAATGTCATTGATCTTACCGACGGCGTGGACCATGAGGCCGGCATCCTTGATCTTATCCAGCAGCGTAGCTTCCGGAGGCCTTACTGAATAATCATGGCGGTTGGCCGTGCGCGTAAAGTTACCCGGCTCTCCAACAAAGGGGCGGGCGATGACGCGGCTTACCTCGTGCGGGCCCCGCAGTATGGCCCGCGCCGTTTCACACATCTCGTATAACTGCTCAATAGGAATGATCGCTTCATGAGCGGCGATCTGGAAGACACTATCACCCGAGGTGTAGACGATGGGCTTACCGGTATGCATATGTTCCTCACCCAATTCGTCAATAATCACCGTACCAGACGCGGGGTAATTGCCCAGCGTGCCGCGCCCTATTTGTGCTTCAAACGCCTCCATGACCTCCGGTGGAAATCCATGCGGATAGAGTGGGAAAGGCTGCGGCAAATAGAGGCCCATCAATTCCCAGTGGCCCGTGGTCGTATCCTTGCCAGCGGATACCTCGCCCATCTTGCCATAGATGGCCGTGGGCCCGGTAACAGGTGGCACGCCCGGTACCAGGACAATATTGCCCAGGCCGAGCCCAGTCATGTGCGGCATTTGCAGGCCACCCACGGCGACAGCGGTATTGCCCAACGTATGGCTGCCCACATCGCCATATTGCACGGCGTCGGGCGTTTCTCCGATGCCCACGCTGTCAAGCACGATGACAATTGCGCGCTTTATCTGCATCTGGTTCCTTTCTCTA
>JBJYWX010000118.1:0-7097 GCA_046259695.1 Promineifilaceae bacterium (SeqCode) | reverse complement strand
GCGTGCCAAACGTATCAGCATTCCTGGATCGCTTGTCCAGAGCGCCTGTGGCCGGGCAGGCTGATGCCCGAGGATATAGGAGTAGGGTGTATGGCAAAACGGAAGGTAGTCTTGACCGAGGAGCAGAAGCGGCGAAACGCGGAGATCTTGGCGCGGTTGGAGATTGAGAGACAGCGCCTGGTGGAAGAAACGCGTGCCCTCCAACAGCAGGAGCGCAGCCGTCCCGGTCGCAAGCGCCGCAAGAAACAGAGTGTGGTTGAAGAAGCGGCGACCTAAGAGACTCTTACCAAAACATCTTAACGCTGAGAGCGCCGAACACAGTTGGAACTACTCATGTTCAATTGTGGATGGCGCTCTTGGTGTTTCTGAGGAGCTTAGACAATGTTTGACCACACCACTTATATATCACCGTTCACATGGCGCTATGCCAGCGAGGAGATGCGGCACATCTGGTCGGAGGTCCACCGCAGACGGCTCATGCGACGCATCTGGGTCAGCCTGGCCGCGGCACAACACGAAGCGGGCCTTGTGTCTGCCGAGCAAGTAGCAGACCTGCGCCGTTTTGCTGATAAGATTGATATTGAACGGGCGGCCGAGTTTGAACAACGCTCGCACCACGATGTCATGGCGGAGATTCAGACCTTTTCGGAACAGGCTATCATTGGCGGATCCATCCTGCATTGGGGCGCAACCAGCGCCGATATCATTGACAACGCCGATGTGCTGCGTCTGCGTGAAGCGCTAAATGTGCTAGTCCAGCGTCTCGGAGAGCTATTGGAGGTGTTGGCCGAGAGCATGGAGCAGACGGCCGATCTGCCGGTAATGGCCTATACGCATATCCAACCGGCTGAACCGACAACGCATGGTTATCGCCTGGCTATGTATGGCCAGGACCTCTTGCTGAGTTATGGGTCTTTGCACAGGCTGGGCCGTTCACTGCGAGGCAAGGGTATGAAGGGCGCAGTAGGGACTCAGGCCAGCTTCAGCGAGATTTTGGCCGGTTCGGGCATGAGCGCAGAAGCGATGGAATCTAAGGTCATGGAAGCGCTCGATCTTCCTTTTTTCTTCATCTCAACACAGACTTATCCCCGCCAACAGGACCTGGTTGTGATGCAGCAACTGGCCGCGTTGGCGGCCGTTCTGCATAAATTTGCCCTTGATTTTCGTATTTTGCAGTCGCCTGCCTTTGGCGAATGGGCTGAACCATTTGGCAGCCAGCAGGTTGGCTCGTCCGCCATGCCTTTCAAGCGGAATCCGATTAATAGCGAGAATATGTGCTCATTAGCGCGCCTGGTTGGCGCGATGCCGCAGGTAATGTGGGAGAACGCAAGCCAGGCCATTTTGGAGCGCAGCCTTGATGATTCGGCAAATAGGCGCGTCGTGTTAGCCGAGGGATTTCTAGCAATGGATGAGTTGCTGCTGCGGGCAACGAAAATTGTACGCGGCATGCAAGTTGACAAGGAAGCCATTGGGCGCAATATGGCGACTTATGGTCCTTTTGCAGCGCTGGAGCGCCTGCTGATGGCCCTGGTAGCCGCTGGGGCCGACAGGCAGGAGGCGCACGAGTGGCTGCGTCAAATCAGCCTGCATGCTTGGCAAGCGCTGCAGCAGGGGAACAATAACCCGTTGTCTGACCTGGTACTGGCCGATGAGCGCGTGCGGCAGTTTGTGGACGCGGGACAAGTGGACGAGCTGATGGACGTATCGGCACACACCGGTACTGCGGCAAGAAGGGCGCGCGCTTTCGCCGAAGAGATTAGAAACAGCCTGCCTGGGGCATGGGAGTAAGGCGCTGCGCGAGGTGAGGCAGCTCAGGGCGTGGGCGACGCTTCGACCGTTATCTCGGGCAACGTAGTGGCGGTTACAAGCGGTATGGGCGTCGCGGTGACCAGAGGTGGCAAAGGCGTCTCTGTCGGCCGTGGCGTCGGCGGAGGAACAGTCGGCGGCGGGGTCGATGTGACGGTGGGCAGCAGCGTGGGGGATACTACCGGCGTCGCGGTGGGCAGCGGCGTCGCAGTGGGCAGGCTGGGATCCAAATTGATGGTCAGCATGCGCGACTCAGTGGACGCAATCTGGGCGCCGCGGTTATTCTCAAGCGCCACGTGCCACTGAAAAATACCAAGCAAGCCGGGGATAGAGGCTGGCTCAATGGCCAGGCGATATTGGGTGCCAAGCGCCGGCTGGCTGACTGAACCGACGGCCGTCTGGCCGCTTCCGCTGTTCAGGTAAACCGTAAATCTTTCCTCAGCGGCCAGCGGCAAAGGCCAGTTCCATACAAAGGCAACGGCCTGCGAGTTCAGCAGCTCTAGTTCGTTAGCCGGGCCCTGGACGCGCAGTGAAGCGTCCTGCGGCTGGCCCGAAGCGTTGCCGAACTCGGCTGTCCAATACCAAACGCTGGGCGCGGTATAGTCGACTGTATAGCCCAAGCCAACATGCGTGGCGTAGGGATTCAAGATGATTGGACGGTGGCTGGGGCTGTTGACCCAGAATTCAACCGCTTCTCTTGGATCGGCAAAACCCCAGGCGGTAGCTTCTCCCGCGTATCCATCTGCGTAGCCAAACTGCAGGAAACGTTCGGAGGGCACTGAACCGTCGGAGCCGGTATGCTCGTTGTGGCCCGAAGCGGCCATGTCGTCAGTGTGTTCTTGAGCGGCCGTGCTCAGGTTGTCAGCCACGTCCAGCTTGGGCAGCTCAAACTGCCGGCGCGCTTCGTTAACATAGGCAAGCAGCAAAGAGGTCGGAGAAGGTGCAACAGCGAAGACGAGCGGCTCCATGACGAATGGCTCATCTAGCTCGCTGTTGGCGATGACTGCCGCATCGGCAGACAACGGCGCCGCATCGGCAGAACTACCCTGTGCCAGGCCGCCAAAAAAGCTGACCATGGGCATATAGACCTGTGTGGGGCCCTGATCAACATGGACCCAGCGGCCCACTTGTGTTTCACCAAACTCATTGCTCGCGGTGAGGGTAACATAGTAGTCGCCGCCCTGGCGATAAGCGTGATTGATCTTGGCGCTGCTGTAATGGCGACCATCACCCATTTCCCACGTATAAGTGGTTTCCTGCTGGGCGCTGCTTGCAACCGCCTCACCTGATACCTGGGTGCCGGTGAGCGCAGTATCGGCTACAAAAATCTCTGGCGCAGGTGGCTCGCCAACTGTGAGTAGCTGCTTCGTCTCAGAAACGCCAAACCCATTGCGTGCCACCAGCTTCACCGTGTAACTGCCGGGGCTTTGATAACTATGTGAAGGTTCAGCTTCAGTGGAAGTCGATCCATCCCCAAAGTCCCATTGGTACTCGAGCGGACCCTGTCCACCGCCCAAATTGGCAAAAGTCACCGGCTGGCCTACCCCTGGCGTCTCATCCTCCGGCAGGAAGGCAGCGCTTACATGCGGTACGACAGTAATCTGTTCAGTAAATTTCGCCTCACCGATCGGATTTTTCACCGTCACGCTGACGTTGTAGACACCAGCGGCTGGATAAACGATGGTGGGAGAATTCACGTTCACATGGCGACCATCACCCAGGTCCCAGGTCTCGGCAAATGGTCCCGGACCGCTAGTCGCAGCGACAAGCTGCAGCGGCTGGCCAACTGAAACATGTTCGATGTTTTGAAGCGCTTCTACGCGAGGGGCAATGCCTATCCAGACAGCGGCAGAGGTGGTTAAGACGGTCTCAGCAGCGACCAACTCAATGCCAATCGTTTGCTCCGGATTCACCAGATCGGCTGAGGCTACTTTGAGCGGCAGCGACAAAGTCCGTTCACCCCCAGAACCAGGCACGACGGGCAGCCACAACAGGCGATTGTTTGCAACGTCAGCGGTTAGGCCCGTGGGCAGCTGGCCCTGTTCGATGCGCAGCGTGGAAGGCAGCTGAATCCGGATTTCGGGGGAAGCAAAGGCGGCTGTACTGTTGATCAATCGCGCCTCGAGGCTCAGTGTATCGCGTGGGGAGCCGACGGGAGGAGAGACTAAAACGGTCAACTGCAGCGGCCCGTCGATTGACGCGGCGCCCGTGAAGGCAGCAGCAAGCATTGGCGCCGTGGTATCACGCCGCACTACTTGCAAACACGCGATGGCCAGTATGGCCAATAGTGCCAATAGCAGGCGCCTCAGGGATTTCATTGCAAGCGCAGTTTAGCAGATTTGGCGCGGCGCAACAACAGTGTCCCATGGTTTATGTTAATGGCTCATCCTTCGTTTTGCTGTTCTTAGCCGGGCGCCCCTGTTCCAGCACGCTGCGCTGGATAGGAGTTTAGAGGCTGATGAGCTGGTACATGCCGCGGCCCAGTTGAAACAGGCCAAAGACAAGCAAGGCCACGGCTGCCAGCCCGTTGAGCGCCTTGTTCAGGCGCGGGTCGAGACTGCCCGTTAGGGCGAAAAGAGCCACAAAAGCAATAAAGCCGCCGATCAGCGCGACATAAAAACCGGTCATAAAGCTGATGCCGTAAAGCGGGGCCTCTCGCCAACCTTCCAGGAAAATGGGGCCGGCGATTGTCGCCCAAAATATATAAGGATTAGGGCTGAGCAGGTTGATTAACGCGCCCTTTAGGAAGTTCTGCTGCGCCGCCTGCTCACTGCCGGCGTCAAGGCGTTCGGGTTTGCGATAAACGCGGAAGGCGCTATATGCCAAGTAGATCAGGAATAAGCCACCCACTATTTGTAGTGCGTGGAGCATGAGCGGCGGTGCCTTGGAGAGCACCAGCAGCGTCAGCAGTAGAACGGGCCCATCACTCAACAAGGGGGCAAAAGCGGCCGGTAGGGCTCGGCGCCAGCCGTATCGCGTGGTCAGCGAAAGCAAATAGGCCTGTAGTGGTCCTGGCTGGACGGCGGCCGAGGCACCCAAGAAGAGACCCTGTAACAGGAAAGCAAGCAACAAACATACTCACGACTTTCGATCAAGGCGTTTACTTTAGCATATGATTACCCCATAGTCAGATCAGCAGGGGGGCCAGGATATGATTTTGCTGTGAAAGGGTAGGCGGTGGTGGTGATATAATCGCCAGAAACATTCTGGTGTAGGTATATGGAAGAAGACAGCAGTTGGAGTGTAGCGACACGCTACTTCGCGCTAATCTTGCTGATTGGCGCGCTGCTGTGGCTGCTGGTTGCCGCGCGCGAGTTAATTGGGCCGCTTGTCTTGTCGGCTCTGATCGCCTTTGTGCTAAACCCGCTGGTCAACAGCGTTAGCGAAAAAGTAAAGCTGAGCAGGAACTGGGTAGTCCTGCTCGTCTACGTGCTGTTTGTAGTCGCGCTCGTTGTGGTAGGCATGTTGGTTGCACCGGAGTTACCGCAGGTGGCCGAGCGCCTCAAAGACCAATTGGACAATATTGTCTTGCTGGTGGAACAGGTCGCAGGGCAAACCATACTGCTGTTTGGGACCCAGGTATCCCTTGAATCGCTAATCAGTAGCTGGCCCGCGCTGACACAAAGCGTCACCGGACCGGATCGGCTGATCAACATGTTCGCGGCTACCTCCCAGAATCTAGTCTGGGTGCTGCTGGTGCTGGTAACGACCTATTACCTGCTTCTGGATGGTGCGCGCCTGCGCGATTGGCTGTTCTCTCTGGTTCCCGATGCACAGAAGCCGGACGTGCGTATTCTTTATGACCAGGTGCGCAATGTCTGGAACCAGTACCTGCAGGGCCAACTGCGTTTGATGGCGATCGTCGGCGTGGCAACGGGCATAGCGGCAATGGTGATCGGGCTGCCGGGCGCGCTGGCATTTGGCGTCTTGGCAGGCCTCTTCGATATCATCCTTTCGGTCGGCCCGCTGATCGTGATGATCGTTGGCGCTATCGTGGCCTATGTTGCGGGCTCCAATCACCTAGCGATCTCAAACGTCTGGTTTGCGGTACTTGTGGTTGTACTATTCGGGGGCATCAACGTGGTCGAGAATATCTGGCTGCGGCCGCGCATAATGGGCAACAGCCTGCGGCTTCATCCGGCGATCGTTTTTATCGCCGTGGTAGGCGCGCTGGCGCTGGCGGGGGTTCTGATGGCGCTGATCATCGTGCCTCTTATTGGCTCGGCGCTGGTGATCGGACGCTATCTATACTGCAAAATCCTGGATATTGAACCCTGGCCGGATATACAGGGCGAGCGCGAGGCGGTCCCTACGGCCGAAACGGACCGGCCCGTCTAGAGTTTGGTCAGGATCTCCGGGCCGTTATCGGTGATAACGATCGTGTGTTCGTACTGGACGCTGAGCTCACCATCGGCCGTGACCACGGTCCATCCGTCGTTGAGCAAATACCACTCATGCGTGCCTGCGTTCACCATTGGCTCAATGGTGAAGGTCATACCTGGAATGAGGCGCGGCCCGCGCGTAGGCTGTCGCACATGGGATACTGATAATGGCTCATGCAGCGCACGGCCGATGCCGTGGCCGCCCCATTCATGGACCACGGAGACATGTTGGGAATCGGTGTAGTCGTTAATCGCCGTGCCAATATCATACAGATACGCGCCGGATTGGGCAGCCTCGATGCCCACGTGGAGCGCTTCTTTGCCAATGGCCATCAACCGTTCAGTCTCGGCTGACACCTTGCCGACTGGAAACGTGTAACAGGCGTCGCCACAGTAGCCGTGGTGGCGCAGACCAATATCAACGCCAATTACGTCGCCTTCCTGCAAGACGCGTTCGTCCGGCAGTCCATGGCAAATCTCGTAATTGACAGAAGCGCAAATGACGCCAGGAAATGGCGGATGTTCGGCCGAGCTGCCACGATATCCCTTATAGAGTGGTTTGGCACCTTTCTCAGCAATGTAGTTTTCCACCATAGTGTCTAGAACACTCAGCGGAATTCCGGGTTGGATGCTGTCCTCGAGCAGGGCGAAACACTCGGCCACAAGGCGGCCGGCTTCGCGCATCTTGGCGATCTCTTTGGCGTTTTTTGGGCGTACTCTCATGACGTTCATTCTCCTAACGGAACGACCAAACATTATAGCACAAAAGGGGCCGGTGGACCTGATGGCACGCCCTGTATTCATGGCGGCATACTGCTTTGGAAATTGGGTCAGCGCCGGAGCTGATTGCGTTGGTTCTAAAGTTTGCGGAAAAATGCCTGTCGATTGCTAGTTCACCTGTAACCAGTA
>JBJYWX010000117.1:0-4457 GCA_046259695.1 Promineifilaceae bacterium (SeqCode) | reverse complement strand
ATTTGGGATGGGGCCCATGAAACCTACAATATGCGCGGTGTATTCCGAACTCGGATAGTCACGAAGAGGCTTGGGAATCACATGTACGCCGGGCAAGTAAATACTCTCTTGTTCGATAGTATAAGCCTGGCTGATGGGCAGTCCGGAAGTGATAACGGCCGGTACATATTGCGCAAAACTGTGCTCCTCAACAATCTTGCTGATGCTGTCAGGTAGTCTGGGCACGACCCCTGCTTTATCCAGCGTCTCTTCAACCGACGAACCATATAGTTCCGCCAGCCGCGAGTAGGTGCTAACAAGTTCAGGGTTAGCCGCTTCAATGAGGCCCTGCTGGGCAACCGTATTGGTAACCGGTACGCCCGTTAACAATGACAACCGTTCAAAAACCGCCTGGCGATCTGCTTCATCGTCAGGCAAAAAAGCCGGTGTGATGGTCACATCAAAACTAGGCTGATTGATCGCCAGCGGCGCACCATTCCGGTCTAATATAACCCCCCGTGCCGCATCCGTTTGCAGGGCCGCGAACTGGTTCTCAGTGGCCAATGATGCCAGCTCAGATCCCTGCGTTTGTTGGATCCACCACACGCGGTACACCAGCAAGAACAGCATAGTGACAATGATCACGCGTAGAAAAACAATGCGATTCCGCAGCCCAAGGTCTTCCTCCTCCTTGAGCTCCAGATCCTCGATGCGTTCCCATCCAATTCGTGACATGATTGATGTAGTGTATTAACCGGTTCTCAATCGCTAGATCTGTACCGGGCGTGGCTGCAAAGTCCGCTTTATCAAATAGAG
This sequence comes from Promineifilaceae bacterium (SeqCode), assembly GCA_046259695.1. Classification (GTDB taxonomy): domain Bacteria; phylum Chloroflexota; class Anaerolineae; order Promineifilales; family Promineifilaceae; genus JAACFF01. Next base: position 3,662 of record JBJYWX010000117.1, on the reverse strand, counting down.
TGCCCAATAAATTGGGATCACCAACAGCGCTTGCCAAAAGACGAGCTGAAGAAATGAACTTACCGACATGGCGGCCGTTAATCCAAACAAGCGCAGATAAACCATATAGAGAAGCTGCTGCACGGCCGTCGCCAGCGCAGTCAATACCAGCGGCACCAGCAGTCGGTTCGGCGGCAGAAAATCCTCAATCAGACTTACCGCCAGCACAGCAAGCACATAGCAAATTGCAAGGCCACCCGCCGGTGCTATCGTAAATATATCCATGAACAGCCCCCCAATGAAAGCCCAGACCATGCCTTCTTCAACGTTGTTAAGCAAACTCCAGGCCATGGCAAAGAGAAACGGGAATGAGGGCGTTACGGCGAGAAAGGGCAGTTGTGGCAGCACGGCCACTTGCAGCACCGTCAGCAGCGCCATTATCGGCACGGCAATCAGAATTGTCGTAGCCATTTAGGGCTCCGTAGTGTTGAATATTGACGTATCGACAGTCTGAAAGTCGGTAATGACGAAGACTATTTCCAGCGAATCAAAATCGGTCGCCGGCTGAACAACGGCGCTTTGGAATAACTCCGCCTCCCGGCGCTCTACTTCGATAACATGACCTATCGTCAGATCTTGCGGGAAGCGGCCTCCCAGCCCGGAAGTCATCACCGTTTCCCCCACTTCCACCTGGTGCTTCAAGTCTATCCATTCAATCGACAAAACACCGCCCAGGCCGCCTCCGCGCAGGATACCGGTCGCGCGAGACGTGCTGAGACGCGCCGGGATAGCGCTTGAACTGTCCGTAATTAAAACAATTTGCGAGGAGTGTGGGCTCGTTCGGAAGACCTGACCCACCAGGCCGCGCGCGCCTTCAACCGGCATCCCTACGCGCACACCGTCATCTGACCCTTTGTCTACCACTATGCTGCGCACTGCCGGGTTCGTATCCTGCCCGATTACCGTCGCCATCAAACGCTGTAGCTCCGGCGCTTGCCGGGCCCGGTTAAAGAGATCGACAAGCAGTTGATATTCCCCTTCGATCTCGCGCAGCTCCTCGTTTTCCTTCTCCAGGACATCAACCTGAGCGCGAAGTTCATCGATCTCTTGCCGCGCCGTCTGCAGGTCCCGTGGGCCCTCCAGCGCACCTGCGACCGCGTTGGTGCGCTGAGCAGTCCATCCCATCGCCACCGACATCGGATCTCGAACAAAGGCAAATACCGCATCGAGATTGCCAGTACGATCAAGGATTGTCAACAGCATTGCCAGTCCAATCAAGGCCAGCAAGATCGTCCACTTAATCCTACTCGGTACCTCATTGAGGTTCATCATCGAGAGAGTGGTGAAAGCAATACCGTGGGGGCAAAGGTGCGCGCGATTGCGCCGCCGATCAATGCCTTGAAAGGGCTAGTGGTGTGTGCTGCCCCGGTGTAAACCAACCAGAACACGCTCGTAATTGTCGAGATCTTCAAGTACACGTTCCGCACCGCGCGCCACGCAGGTCATAGAATCCTCGGCAACCCAAACCCGCATCTTGATGACGTCTTCAAGGCGATCGGCCAAACCCTGAATATTGGCGCCGCCGCCCGCCAGGCATACGCCCGCTTCCATCAAATCCGCCACGAGTTCGGGTGGCGTGTCATCGAGGGCATCGCGCACGGTATCCACGATCACGTTTACCGATGGTGCCATCGCTTCTCGCAGCTCTATACTGCTGATCTCAACCGACTGGGGCAAACCATTGATCAAATTGCGTCCCCGCAGGGTTATCGTCTTTTCTTCCGGCAAAGGGAATGCTGAACCTATCGCGATCTTCGCCCGCTCGCCCATTCGTTCGCCAATGAGCAAATTGTACTTATTCCGTGCGTAAGCCACGATATCCTCGTCCATTTCATCGCCCGCGACGCGGATCGAGCGGCTGACCACAATCCCGCCCATGGCGAACACCGCCACTTCTGTTGTACCGCCACCGATATCTACAATCATGCTGCCGCGCGATTCGATGATTGGAAGGCCCGCGCCAATGGCCGCGGCCATCGGCTCTTCAATCAAGTAGGCTTCGCGGGCACCCGCCGACATGGTAGCGTCATAGACCGCGCGTTTCTCCACCTCGGTCACGCCGCTCGGAACGCCGACTACGACCCGCGGCCTGGGAAAAGGCACCAGCATTTGCTCATGCGCTTTATCAATAAAGTACTTAAGCATTGCTTCCGTGATCTCAAATTCGGAAATGACGCCATCACGCAGCGGCCGGATGGCTACTATGTCGCTCGGGGTCCGTCCGACCATTTCACGCGCCTCAGAACCGATCGCCAGCGGCCGTCGCGTGCGTTTGTTAATCGCCACCCAAGATGGCTCGTCAATTACAATGCCTTTATCGCGTATCGCCACCAAAGTATTGGCCGTGCCTAAATCAATTCCGATATCTAGCGAGAACAGGCCCAATAGCCAGTCGAGTGGTCTAAACAACGCTTTCCCTCTTTCCTTTCTTGCAATCAACTAAGGCAGGCAACAGCAACCCGCGCTGCTCATGCGCCCGCCAAATCAAGAAATTATACCCTAGTTGCTCGATTACGGTCATCCACCTTCACTTTGCTCATGTACACGGCTGCTGTTACAGTCAAGCTTAGAATCGGGTAAACAGCGGCCCATTAAGTTAGGATCACCCCTGTATGATTATGGTGCGCGACGAGTTAAGATTGGCCGGCAGACCTGTTTTGGTGGCGCCCTGCCCCCATCGATATCGCCGCAACAAAGGAAGGATTATGGCTCGGCAGGCACTCTTCGAAGGACTCGTCTACGACGAATATGATCAACCGGTGGCTGTCAAACACATCGGTGACGACGCTTCTTATGTCGTTGACGACGACGGCTTCCTACGCCACATTGACGCCGAGTTAGTCGATCGTCAGGTATTAGCCTTTTTCCTCGAGCAGCTTGAGGACAACAAGGAACTTGCCGTTGAACAGGCGCTTACCATGTTAGGCAAAGACGATTTGTTCACGAAGGCAGCCATCGATTCGCAGCTCCGCAACATCGATATGGATCAAATTATAGCCAGCGGTATTCCATTACAGGCGCGCGAGATGTTGGGCATGCTCGGCTTCAACATCATAATCAATGTCCACGGTGAGGTTATCAGAATCAACCAGCCTGCCGCGCCGGACTCGGACGAGTAACATATACCCCCACAAATGAGCCAAGCTAGGCTGGCAGCCTCGCCGTCTGGTTACTTCCATGAGCCACTAATAGGCGCCGCGGCCAAAAATCGCGTAAGGGATCGTGCGCAGGAGGATGCGTGCATCCAGTGTCAGTGACCAGTTCTCGATGTAGTAAATATCCAGCAAACACAACTCATCAAATGTCAGATCCGATCGGCCGCTCACCTGCCACAAACCTGTAATCCCGCCAATAACCGACAGCCGCTGGCGCTGCCAGGGTTTATACGCCGCCACCTCCTCCGGCAGCGGCGGGCGCGGCCCAACCAGGCTCATCTGCCCCATGAGAACATTGTATAGCTGCGGAAGTTCGTCAAGGCTCGTACGCCGCAGCCAGCGCCCTACTTTGGTCAGGCGAGGATCGTCCTTGATCTTAAAAATTGGCCCCTGTGCTTCATTCTGTGCTTCTAGTGAAGGCTTCTGCCCTTCCGCCCCAACTATCATGGAGCGGAACTTATACATCTT
>JBJYWX010000116.1:0-5945 GCA_046259695.1 Promineifilaceae bacterium (SeqCode) | reverse complement strand
TTTTAGTTGGCCGATGACTTTGTCACGCCTAAACTACACTACGACATGGAAATACTGCTGCTTCAGCAGCGCCAGAAAATCCTGATCCTGTTGATTTTGCTTGCGGCTGCGACATTACGTATAACGCATATAGGGGGCAAAAGCCTCTGGTTCGATGAAGCTTACAGCGTGGCCGAGGCGCAGCTTCCGCAGGAGGCTATTTGGGCCGCCGAGCCAGCGCGGACTGATTCGCACCCGCCTCTCTATTACAGCGCCTTGCATTACTGGATTGCCAAGCTGGGCACGAGTGAAATGGCTCTACGTTTACCGTCCGCATTTATTTCCGTGCTGAGTATCGCCCTAATTTACGCGCTGGGTTGCCGCTTAGGTGCTCCTGACGTAGCCTTGCTTGCGGCGCTGCTCTTAGCCGTCTCACCGCTTGACCTCTGGTACGCTCAGGAAGCAAGGATGTACATCTTTCTAGCCTTCATCATATTGCTGGCCGTGGCCCTGCAGCTGCGCGCCTCCTGGTGGCTTGCCATCCCGCTGACGTTAGTGCTGGTCACAGGCTTCTACATCGATTATACGATGCTCGCGCTATGGCTAGGAATGAGCGCGTTTTGGCTCTACTACTGGCGCGTCCATGAGCACTCTGTGGAGCCGCTCCTCATTTGGTCTGCCGCTAGCCTTTTGGCACTCCTGTTGTACATTCCCTGGCGGGCGACATTTCTGGCATGGCTCGCGAACTTTGACAGGGTCACCGTCTACTTGGAGCTCAGCAAACTGACCGGGCTGCCCGCGCTGTCAAACTGGCAGTACTTACTCGCGGCCGTGGCCAGTGTAGTCTTGCTGCTGATGCTGATGTTCCTTCTGCGCCGGGCGCTTCACAACGAGAAGATTCTGCCGCTGCTGACCATTGTGGTTGTGGGCGGTTATGTCTTACTCAATTTCTTGTTCATTGTGCCGCGCTTCTACAGCTTAAAGCGCCTGCTTGTCCAGGCCTGGCCGGCGGTGATCCTGTTCGTCGCCTGGATCATTCTCCAGTCTCGTCGCGGTAGACATCTGGCCACCATGACAATTTTGGCCTCGCTCATCGCCGCCGTGATCCTGCTGGTTTTTGTTCAGAAAGATGATTGGCGTGGCGCCGTAACTTTCATCAACCGCCATGCCACAGCGGCAGATGTAGCCTTACTCGAGCACCCTTGGAACCAGAAAGTCACTCGCTACTATGGGCTCAAATCAAAACTTGTATCGCTCGAATTCTTGGAAGACAGCATCGCGCCGCCGAAACCAGGCAATGTCTGGTATATAGCGGAGCGTTTTCCCGGACAGATGGGAGCAAAATCGGTAAAAGAACAATGGCTGGATCAGAACTTGGAAGCCGTTGCTGCGTCGCTGTTTACCCGGCTTGAGGTAAGCCGGTTTACATATAGGAGTGGACCTAAATAAAGATTTGCTTCTCAAACAGTGTAAGTCAGGCTGGCAAGCAGCAGGTCGAGCTCGGTTCGCATATCCGCCTTGCCGCTCTTGACGGATACATCGATCGACAGCAGGTGCCGATAAATCGTTTCTAAGTCTTCCATAGCAAATCCGCGTGCCTGCTGGTTCAGTTTGCTCACCACGAACTCATGCAAATGAAGCTCCCGGGCCATAGCCGGGGCATTATAACCTTCTTCCACGAGTTCTTTGATCTGGATCAGTAACCGGAACTGGCGAACAAACATGGAGAACAGATAGAACGGATCGGCCCCTTCATTCAATTTACGCTGGTAAAGAGCCGAGGCTCTAGCCCCATTGCGGTTACCCAGAGCGTCAACCAGATCAAAAATACTCGATTCCGCGACATAAGGTGAGAGTATACTGACATCTTCGACCTCAATACGCGTATCAGGCACGCTGCTTTTGTAGGCGACCAGTTTCTCCAGCTCATTGTCAAGAAGAGCCAAGTCATTGCCCGCAAGCGACGCGAGTAAGTTCGCCGCTCGTGGAGCGATATCGCCCCCCTTATTCTTTGCCTGCTGCTGGATCCAACGATCAACCTGACTGCCTTCCGGCAGCGGAAAGGCGCGTACAACGCCCTGCTCCAACTCCGCCGCTAATTTTAGCGCCGGATGATTCTTGCGAAGTGCCTGCGATTCAAGGAAAACCAGCCTCGTAGTTTCTGGAACATGAGGCAAGAAGCTGAGCAGTTCTTCCAAGTACTCCTTGCTGGGCTTGGCCAGGAACAGATCCTCCACCAGCACGACGCGTGCAGGGGCGAGAAAGGGCATCGTCTCTGCCGCCTGTTTCAACTGGTTGAGTGGCGGGATGCCGGAGAAGCGCGTCGTGTTAAGATCCAGCATGGGCGGATCGCCTAACCTTTCTAGAAGCCGGTCAAGCGTTTCCCGTTTTTTGGGCTGGTCTCCACCGTGAAAGATGTAAAACATAATAGTGCACCGCCTACAAGCCTAGCCGCGTGTTTCGATGCGATAGGCTGTTGGCTGGTACTTGCTCTGACCGCCGGCCAATAGCAGGTGGAACAACCGCGTGACAAGCGACGGCCGCACGCGACTCACGCGCACAACCTCCAGATTACCGATGCGGCCGTCCGTTGTGTAGTGCGATTGTATCTGCATTCCTAATGGCCTGGAGACAATGATGGCTATGGCGGCCATCAATACCGCCATTGGGCCCGTGTTGAAAAGTGTGACTAGCCTATCTGCTGATCCTTTCTGGCGCTTCTCGTCCACACTGAAAACAAGCTGCACCGCAAGCGTAGCCAGAGCGGCCGTGGTCAGCAGGACCGTCCCGCAGTTCGGATGCACGGCGAGTTGATGCTCGCCATTCCGCAGTCGTTCACGCGCTTCCTGCACGGCGGCCGTGACCTGCGCCTCACTAATATCGCCATAAACATTCAGCGAAAACCCACGAAAATCCGAATTGCCCTGGGCGCTAAACTGCTGGTACTTCTCGGTCAAAACATGAATAGTTGCATGTTCTAGACCATGATTGCGGCGGACACGGCTAATGCTTTCTCTTAACATAATTGCAACTCCCGGCGACTGCTAAATCGCTTTATAGCACAGTTGGCAAGGCGGGTCGAACCTGGCGCATGATAGCCGCAGGGTTCGCGTTTGCCAGTTATGGCTACCAAATCGCGCCGATGTGCCTATAATGATCCCGATATGCAAAACGAGCAAGCGTTCGGCGCCCCACGCGTCTCCCTAATCATTCCTCACTTAGATGGCATTCATCATTTAGATGGTTGTCTCGGCTCACTTCGCCGCCAAACCTTCACTAATTTTGAGACAATACTTGTCGACAACGGCTCGACGGATGGCAGCCAGGCGTTCGTGCGCGAGCATTACCCGGAAGTACGGCTGCTCGAATTGATGGAGAATCGTGGATTCACCGGCGCCTGCAATGCCGGTTATCGCGCTTCCACAGGCGAAATAATCATTTTGCTCAACAACGATACCGAAGTTGACCCTGGTTGGCTCGGCGTCATCATGGATGCCTTCGAGCATTTACCGCATGTTGCCAGTGTGGCCAGCAAGATGCTCCTATTCGATCAGCGCGATACATTCCATAGCGCAGGCGATTACTATACGACATCTGGGCTGCCCGGCAATCGCGGCGTCTGGAAGAAGGATGTTGGCCAGTTCGACCACCGGGAATACGTCTTTGGCGCGTGCGGCGGCGCTGCAGCGTACCGGCGCTCTGTAGTGGAAGAAATCGGGTTTCTAGATGACGATTATTTTTTTTCCTGTGAAGACGTTGACCTGGCCTGGCGCATCCATCTTGCCGGATACCAGGTTATCTACCTACCCGATGCCATTGTCTACCACAAGTTAAAGGCCTCTGTACCGGCGGGCGCCAACAGCAGTTACTACGACGGCCGCAACTTCCTTTACTTGCTTTGGAAAAATTACCCTACGGCGCTCTTCCGCAGCCATTGGCGCTCTATCTTAAGGGCACAGCTAAACATAAGCTTTGATGCTCTGCGTGCCATGCGCGGAACGGCTGCACGCGCCCGGCTGCGCGGGCAGCTCGCCGGGCTTCTCGGCTACTTCAAAATGCGGCCCAAACGCAGGGCAATTCAGGCCGCGCGGCGCATCGACGAACAGGCAATAGAGAGCCTCCTAACACCGGTTGACGATAGCCCTGGGCACATGTAAGATCATTTAATTTGTAGTTATGCAAGCTCCTAATCCGTACTTAAGTGTCATAGTTCCCGCCTACAATGAAGCGAGGCGCATTACCACGACCCTCATCTCCATTTACGACTTTCTTCAGCGCCAGCCATATAGCTGGGAAATCCTGGTTGTACTCGACGGGCCAACCGACAAAAGCCTGGACTTAGTCAAAGAATTCGCCTCTACCAGAGAGAGCGTGCGCTGGATCGATCGCCGTGACAATCGCGGCAAAGGCTACACCGTGCGCGAAGGAATGCTGGCGGCCAAAGGCCATATCCGGCTCTTTAGCGATGCCGACAATTCAACCGACATCAATCATTTTGATCAAATGGTGCCTTTATTCAAGAACGGTTACGATGTCGTCATCTGCTCCCGCGATCCAAAGGATGCAGAAGGCGCCGGGCAGGCCATACCGCAACCGGCCGTCAAGCGTTTCCTGGGCAACGCCGGTAATCTCTTTATTCAGTTTGTCGCTGTACCGGGCATATGGGATACGCAGTGTGGCTTCAAAGCCTTCACAGCCGAAGCAGCCGAAGACATTTTTAGTGTGGCCAAGATTGACGGCTGGGGCTTTGACATCGAAGCGCTCGCTCTCGCCCGTGAGAAAAATTACCGTATAGCGGTCATTGGCGCTCGCTGGATCGATCATGCCGAGACGCATGTCCGCATTTGGAACTACTTCACAACGTTGCTGGAGACCATTCACGTACGTTGGAACTTACTGAGTGGCGCGTATAAGGTTACTCCTGAGGACAATGCCGTCATCACCTAGCCAATCGGTGCCTTCCCTTCGGATTGAGCTGGACGTGTCAAAGAGCAGCGGCACCTTGGCCATAGCCGGCCTGGACGAGGCGGGCCGCGGCGCGCTGGCGGGCCCCGTGGTCGCCGCCGCCGTCCTGCTGCCGTGTGATGATCCCATGATTCTCTCAACTCTCGCGGAAGTCAACGATTCCAAGCAGGTATCCGCCCCCGTCCGCGAGATACTCTTCACCGTGATTCAACAGGCGGCGGTAGCTTTTGGCGTGGGTGTCGTCTCTGCCGGCTTTATTGATCGCTACGGCATAATTGCCGCCACCAAGCAGGCCATGACGGATGCCGTCGCGCAGCTGCTTCCTCCGGCCGAATATCTGCTTATCGACGGCCGCATCCGGCTCGCCAAGGTGCCGGTTCCACAGCAGTCGATCATTCGCGGCGATAGTATCAGTCTGAGTATTGCCGCTGCTTCTATACTTGCCAAAGTTACCCGTGACCGGCTAATGATCGCCCTCGACCAGACCTATCCCGAGTATGGATTTGCACGTCACAAAGGGTATGGAACTGCTTTTCACCGCGAAGCCTTGGCCCGCCTTGGGCCGACGCCTGAGCACCGGCGCTCCTTTGCACCCTTGCGCACGACCCTCGTATAAAGCACGAGCGTCATGAACAGCGCCACTTTTCGTTATTACGGCGACCTGAACGACTTCTTGCCTCTTCACAAGCGGCAGATCCCGTTTCCACAATCCACTTATGACGGTAATCAAACCGTGAAACACCTTATCGAGGCCCACGGCATCCCGCATACAGAGGTCGCCCTCATCCTCGTCCAGGGCGAAGCAGTTCGCTTCGATCATCTCGTCCAGCCTGGCGACCACATCAGCGTCTACCCTCCATTTACCACGCTGGAACCGGGTTTTGACACCCTTCTCCGGCCACCTCTGCCCCAGCCGGCGCGTTTTCTACTCGATAATCACCTTGGCCGGCTAGCGCGTTATCTACGCCTCTTGGGTTTTGACACCCTCTACTTTCACAACC
>JBJYWX010000115.1:0-13766 GCA_046259695.1 Promineifilaceae bacterium (SeqCode) | reverse complement strand
GGTAAGGCTACAGTACACTCCGTTTGGGGGCGCACATTTGCCTTGCTCACAGGCGACTATCTCTTCACCAAGGTTTATGAACTGATGGCCCCCTATGGCGCCGATTACAACATGATTATGTCGGAAGCTTGTACGCGGCTCGTGGAAGGAGAAACGCTGCAGGCCTACGCCGCCAAACAGGGGACGATTGACCGGGAGACATACAAGCGTATTATTGCTTTGAAGACAGCCAGCTTGTTTGAGGCTTCGGCGCATATGGGCGCCAGGTTGGCCACTGAAGACGAGAATACCATCGCCAGCTTGTCTAGCTACGCTTACAACCTGGGCATTACTTTCCAATTGGTGGACGATATCCTGGACATCATCGGTGATCCGGAAGATCTCGGGAAGCCGGTTGGCAATGATTTGCTGCAGGGCCGCGGCGTGCTGGCGGTCAGCAATGGCCTAGACCGCAGAAACGATGCCCGGACAACAACCGTGGCTGATGTAGCGGTTCAGGATAGACCCGATGCCATCGAACAAATGATGGCTAATCTGCGTGAGTCAGGGGCGCTGGAATTGGTCAGGCTGCAGGCCGTGGAGTCGGCCGAACGGGCACGCCAGGCGCTAATCCCCCTCCCGCCGACGAGCGCCAAAAGCGAACTTCTAAGCCTCGTCGATCTCGTTCTGGATCGCCACAAGTAGATTGTCCACACGACAGATCAGAAGACCCTCACCTGAAGAGAAAAGGTGAGGGTCTTTTTTGTTGGCCCATAGGGCCACGCTTCAAGTCTGGACAGAATACCGGCACGTGCGTTACAATGGGCTCACCCATTACTGTAGTACCAGACAGGAGTAACAACCGCAGGCGGAGTTCGTATGGCTTATTTGAGGATAAACGGCTTCCACACGGCCACCACCGGACGCTCAGAAGGCATTGGGCAGTTCCTGATCGATGTCGATGCCGCGGGCGTGCCTTTCTTCGCTTATTGTGTCGATGGAACGACATCTCTGTTGGATGCCCAGCGCATCATGCAGCGCAGCAACGTGCCGCATCACGCTGTTTTTCGCCAGAGCTACTTCGCGCACAACCAGGGCGGCACCGATGTCCCGGATTATAATGAAGACCCGCACGTGGCGGCGCGGAAGCAGTGGCTGTCGCATCGTACGCGCTGGCCGCAGGAGCTAGACCCATCGCTTATTTACGGTGAAACTATCAATGAACTGCGTAAGGAAGTCGAATGGGCGGACTGGATTGGCGAATTCTGCTTCCAGACCGGTTTATTGGCGCTTGCCGATGGCTACAAGTGGTGCGGGCCGGGCTATAGCGCGGGCACGCCGGATGAGGGCGCTTGGGAAACGCCCGGGATGTTGAAATACCTGGACCTGGTGCAGCGTCACCCTGAGCACCTGGCGGTGGCTTTACACGAGTACAGCCTGACGACCCAGGACATATCGAACGGGGACGGCGGCCTCATCGGCCGTTTCCAGCAGTTACTGGATGCCTGCAAGCGCAGCAACATCGCACCGCCCCCCATTTTTTTCACGGAGTGGGGTTGGTCACATAACCGTGTTCCGGACCCGGAACAAGCCATAAAAGATATCCTCGAGGTTGGTGAGCTCTATGCCAAGTTCCCCTCGATTAAAGGCTCTGCTATTTGGGCACTGGATGGTGGATGGAACAGCCTTGCTACACAGACAGCGCGCCTGATGGAGCCGCTGAAGAAGGCCCTCATCAATACCCGATATCCCGATCCACCCGGCTTGCCGAGCAGTGGCAAACTGCCAAGCGACTCCTATGGCCTACCGCGCGAACAATACAGCCGCAAGTATCTCGTGGCCGCGGACAATACGAGTATGGAGAATTGGTTAGCTATTTGCCGGGAAGCTTATCTCTATCGCCAGACCGTAGGCTTTTCCTACGACGATGCCGGTATTGGCGCATTGGACCGCAAGACAGCAATTCTGTATGATATCCCCCAGGAAGAACGGGCCCGTTATCTGGCCTGGTATGACGAACACTACCCGCAGACCAACGTCATCTTCCGCGAAACATAGTCGAATTGCTGCACTCCACCTGGTCTAGAGGGGCGGCATAAAGGTGCGAGAGAATAATGAGTTCAAAGACAGCCTCCATGACCGGGCCCGCCCAGATTGAAGCCACTTTTTCTCAGGCAAAGGAACAGGGGCGTGCCGTGCTCATGCCCTATTTTACCCTGGGCTACCCGCAGATTGATGCTTCGCTGGATATTATTGCGGCTGTCGCCGAGTACAGCGATCTACTTGAACTTGGCATTCCCTTTAGCGATCCGCTGGCCGACGGTCCGACTGTTCAACACAGCTCGCAGGTAGCCCTGGAAAACGGTATCACGGTGCGGGCCTGCCTAGAAAAAACGGCCGAGCTGCGTAGGCGCGGCGTGTCGACGCCCGCATCCTTTATGAGCTATTACAATCCGATCCTCGCCTACGGCCTGGAACAGTTCGTCGCGGATGCCCGGGCAGCCGGCGTCCAGGGGCTTATCATTCCCGATCTGCCTCCGGAAGAAGCGGAGGAGATCGCAAGGTTGTGCCACGAGGCGGGACTCGCCTATATCTACTTCCTTGCTCCTACCAGCAATGACGCGCGCATTAAACAGGTTACCCAGCGTGCCGCGGGCTTCATCTATCTGGTAAGCGTAACCGGTGTGACAGGCGCGCGGGCGCGCATTCACGACGATCTTGCCGCCTTTATCGGCCGTGTGCGTGCCCAGACAACCACCCCGCTGGCGGTGGGCTTCGGCATCAGCACGCCGCAGCAGGCGGCCTCCGTTGGCCAACAGGCTGACGGCGTAATCGTCGGCAGTGCCTTAATCGACGCGGTCAACAAGGCAGACGATAAGCCGGCGGCGGCGGCGGCTTTTACGCGGTCCCTGCGCGACGCCCTGGCCAGCTGACTTTCTTACACGTCCACCTACCAACAAGGAGCCTCTATGGCGAACAAACTGGCTGCGGAGAGCAGTCCCTATCTGTTGCAGCATGCCGGCAATCCGGTCGAGTGGTATCCATGGGGCGAAGAGGCCCTGCAGAGAGCACGCGCGGAGGACAAACCGATCCTTCTCAGCATCGGTTATGCCGCGTGCCATTGGTGCCACGTGATGGCCCATGAATCATTCGAAGATCCGCGTACAGCGGCGCTGATGAACGAGCATTTCATCAACATTAAGGTCGATCGTGAAGAACGGCCGGACCTGGACAATATATACATGAGCGCCGTGCAGGCGCTAACGGGACAGGGCGGCTGGCCAATGACTGTATTCTTGACACCCGACGGCGCGCCTTTTTACGGAGGGACCTATTTTCCACCCACACCACGTTATGGCATGCCCAGCTTTACTCAACTGCTCAACAGCGTTATCACAGCATGGCGCAGCCAGCGCGAGGAGATCGAGAAAAGCGCCGGCAGTATCAGGGCGCATTTGCAGGGCGCGCGGGCAAGCAGCGAGGCAGCTACAGTGCCCGGAGAAGCCCTGCTCGATCAGGCATTGGAAGGCATCGTGCGCGCCTTCGACAGCGAGCAGGGTGGTTTCAGCGGTGCGCCTAAATTCCCGCCATCCATGACGATTGAATTTTTGCTGCGCATGGCCGCCGGGCGCGATGATCACAAGGCCCTGCACATGGCAGAATTAACTCTGACGAAAATGGCCCATGGCGGCATGTACGACCAGCTTGGCGGCGGATTTGCCCGCTATTCCACCGATGCCTATTGGCTCGTCCCCCATTTTGAGAAGATGCTCTACGATAACGCCCTGTTGGCACGCGCCTATCTACATGCCTACCAGCTCACGGGGAAGGTGCTGTATCGCCGCGTTGTGGAAGAAACGCTTGACTTTGTAGTGCGCGATATGCGCCACGCGGGTGGCGGATTCTACAGCAGCTATGACGCCGATAGTGAGGGAGAGGAAGGCAAATTCTATGTCTGGCAAGCGGAAGAAATCCGCCGAGTCCTGCAAAACGATGCTGATCTGTTTATGGCCCGCTATGGCGTGTCCGCTGGCGGCAACTGGGAAGGAAAGAACATTCTACATGTCGTGCAGGAGATACCTGCCATCGCCGAGCGCTTCCACTCAGATGAGTCCAGCGTTATCGAGCGGCTGCAGCTGGCGAGAGATAAGCTGCTGATCGTGCGCGATGGACGGCCCTGGCCGGGACTTGATGACAAGGTCTTGACTGCCTGGAACGGCTTGATGCTGGCGGCCTTCGCTGAAGCGGGGCTCATTTTGGATCGGCCGGATTACCTTCAGGTAGCGGCAAAAAACGCTGAGTTTCTCTTTAATACGATGCGGCGCGAGGACGGCCGCTTGTTGCGCACCTGGAACGCCGGGTCTGAAGCGAAATACAACGCATATCTTGAAGATTATGCCTACCTTGCCGATGGCCTTCTAGCCCTTTATCAGGCCACATTCGATCCACAGTGGTTCACTTGGGCTGCGGAGCTGGCTGGACAAATGGTCACCCATTTTCGCGATGCATCCGGCGGGGGTTTCTTTGATACCTCCAACGATCATGAGTCTTTGCTTTTCCGCCCTAAGGAAGTGCAAGACAACGCCACTCCCAGCGGCAATTCTGTTGCCGCCCAGGTGCTCCAGAAACTCAGTCTCTATACGGGAAACGGCGCCTATTGGGACATTGCCGAGGACAGCGTCAATCGTTTGGCCGGCTTCATGGCTCGTTTTCCGACCGGGTTCGCGAACTGGTTGTGCGCGGCTTCCTTTGCCCTTGGCAATCCGGCGGAAGTGGCAATTGTGGGCGATCCGGACGCTACGCAGACAAAGGCTTTGATCCGCGTGGTTGCGGCTGAATTTCGGCCGTATCTGGTTGTAGCCGCCGGCCCATCTTCAAATTCGATTCCTTTACTGGCGGATCGTGACATGATTGGCGGGAAGCCCACGGCTTATCTCTGCCGGCGCTTTGTTTGCCGGACGCCAGTCACAGAACCAGCCGCCCTAGCTGCACAGTTATCGTAATATAAGAATTTCCCATTCAATTTGCGAGCACTTATATTTGTGCTAAACTGCTCTTGGCTCCCCCCAGAGATGTTTCCCGTAGGCGCCCGCCTACGGGACATCTCACTTTTTTTGTAGGGACCTTTATCCTGACCCTTCTTCGTTATTAAAACTGAAACCTAATCCCTCCTCGCCGGCGTCGACGCGCACATTGCTTTGGCCCGCACCGCGGGGCTGGGAAAGCAGGAAGTCGGCCAGTGGTTCGCGTAAGTAGCGGCTGATAACACGACGCAGCGGGCGGGCGCCAAATTGCGGCTCATCATTCTGAGCCAACATCCAGGCTTTGGCTGCGTCGGTCACGGTCACCGTCATGCCTTGGTTGGCCGCCAGTTTGAGCTCCTTGCGCAGCATCAAATCTAGGATTTGGCCCAGCTGCTCCGGCGTGAGCTGGTGGAAAAGGATAATTTCATCCAGACGATTCAGAAATTCCGGCCGGAAAAAGGCATTTACTTCGCCGAGCACCGCTTCCCGCTCGCGCTCGCCTATCACGGGCACCAACATGTGGCGAGCGCCCAAATTGCTGGTCATGATTAATACCGCTTCACTAAAGGCAGCTTGCCGCCCCTGGCCGTCAGTGAGGCGGCCTTCGTCCATCACCTGCAGCAAGACATCCAAAACGCGCGGATGCGCCTTCTCTACTTCATCAATCAGGATCACTGTGTAAGGATGCTCGCGCACGTGGTCGGTCAGTTGGCCGCCGCCCTCAAAACCAATGTAACCGGGCGGCGCGCCGATCAAGCGGTTAACGCTGGCCTCTTCCTGATATTCGCTCATGTCCAGGACCAGCATCGCCTCTTCCGATCCGAACATGAATTCGGCCAGCGCTTTGGCCAGTTCCGTCTTTCCTACACCGCTGGGCCCAAGGAAGAGGAACGAGCCAATCGGCCGTTTTGGATCGCGCAGGCCGACACGCGCAGTCTTTACTGCCCGGCTCAGGGCCATCACCGCCTCTTCCTGGCCGATAATGCGTTCATGGAGCCGCTCGCTCATGCTGGCGTACTTGCTCTGCTCATCTTCGTTGAGGCGAGACACCGGGATCTTGGTCATCAGGCTGGCGGCAACCAGAACATCATCGCTGTCCACCCGGCCATCGGCCTCTACATCCGGCAGGTTAGCCAGGTGCTCCTGCGTAGCCATATGGACCAGAGCACAGGAGCGATCCATGAGTTGTACCGCCGAGGCGGGAAGCACTACGGAACGAATGTATTGCGCGGCCAAAGGCACCGCCGTTTCCAATGCGTCGCGCGCCACTTCGACCTCGTACTCCTGCTCGAGGCGCTGGCGATGGAAACTGAGCATGGCCAACGCTTCCTCCCGGCTCGCCGCAGGTACATTCAGGCGGTGAGTGCGCTCGCGGACCATGGCCTCCCGTGCCAGGGCATCATACTCAGCGGGCGTTGCTGTCCCAATAACCGCCTGCTCGTTGGCCAATAGAGCCTTGTGCAGCTCGCGATTCACCTGCTGCGGAAAACGGGCACGCAGCTGATCACCAAAGAAGCGCTGGATGCCGGGCACAAGCAGTATTCCGCCCACGGAACGGCGCAGCGCCACGCGCATGGTGGCCAGCGGGTCCTCCAGTAGTGCCGTTTCATTCATCTGCACCACGGATTTCAGGTTCGCCGGCCCATTTCCTTGGGCGATAGCTTGCGCCAGGCTATAGACCAGCGTGCGCTTGCCGGCGCCCTCTTCGCCGGTAAGAATGACATGGCGATGACCACTAAGAGAAAGCAATGTGATCAGGTCGCGCAGCAGAGCTTCCCGTTCAAAGAAGGCGACGGCATTGCCCTCGCGGGCTTCTTCTACAAAATCCCGGGTAAGAGTAGATGCCTGTTCAGTGGCTACCTCGTCCAGCAGGGCGGTAACAGCGGCCGTGTTGATGCCGGCTCGCTGTAAAACGCCCGCGGTTGTTACATTAGCCTGCGTCATGGCGGCCAGGGCATGTCCGCTGCCTACCTTTAACTCTTCTCGCGCCTGGGCAATGGTAAGGCCCTCATCGATCACGACAAGCATCTCCTCATCAAGGGGAACGTCTTGCCCGGCATCGCTGGTGAAATAGAAGTCTGCGTCCCGCCCTTTGTTACTGCGCGCCATTTCTTTGACTCTGCGCTGCAGTTCCTCCAGATCCGCGCCTCGCTGTTCGTGAAGGCGCGCTAATATCCGGTAGGCGGCCGACTCTTTTTGTTCCAGGAACTGGGCCAACAGTAGCTGCGGCGTAAGCAAGCGCAGCCCGTATTCATCGCGAAGCTCGGCGGCCGAGCTCATCAGACGCGATAGTTCTGAAGAAGGTATATTGGGGTTGAGGTTACCCATTGGTTTATACTCACTCTTTGCTAGACGTTCTGTGGCACGTACCCTAATGTTTTTATGCTTTCCGCGAAAGCCTCCCAGCCGGGTGGGCGACGGTGGCGGAAAGCATCCGCTTCCCCGGACGCATCGTAGGCCACGAAATGATGCTCAAACGACCAGTCTTCGCCCGACCACGAGAACACGCCATACTTGGCGCGGCCATCGCCGTCGCCAGGCATACTTACTGAGCTGATGTTATAGAGCGTTTTGGTCCGCCATAGACGCACAAAAGGTAGATGGAGATGGCCAAAGGCAACGTGGCGTGCCTCGCAGCCATCCATGATCGCCGCAAGATCACTATCGGGTTGGCGGACTTCATTGTAGCGCCTGCGCTGTTCCGCCTCCGGGGGGAAGATTAACTGGTCGACGTCTTGGGGGTTAGCATGGACTACCAGCAGGGTATCGCCGCCATCGGGCGGCTCGATGCGAATTTCGAACGGAAGACCGTCCAACCAGGCGCGCTGCGCGCTGTTCAACTGCTCGCCCGTCCAGGCTGCCAGCTCCTGATATCGCGCCGGGGGCTCGTGCCAGCCCAATACCCACCCATCGGTATTGCCATAGAGCGCCGCGCAGCCGGCGGCCAGCAGGCTGTCTACACACTCTGCCGGCCGTGGGCCAAAAACACATAGATCGCCGGCGAAGATCGCGGCATCGAGGTCCATTCTCTTTATATCTTCCAGCACGGCGTTTAGGGCCGTCAAATTTCCATGTGCATCTGAGAAAATCGCCACTCGCATCGCGCATATCCTCCAGGCAAATCATTTGCGATAACTTACCATAGCGAATTGGGCACGGCAAGCATCGGATCAGCGGCTGGAAAGTCACTGAGAGTGTGACTCATTTCGCAACGCGACGGGCATGGCTGCGTATTGTTGTTTAGCAAGAAGGAATGAATGCGCGGCACTGCGGCGCAGGGAGAATTTTCAATGAGCTTTATTGGCAACATTATCTGGCTGATCTTTGGCGGTTTCATCGCTGGACTCGGTTATATCCTTGGTGGGCTGCTGCTCTGCCTAACTATTATCGGCATTCCCTTTGGGCTCAAGTCGATCCAGCTCGGGCTGGCCACGATGGCGCCTTTTGGAAAGGAAGTGAGGGAAACTGGATCTGAAGGCGGCTGCTTGCAGCTCGTCTTTACCATTATCTGGGTCGTCCTTTTCGGTTGGGAGATCGCCATTGCCCACCTTTTGGCGGGCCTCATTTTGGCCATTACGATTATCGGTATTCCATTCGCCAAGCAGCACTTCAAGCTCATTCCGGTTGCGCTCTTCCCTTTCATTTACGATTTGGAGTGAGCGGCGGCAGCCAGGCCGGCGAGCCGGTCGGGTAATGCCTGCCACCAGCGCTGATCTTCCTGTACTATAAAAATGTGCGTGCTGCCGGGGTGGTCATGGGCGCCAAGGCCCGGCGCAAGCGGATCACAGGCGGTTTCCGCAGCCATCAAAGATGCCAGTTCCGCCTCCAGCGGCAGTGAAGAGCGCACGGCAAATACCTGTAGCAGCTCAACCGCCAGCTCATTCAGCAAAAAATCGATATTCCAAAAGAGCTTCTTATTCGCCGGCGGCCGGATGTCCTCGCCGGCCAGGCCGGCAGCGTGCAATGCGGCCGAAAGAGCGGGGCGAATAGCTTGGGGTGGGTGTGGCTCGGCGCGCGTTGCGTGCCGCAGCAGGCGTCTGGCCAGGGTCATAGACCCGGAGCACGCCATGGCCGAACCCACGTAGAGCAGCTCTCCCGCAGGCACAAGAAGCGGCGCGCCGCCGCCATAACGGCCGAAAGAAATTTGCAGCGCACGGTTTGTTACTATGCGAAGCACGTAGACGCCTCGTATCGCCCCCTCACCTAAGATAACGACTGGCCTCACCTGCTGTGCTCCATAGGTACGCCGACTGTACGCCAAACGCCCGGCCATTTCAAATCTGCGTCGTTACATTGGGAAATGAGCCTCCGCAAGCACAACTGGCTACAATCGATACATGCCGCTCGAAGCCGAATCAACTGTGAACCTCTATGACCTCACCCGCGAGGAGCTGGCGTTATTACTTGCCGGCTGGGGCTTCAGCGAATATCACGCACTGCGCGTCTGGCATTATCTCTATCGCGAGCACGTGCGAAGCATCGAAGACATGACCGCCCTGCGCCCTGATTTGCGGCTGCGGCTGCAGAGGGACACGGCCATCGGGGCACCGCAAGAAACGATGGAGACGAGCAGTAGCGATGGCTTAACGCGCAAGTACCTGCTGCGCCTGGCCGACAGGGAGCAGATAGAAACGGTATTGATGTCGTTCAAAGGCCGCGCGACCGCTTGTGTGAGCACCCAGGTTGGTTGCGCCATGGGCTGCGTCTTTTGCGCCACCGGGCGCATGGGCTTCACGCGCCACCTGTTTGCCGGTGAGATTGTCGCCCAGGTAGTTCATCTTGCCCGGCTCCAGGCTGAGCCCGATAAAGACCTGCGTAACATCGTGCTCATGGGCATGGGCGAGCCGCTGCACAATTACGAAGCTGTGATGAAGGCATTGGCCATCCTAACCGATCATCATGGCCTGGCGATGGCGCCAAAGCACATCACAGTCAGTACGGTGGGCATCGTGCCAGGTATACGCCGGCTCGCGGATGAAGGACGACCTTACCGGCTGGCCGTGAGCCTGCATGGAGCAACCGACGAGGAACGGCAGGCGCTGGTTCCCCCGGCGCGCCGCTGGCCGCTGGCCGAGTTGATGGACGCCTGTCGATACTATGTCGCTGTCTTGGGTCGCCGCATTTTCTTTGAGTGGACCCTCATAGCGGGCGAGAATGACACGGCCGAACAGGCGCATGCGTTGGGCCGCCTGCTGCAAGACATGGAAGCCCATGTAAATCTCATCCCGCTCAACCCTATTGGCGGTTATAATGGCCAACCTGCGTCTTTTCGGGACGCAAAACAATTCCAGGCCATTCTGGCTGCCTATGGCCTTCCAAGTACGGTACGCCAGCGGCGTGGTATTGACATTGCGGCCGGGTGTGGGCAGCTAAAGGCGGAAATTCGGCAAGTTTAGGAAAACAGCGGGCCAGCGTCTCTTAAGTTAGCGTGCGCAGCACCTGCTCTAAACGCCCAGCCAGAGCAGCAACGCTATTATTTACCAGAAAATGCTTGTAACCAGAGTGCGCGATATGCGCTCTTAGCTCCGGATCACCTTTGAGCGCCAGCAAGCCCTGCGCCAGAGCCTCCGCATTCTCGCGCTCCACTAAGTAGATATGCTCCCCGTGCGCTAATGCTTGTCGCACTACGTCTGAATCGCCGGATATGACCGGGCGTCCCATCGCCAGGCCTTCCCACACTTTATTCTGAACGGTGTAATGAGATTGCCTTGTTTCTCCAAATACACCAAGGCAAACATCCGCCGCCGCGATCCCGTCCAATAATTCATCCTGGCTGACAAAACCATGGAAAATGATATTCGTAAGGCCCTCAGCGGTCGCCGCTTCAACCAATCGCGATTTCTGGGGCCCATTGCCGTAGAAATGGAAGACGATGCTGTCGTCATCTCGTAGCAAGCGGGCCGCTCCGAGCACCGCGTCGAGGCCATGTGATGGGAGGTAGCCGCCATGATAGGTGACTCGAAAACGATCGCCATCCTTTTCTACCTGACGCGGGTGAAAGATCCGGTCGTCAGCGCCATGCGGAACCTGTAAGAAGCGCTCGGGATTCAGGTCAAACTGATCGCAATAGTATGCCTCGTAAGCATCATTCTCGGAGATTAGCAGGTCGGGCAGATGAAGGCCGATCCTCTCCAACCAGTAAATAACCCGCCCGGTCGCAGGGCTTTTTTCTGTCAGACCGCGCTCCTCGGCGACAAGATGCAGTGACATGAGAATATCTAGCGCCATTGGCCTGCCACGCTTCCAGGTCAGGAGCCGCGCCAGATACGTATCAAACTGGCCCGGATAGCCGATCAACATCACGTCATAAGGCATAGTCCGGCTGTGGGCCCGCCATAAATCCCAGTAAGCCCTGGCGACCCTGGCCCAGAAGCGAGGGCGAAACCAACCGCCGCTCGCCTGTTCCACCCGGTCATCAATGCCGTGCCACAGCTGGACGTGGCACTCCTGCACCTCCACGTGCTCCTGGCCTCTCAAACCAGCCAACAGGATCTGGTTGCGCGTATAGTTGGCGCGGTAGGTACCAAAATAGCATACGCGCAATAAAGGTGGCCGGCCACCTGTTTCTTCGCTCATTTGCTCGGATTATAGCCAAGGCGGCGGCACAGCCGAAATCTCGACCCGGACAAGGCGCCGACATGGGCCCTGACCGTAAACGCACTTGCCCATTGACGACGGATCATGGATGATCTAAAGTAAAGCGTGTGGCACCGAGTCACACGAAGAGAAACATACGAGGAGCTGTTTCCACTGCAGCAACGAGGAGTATCTGATGCTTATCAAGAAGCGCATGTCAAGCCCTGTCATCACTGTTGATCCTGATATGCCCATTATGCAGGCACTCGAGCTGATGAAGACGCACCGCATTCGGCGCACGCCGGTTGTAAAGAATGGCAAAATGGTCGGCATTATCTCGGATAAGGACCTTCTGAATGCGGCCCCGTCCGACGCAACATCATTGAGTGTCTGGGAGTTGAACTACCTGCTGGCCAAGATCAAGGTTAATGAGATCATGACCAGGGATGTCATTACCGTCACAGAAGACACGCCCATCGAAGAGGCTGCCTATCTCATGGATACGCATAAGATTGGCGGTTTGCCCGTCATGAGAAATGGCGAGCTCGTAGGTCTTATCACCGAAACCGATCTGTTCCGCATTTTCCTGGAGCTGATGGGCGCTCAGCAGGACGGTGTACGGGTTACCGCCCTGGTGCCCGATAAGTTGGGCGAATTGGACGCATTGACCCATTCTATTACCGAGGCAGGCGGTGAATTTCTGGCTTTTGGCCAGTTTGCCGGCGATTCCAGCGTCAACCGCACGATAACCTTCAAGGTGAAAAACCTGGATGAGGAAACCGTGAAGGAAACGATTTTGCCGTATATTGACGAGCTGGTGGATATCCGTACCTGCTGTCCCTAGCCATTCGAATTGGGAACAGCCCCTGGCGCTTAGCACAGCGCTTTCAATTATATGATTCTCGTCACTGGCGCCGGGGGCTTTATCGGCCGTTCCCTGGGCAATCGCCTTACCCGCAGCGATCTTAGCTGGCGGCCGTACCATGGCCGGATCACTTCGGCCGCAGCGCTACGCGATCAGCTTGTGGACGTAGATACTGTCATTCATCTCGCCGGCGCGGAAGGGCGTGGGCGGGGGCGCTTACTGCGCCATGTTGACGTCGCCGGCACCAAGCGATTGCTGGAAGAAGCGCGTCATGCGGATGTCAAGCGCATCATCGTTGCCAGCCGCATCGGCGCCAACGCCAACGCGACACACGCGCTTTTGCGTGCTAAAGGCGAAGTGGAGCGGCTGGTACGACATGGCGGCATTCCTTACACGATCATTCGCAGCAGCACGCTCTTTGGATTGGGGGACCGTTTCACGGAGATCATCCTGGGACTGGCCCTGTTGAGCTGGCCCATCGTATGGCTTCCCGGCGGCGGCGAGACAGCCATGCAGCCGCTCTGGGTTGAGGATTATGCGCGCTGCCTGACCGCCGCTCTGGATCAGGATGATCTAATCAATAAGACCATCACCGTTGCCGGTGATGAACGCTTCCACTATCGTGATCTTGTGCGCCACATATTGACTATGGAGAGTGTGCACCGTATTCCCCTGAAGTTGCCCATGGGCATCCTGCGACCTTCGGCAGCGCTCTTCTTCGGCTGGTGGTATTGGCCGCCAGTCAGCCGCTTCTCTGTCGATCGTTTCTTCGTTCCTGAAGTAGCCGAACTCGACACGGTGCGCTATTACTTTGGCTTTCGACCGGCGCGATTTACAGAGACGATGGCCTACTTGCATCGCCGTGGCATGCGCTGGCGAATCTTCCGGCGCTAAATGCAGGGCCGTGCCAGACTTCTATTCACGCAGCCGCGCCCCAAGGCGATTCTCCAGCGTGGCAATGATGCGCTTGCGCTGTTTGGAAACGTCCTTGTCGGTCAGCGTCTTGGACGGTGACTGAAATGTCAGGTGATAGGCAAGGCTTTTTTTTCCATGCGGCAACTGTGGCCCCTGGTAGACATCGAACAAGACAACATCTTTAAGTAAGAAACCACCCGCCTGGCGAATCGCATCCGCCACATCGCTTGCGGCCTGATTGTGGTTGACAATGAGCGCTAGGTCCTCCCGTACCGCAGGATAGGGCGAGACCGCTTCAAATACGGCCGCCTGCCCGATTCGTTCGAAAAGCAGCTCAAGCTCAATATCTGCGCCGAGAACGGCCTGATTGTTATTGGTGCGGACCCCAAATTGCGTCACCACACGAG
>JBJYWX010000114.1:0-6121 GCA_046259695.1 Promineifilaceae bacterium (SeqCode) | reverse complement strand
TCTTCTCCATCTGATTTAACAGGTTTTTCAGGCGCTTTTTCCCTGCGGCCACCACGATCAACCAGCGGCCAGAGTTGGCGCCGTAGCTCTGACAATACACGGGGCTGGAGATGTAGGCGGCATAGGGCAACACCTTGTCGTCGAGGAAGCTGCGGTTGCTGTGACTGGCCATGTCCAGTTCCAGCAGACAGCGCGCCTTACGGTCGCGGCGTTGGTCTTTAATGATGAAGACGCCGTCAGGGATGACGCCCCGTTCCTTTTGCTGTCGCTCCCCTGTTTCGTTTTTGGCCGTGTAAGTGACCCGATGCTGCCAGACGCGCAGCGTGCGCTCTGGGATCCAGGTTTGCAGTCCAAAATCTGGGAGTTCACGCAGGGCGCGCCTCACTGCCAGCCGGAAATCGATAACCTGTAAATCGTGAGCAATGTTGCGCGTAAAGGCACGCCGCCAGCTAATGCCCTCTTTGCGCAGGGCTTTCTCCAGTAGACGGCGCTGGTTTTCATTGATGGCCGCCGGCGCGGCCACTTCGACGCCGCTCTGTCGGGCGATCCACAGGATACCCAGCCAGTCCAGATAGACCACGGACTCCGGGATGCCCCAGGCATGATACGCTTTCTTATCCGGCCAGAAGATGTAGCCCGTCTCGTTTAGCTTCTTCAGTCGCTTACGCATGGCGTCCTCGGTACTATCCGGCCAGAAGAGCGCCTGGATATGGCGCCGGGCCAGCAGGCCGTCCCCGATTTCATAGATGGCGCGAATCAACTCTGTATCACGGTCTTGCAGTCGTACGCCCATGGGATCACTCTACCATATTACGATTCGTCCCAGAGGGGAACGTCGATCGCTTGCCCAGAACGGACATGCCCATTGGCTCGCGGTGGCGGTAAGCGGCGCACCTTCGGCCGTCCGGACAGCTTAAACGCCGCATCAGCGAGTTGGCGTCGCGCCTCGGCCAAGCGATGGAAATTAGGGACGCTTTCGATGTCCAGCACTGTCGGCGTCATGAAGTATCGAGCCACCATATCCCCTTTACGTTTCCAGTAAGCCATACGGTCGGGGCACTGCGTAATCTTGCGGATCTCCATCTCCTGGATCTCGGACAGGCTAAAATAGACCGGTTTGCCGTCTATGACGGCTTTTTCCTGGACCAATCCCGGCGCAAAAAGCGTGTTGGCGAGAACTTGAGCATCCTCATAGCTCAGGCGCATGGCCAGCGTATTGCCGACAAGCCTGCTCACCAGCGCGCGCACCTCGCGATGTTGCGGGAGTCCTTGTACATCCTGGGTCGCCAGAAAAAGCTCGAAGTTGACTTTCCTGGCCAAACGCGCCGTCTGTTGCACAGTTACCGTGGTGTACTCCTGAAATTCATCGCAATAGGCGGTGAACGGTGTCCGCCGGCGCCGCGAGACGTCGGTGCGGCTCATCGCTGCGTCCTGCAGAGCGGCTAAAATGAAGGCCAGGAAGAGCGAGGATGCATTATCCTTCAGAACCCGGATAGGCGCGTTGACCAATAAGATGCCGCCGCCATCCATAATATGCCGCAAGTTTATCGTCGACGGACCTTCCAACATAAATTGCAGTCCCGCGCTCATGGAGATGAAGCGCTCAACGCGGTTCATCGTGCTCTCAATCCACTCCATTGCCCTGGCGTCATCTCGGGGGAATTGGCGCCGCCAATAGTTGCCCAGTTCCGGGTAATGATGCTCCTGTGCTTCTACCAACTCCTCGCGAAAGGCCCTATCGGTTAAGAAGTCGGGCACCTGCAGCAACGAGTATCCGGCGACGATCAGGGGCAAGAAGGTGTATTTGGAGACGCGGTACTGGCGGACATTCGTCGTTGTGTCGTCGCCGAAGAGATTGGCGAAGACATTGGCCAAATGCTGCGCCTTGGCATCCGCCGTTTCCCAGGGCATGAGCTCCAGCGGATTGTACTTGACGGACCACTTCGGATTGGTGGGATCTACAATGTGGACAAAGTCATAGAGCGCCGGGTAGTCTTGGGCCATCAAGGCCAGTCGATCCGCAATGTCGTTAAACAGGTCTTCCTGGTTGTCCAGCACGGCAAACCCGCGCGGCGATAGACCCTTCACCCGTCGAAAAGCGTCTGTGGCTGCCAACGCCGTGATGAGGCGGCTCTTACCGGATCCGATGTCGCCGTACAAAACGGAATGTTTGGAACGGGCCTCGTCTGAAAAGACAACCGGGGCACCTTTATTATCGTCGCCGGCGCCAAACAAGCGGCCGAAATTGGCGTTCAAGAAGTCTGAATAGGTTTTACGTTTCCGGCTCATTCTGCAGCGGCTCCCAGTACCGTGCCGTATGCGAGGAGATCGGCGATGTCCTCGATCTCGCCCATCTCGGCCACGTCGATGCCGTACGCCCGCAGCGTGTCATCGACGGGTAAATCGGCGCCCACTTCACGGGCCATTTCATCAAATTCCTGCTGCGCCTCACGCATGTACTCCCGGTACTGAATATAACCGATGATGGCCGAAACGATGAACCAGACAATGATCAGTATGGCAGCGCCGATAAGAAATACGCCCAATCCGAGAAAAAACAAGCCTAGTGCAGCAAACGCATCATCATCCACTGTATATTCTCCTTAGGACTCACTTGATATACTGCCACAAAGAAGAACCAGAGGAGTCTCGAATCGAGGCTCCTTTGGCTATCTGATATAGAGCTCTACTTCCGCGTCCTGGACACAACCGGCATGATTAATATGACGACTCGGAAACACTCGAGCGGCCTCCGCCATTTCTGCGTAGAACCAGTTCCTCCCAGTGCCCCTCCTGTTCTCCTTCTGGCAAATCAGGGGTGCGTGGAAGCGAACGATCCGGCGGCACGATCACCTGAATGATCTCCTCGACTTTTTGTTCGGCAGCAATGTCCGGCAGGCCCTGTGTTCTCTGAATTTTTGAAAGCGTGGACTTGGCAGTCTCGGACAAGAATATCTGTCCAAGGGCCTTCATCTCGCCTTCAAGCTGAGCATACTTCTGCTGCTTAAGCACGTGCTGAGTTTCCAGGACGCCGTCCATGAGAACTTCGATATTCTTAGGCAGCATTTCGGCGTGCATGGTCAATTCCACATGCTCGATGGCTGCCCGCTCGCGCTTGGCAACCAGGCGGTAATTAATGGTAGCCACGTTGCGCACCAGTTCCATGTGCAGCTTGGCCAGGCTCGTCAATTCTCCTTGCGCCTCAATTCCCAGCGGAATGGCCAATTTGCGGCGCATCTCTGGACTGAGATTCTTGAACACCTCTGCCAGTGGCTGAGGTCGCACATCTGGTATGCCAGCATCCGTCAGTTCGTCAGAAACGGCGCTCAGTAATGAGTTAACCCCATGCAAAACATCCTCGATGGCCGCGACCCCTCCTACTGCTCCACCACTTCCGTCTTTTGGGTCAAAGCCAAGCGCCTCGCTGAATTCACGCTCCAAGCCGCGCTGGCGCCGTTTTTCGCGCAGTTTGCTGAACCACAAGACAATGAAGATTGTTCCCACAATAAGCAAAACCCATTTCCAAGGCAAGCCGCTACTTTCGCTGGCCAGCCCATCCTGCATCGCTAATGTAATGACTGTTAGATACATTGAAACCTCCATTTCAATCGGTACGGACAGAGCTACAAATCTTCAAAAAAATCACGTTTGACATTGTGCGTTGACTCCAAGAAAACGTCCCGCAATGTTTCGCGCATGGCGCGAACTACGTGCCATTGCTCATCAGGATTAGACGCCCGGGCGTCTGCGCTCGTGCGCGCAAATAACTCTTTTAATGAGGCGAGATCGCTTTCAACAACAAATGGCTTCGCCTGGCGACGAAATTCCTCTACGGCTTCATCAATTCCTGTTATCTTCTTCATACCACCTATGCTCCATCAGAAAGCCGGTCGCAACCGGCCTTCCACATCAGCCACTGTCGATCTCCAAATAATCACCATCGCTGAATAGAGTCTCTCCGCGCGGCAGATACCGATCTGGAGGTTGCCAACTTACAAGCGGGAACCGCCGCGCATAATATTTCGCCCTCAATGCCTCCACAGCCTCGATAAACAGGTCGTCATCGAGGTTGAGCGCCTGTAGATGGAGGATGCCTTGCTTGAAAGAGCTGTTCTGGGCAGCCAGGGAGATGAGATCCTCCGGCAAGCGCGGTGGCACGACCTTTTCTGCTCGGCCTGGCTCATGCCCACCTATCAGTGAGCTCTGAACAGCTTGACGATCCACACCGGGCCCGTGCTCGATGACGATTCCCTGCGGACGATCGCCTGGTTTTACGGAGCGCTTCCCTGCTCTCCGCTGTATCAAAGGCTTAAAAACCGACTCCCCTCGATGCCCCCAGAGGTGGTGATTACGCACCTGAACAACACCACTTTTGATGAGGCTTATCACAAAATTGAACGCTCTTGCAGCCATTTGATTATCTGCTCCTTGGTTTCCGGGGAGAGAAAAGGAAGCCCTTCAATACCATCACGGCCCAGTTGCTTGAGCCTGTACGTCAAGATCACCGGGGCGATATCATGCAGCCAGTAATAGGTAAAGTGCATGCGGTATAGCAGCAAGCGGCTGATACCAAACGCCCGTACTATCTGGCGTGCGTTACTGTTCTTGTATGGTATGATGCCCGTCATCGTTACTCGTACAGGCTCTTTTGCTGCCGCTCCTTCAGGGCAGCCAAGGCCTCCTCCTCCAAATCTGCGTCGAGTCCCATGCTCCGCAGCCAATCCCGGCCAAACTGGTGTGCGCCGACCGCTCCCACTATTGGCACTATGTCCTGGTGCATAATGCGCTCTGCCTCCTGGCGGAAGGCCCTTTGAACGCGCTGGCGCACGATCTCCTGATCTATCCCATCAGCAATGTCATATCCGGCCTTGATACACTTAATCAAGACACGTACAGCGGCCGGGGAAGCGGCTTTTGCGACTGGCGCCGGTATGCTATCGGGGTAGTTTACTGCCAGCTGAGTCCCTGTTTCGGCGGTCAATATTTCCGTAGCCATAAGTGATTCACCGTAACTAAAATCGCTTAGAGAAACTTGGTCGGCTTCTCTATGCATAAGTGTTTGCTGGTGCCTATACCTAGGATAATTCAGCAAGGTCCGAAAAACATCGGGGCAATCATGTATATTGGGTCATTAGGGCTCATCGCCCCCTTCATCCATTAAACCGTTGCGAAACGCGTAGATTGCCGCTTCCGTTCTTGAGGAAACATCCAATTTTCTAAGTATGGCGTGGACTTGCGTCTCTACGGTCTTGCGGCTCGTACCCCTGTCCTCTGCGATCTCCGGGTTCGTCAGGCCCTTAGCAACACCTCGGACCAACACCTCCCACTCCGCAGCAGTCAGATACTCGTATCTCCGTGCCAGCCATTTGTTATCCATATGACTCTCCTTCCTGAGCGAAGGCGGCACGTAAGCAGTATGTCTTTACCCGTGTTATGGCGATCAACTTGACAGTAGACGAGAATCTACTAACATTGAAGATCTACGAAGCACAAACCGTGGGTACCGACCTGCTGTTATGTGCTGCCCAAAGTCCTACGTCTAGACCCGTAGGACTTTTTACGTCCCGATTACAGGCCTCAACCTGCAAACAAATCATAGTTCGTCACATCGTTCATCCTCCGAATAGCGCATCGTTCTTTTGTAATACGACTGATCGGATTGCACTACTTCGACCGATTCCAACCACCTGATGAACATAGGTGAATTGATTATTTCCCGCGGCGCCAACTCACTAAACTTACTGATAGCGGCGGCAAATAATGCCTCCCAAAAGGGGGCTTGCAGATATAACATCAAGTACAGATTGCCCTCCACGATCTTTACCCGGAGGGAATCCTTGTTCAGTATCGACTCCGCAATCGGTTTTTCGTGATAGGTAGGTTCTCCAAGAAGGAGAAACAAAACTACGCCGTAAAAGGGATAGGGTGGATGAATGATCCGCAACCGCCAAGGCTCCGGTTCAACATGATGTTCAAGACGCGCTCGTAAAAAATAGTTTCGCTGATGCCTTAGAAAAAGTTTTGGGTTCAGCGATTTCATTGGCCCTCCTCATGCAGTGAAGAATGGCGATCACTCTTCTTCCGGAAATAAACCCTTATCGACCAAGGGGAGCAGCTGTTT
>JBJYWX010000113.1:0-5678 GCA_046259695.1 Promineifilaceae bacterium (SeqCode) | reverse complement strand
ACCTGCAGCGCAGGCCGCTGGCGATCAAGCTGTCCAATGCCCCAGCCGTCTACACCCGCCCGCAGTCCGGTCTCAACGATGCGGACATCGTTTTTGAACATACGACTGAAGGCAACCTGACGCGCTTCACGGCCATCATCTATGGCAAAACGCCGCCGCGGCTGGGCCCAGTGCGCAGCGCGCGCCTGATCGATCTCGAGCTGCCAGCCATGTACCATGCCGCATTGGCTTATTCTGGCTCAAGTAATGGCGTTGCCCAGAAGCTCAACAATTCTGATTTTCGCGACCGCATACTATATGCCTGGGAGAAGGGCTATTATCGTACCGGGGAGGATAAACCGATCGAGCATACGCTATACGCCGATCCATTGCTGTTGTGGGAAGTGTTAGATGAAAGAGGTCAGAATAACCCGCCCGACTTCAGCACGACCAATGTCTTCAGCAATAAGGCGCCGGAAGGCGGCACGCCGGCCAGCGCCCTGAATCTCGACTACAATTGGACGCTGGTAAACTGGCGCTATGATCCGCAGAGTGAACGTTATCTGCGCTGGTCTGACGGCATTCCGCACCTGGACGGCAACACGGGCGAGCAAGTATCGGCGGCCAACGTCATTGTCATCGCTCCTTACCACGCCTATGATGCCACGATCTGCGAACAGGCCAACGCCGACGGCACCTGTGCCGCGTTATCAGTGGAAGTGCAGCTTTGGGGCAGCGGCGGCGGCGCTGTCTTCCGCGATGGGCAGCGCTACGACGTGACCTGGGAACGGTTCCAACGAGGGGATTCGCTGACCTTCAAGGACAGTGAAGGCAATCCCTTCCCCTTGAAAATCGGCAATAGCTGGGTGCAGGTTGTGCCCACCTGGTTGGAAAATCCATTAACCGTCGTTGAGTGACGCGGCGGGACTTTTCACGCCACTGCGGGTCCCACCACGCTGCCGCCTCCGAACGCAAACCAAGAGTTACTTAATGTAGCCTTGCAGCATCAGTAGTTCCGCATTCAACACGCTGCCGCTGGCAGCGCCGCGCAAGGTATTGTGGGCGATAGCCAGGAAGCGCAAGTCATTGACCGGGCATTGGCGCACTTTGCCCACCGTCCAGGCCAGGCCGTTACCCGCGTTGCGATCCAGCCGGGGCTGTGGCCGGTCTTCTTCCGGACGGTAGAAAAGAACCGGATTGGGCATGGTTGGTAGTTCCTTGCAGATTTCCGGGGGTTTCCAATTCTTGAACAGGTCTATTGCCTCGTCGGGTGTTGCCGGCTGTTTCAGTTTGACCGATACGCTGCCCAGGTGCCCGTCGATGACGGGTACGCGATTAGCCTGGGCGCTGACGGCGAAATCCGCGAGTTCGATCCGCCCTTCCTCTAGGTAGGTGCCGCACAATTTGCGGGGCTCGCTCTCTAGCTTTCCGTCCTCACCGCCAATGTGAGGAATAATATTGTCCATGATGTCCAGTGAGGGTACACCAGGATAACCGGCGCCGCTGATGGCCTGCATCGTGACTACCACGGCTGATTCAAGGCCGTACGCTTGTTGTAAGACCTTCAACGGCAGCACGATGCTGGTGGTTGAACAGTTGGCGTTGGCCACAATGAAGCCGGGCCAACCATACGCCTTCTGCTGGTGCGGGATCAATGCCGAATGGTCCGGGTTAACCTCCGGGATAAGCAGGGGCACGTATGGGTCCATGCGGAAGGGTGATGCATTGGTCAGCACCTTGTAGCCCGCCGCGGCAAACTTTGGCTCTAATTCACGCGCTTCTGCTGTCGGCAGCGCAGAGAAAAGGACGCCGACATCCAGATTGGGTTCAGTCGGCTCGACGATCATGTCGGCGATCGCTGCCGGCGGATCGCCCGCCAGCAGCCAATTCACGCCTTCGGCATACGGCCGTCCCGCTGTCCTTTCTGAGCCTGTCACAGAAGTGATTTCGAACCAGGGATGGTCAACTAGATGTTCAATGAAGCGCTGTCCAACAGCACCTGTGGCGGCCAGAATGCCTACCGGTATTTTCTTGTCCATGGGAACCTCCGCAATCAATCTTCTTTAAGAGCAATCCGGTTTAAAACCGGCCTGGGCCATGGCAATATAAAAGCCACCGCCCGTATTGGGGCGATGGCATCGCGATTCCACCCAACTTCAGTGTCTGTTCGCTGCTGCGCCCAGGCACCCTCGTTTAGCCGTTAACGGAGCAACCCGGACCTCCATACTATCGGGCACGCCCGCTTTCCGTGAGGCCACTCACAGGTGGTTTTCATCGCCGTCGTCTCGATAGGGGCTTCCAGCCTGCCGGCCACCTACTCTCTGGCAACGGTGCGGCGATTACTCGTCCTGATCGTCGCGTTGACTCTATAGTGCGGCGAATTATAGGAAAGGGGCAGGTTCCCTGTCAAGTGCAGGGTCTGCCCAAGATCGGGGCCACATGTTCATACATGACATAACGCTTTTATGCCTGATACTAAGGATTGGGTATGAACTCTGCCGCGCCGGATGCACCCGCCCGCCAATCATGCTATCTTTGAACGTTGGGAAGAGAAAAAGTGAAGGGTTCCTGATAAGAAAAATATGCTACCTGAATCCGCAAAACGCATTATCGGACAGCAAATAGACCGGGCAACGCTCTATGCTATTAACCGGCGCATCCCGGAGAACGGCGCAGACGGCTTTCGCTGCTCCGTGACCCTGGAGGAGGTGCTGGCTCAAACCGCAGTTACGGCCAAAGAGACCCCTGCCTACCAGATCACCGCGCCCGGCGAGCATAGGATCAAGCTTACCACTCGCCTGGGAGAAATTGACTGCCTAATTTCTGTACGACCGGCCGCGCAGGCCCAAGCGCCCTTATTCATCTACCATCATGGGCTGGCAGAATATCCCTATACCAGCAGCTGGCAGCGTCTGATACCCAAAGATGTTGCTTTTCCGGCGCACACCGTGGTGGTGCAAGCGCCATACCACCACAATATGTCCGATCCCCTGCGCCTCGGCTTTGCATCCGTGGAGCACATCTACCAGATGTTTGCCGGTTCGCTGCGTATCATGCGCACCGTACAGGAGCAGTTCGAGGAGCAGGGCGCCGCTTTCACGGTGATCGGCGGCTTAAGCTGGGGCGGCATCACCAGCCTGCTTTATGAGGGCATTTTTGATGTTAGCCGTGCCACAGTGCCCATGTTCGCATCACCCAAGTTATCACAAGCTATCTGGGATGCATCAGAGATGTTCAACCGCCGCTTGCCAGTTAAACGGGAAGAGCTTGACGAGCTTCTCGATTTCACCTCACTTTACCAGCACATCGATCAGCACCGCGTCTTTCCTGTTATGGGTGAGCATGATGTGTTTTTCCGCCTGGAGAACCACGCGTCTGTTTACGACCAGGAGGCGCTGCTGACCGTGCCCAGCACCCATGTTGGCGCGATGTGGGCCGGCAGCCACGTGCTGCGCGAGCACCTCCTTAAGACAATGGCCTGGGCGGCGGATAATCCACGTTAGCCGCTTGTCTTTCTTCGATTAGACGGTCCTCCCATGGCTCCCGTTGTATCCCAATCGATCGCCATTCACCGGAGATGGTTGATCATCGGTTCGATGGCCGCAGCCGCCCTACTGGGCTTTTTACTTTACAGCCGCGCCCTGCAGTTCGCCTTCTTCAACGATGATCCATCGGGCCATTTCGCCTGGATGGAATCACGCAGCTACTTTGACTACTTCCGCAGCTCCGCCGATTATGGCTATTACCGTCCGGTCGTCTTTACCACGCTGCAGGCCTTTGTAGACGCCTTCGCTTACGATGCCCAAGCCTTTCACGCCTTACTGCTGGCGCTGCACGCGGCGAACACGGCCCTGTTGTGGTTGTTGGCGCGGCGGCTCAGCGGGAGCAGTGGTTATGCTTGGGCCGCGGCTGTCTTCTTTGCGGCCGCGCCCTTTGGTTATGAGGCGGTCGCTTATGTGGCTTCGCTGACCCACCCGCTGCTGCTCTTCTGGCTGCTGTTGACCCTGCTTTTCTACCAGCAGGCGCGCCGCACGAAGGCGCGCGGCTTACGTCTGGTTTTTTTTGGACTGGCGCTGGTCTCGCTGCTGCTCGGCTTGCTGACCCATGAGAACGGTCTGTTTATACCACTGGCGCTGGTCGGTGTAGAGTGGCTGGAACGGCCGCCCGAAGGCCTGCGCGACGCGTTGAAACGCCCGTTTTGGCCCTATCTCCTGGTCACCCCCATTTTCCTGCTGATCTGGTGGTCGATTCCCAAGACTAGCGAGCAGGTGCTGCCTTCTTTGTCCGGCTGGGTGGGCAACGTGATACCTTTTCTGCAGACCCTGGTCTACCCACTCCTGCCCCTGTTTTCTCTAACGGCAGAGCAGACGGCCGCTCTTTGGCTCCTGGCGTTTGTCGCGCTGGTCCTTACCCTTCTCGCAGCCTGGTGGGCTCGGGCAATCAACCTGTGGCTTTTTGGCCTGGGCTGGTTTGTATTCTCGGCTCTACCGGCGACGCTCTTCCTTTCCCCGGATTATCTCTATGGCAGCCCGCGACTGCACTACTTGCCGGCCGTGGGCGTGGCCCTGCTCTGGGCGCTGCCTATACTGGGCCTGGCACGCCACTGGCCGCTGCCCGGCTGGGAGCGGCTGCTTACCGCCACCGCCGGACTGATTTACGTGCTGGCTGTCGCCTGGCCGCCGCTCTTTTTTATCAATTGTGAATTGGATTTTTATAATGAGGCGAGCGACATTGTGCGCCAGATGGCCGCGCTGGGAAGCGAGGCGCCAGCCGAGCGCCCACTGCTGCTGGTAAATGTGCCGGTCTTCTTTAGTTCCTTTGCATCCAGGCCGGAGGGCTGCCAGAACTCCTATCCCTGGACGCCGGTTGGCGCCGTGGTCCAACCCGTTTACGCCCAGGCGCGTGATTTTATACGTTTCAACGGCGGGCCGGACCGCCCGGCAGCGGCTGTATTCGTCGAGGCGTACAGTCCAGGCTGGCGGAGCGCCGGTGATCCGCTCACACCCGATGAACTACACGCCCACCTGGCTGATTCAGCCGTCTATGTGTTCGACCTGAACCGGGGCGCGTTTTTTGACCTGTCCGCTGCCTGGCGGCCCGGCGAACCGGTGCCTGGCAAAACGTTAGCTACGTTTGATGAGCGGCTGGCGCTGACGGCCGTGTCCAGCGAGGTTGACTCAAGTGGCGCGCTGGCCGTCACCTCGGCCTGGCAGAGCATAGCTGAGGACAGCGAGACGGCTTCACCCGTGATTTTTATGCATCTATACGACGAGAGCGGCCGCCTCGTGGCGCAGCATGATGGTCCACCGGCGGACGGGTTCGTGCCGCTCGGCTGGTGGCAGGCGGGCGATGAGATTGTTGACCGGCGTGCGCTGGATCTACCTCCGGATTTGCCGCCTGGCACTTATACCGCCGGCATTGGCGTTTACGATCCAATAAGCGGATCACGTTACGCGGCGGTAGACGCCAGCGGGGCGCTGCCAGAAGACGTTTACGCGGATTTCCAGTTGACGCTGCCCTAATCCACCGCCCACCCGCCGCGCACGCTATGCGCGGCCAACGCTGTGTGCCACCAGGCGCCCGGCACTCACCGTCTACTTATCTTTAGCTTAGGCTGTACTCAGATAGGAATCCTAGAATAGTGTTGAAGTCGCCAAAAAGTGAGCGGCCCTGGTTTCCCCTCCTGGCCAGGGCCGCTC
>JBJYWX010000112.1:0-4253 GCA_046259695.1 Promineifilaceae bacterium (SeqCode) | reverse complement strand
CCTTTCTCTCCGTAGGCCACCTGACGCTCTTTACCAGGAATATGAGCAACGGCCGTGGCTGGGTAGCCGTGGTCGCCGCCATCTTCGGCTTCAACCATCCTATTGGCGTCTTCTTCACCGGCATGTTCTTTGGCTTCACGGAAGCCTTTGCCGTGCGCGTGCAAACTGTCAGCGATCTGCCGCCCAACCTGATCCAGCTCATTCCCCAGTTCGCCACGCTATTGGCCCTGGTCCTGGTCGGTCTGCGCGAAAAGCTCAGCCTGCGCCTCACCAAGAACCGCTTCCGGCAGCAGTTGGGGCTGGATAGCGACGCAGCCGCGGCGGGAGATTAGCCCTTGGACGGCCGTCCCGTCTTGCTGGATACGGACATCAGCCTGGGCACGCCGGGCGCGGAAATTGACGACGGCGCGGCGCTGATTGCCCTGTTCTCTGCCGCATCGCTGGACGTGAAGGGCATCACGACCGTCCACGGCAATGTTGACGTGCAAACGGCGATGCACAATTTGCAGCGCCTGCTGGCCTATCTCGATCGCCCGGATATTCCCCTGGGCCTCGGCGCCTCCGGGCCGCTTTCGGGCAGCAACGATTGGTTTGACGAATGGAAGAGCGGCTACGGCCGTACACCCCCCTGGCCGCAGTATCAGGAAACCCGTCCCGCCGTCGACCTGATCGTGGAAACCGTCCGAGCATATCCACACCAATTGACCATCCTTGCCGTTGGACCATTGACTAATCTGGCGCTGGCCCTGCGCGCCGCGCCGGACATTGTATCCCTGGTCGACTCGCTGGTCGTGATGGGCGGTTCCTTCGTTTACGCGGCGCCTGAATTTAACAGCCGCTGCGACCCCGAGGCGGCGCAAATTGTGCTCAACGCTGGCTGGCCCGTGCGCATGCTGGGGCTGGATGTCACGCGCCGCATTCTATTCTCTCGCGCCGATTTCGAGGCGCTGCCGCGTGATAATGGCGCGCGAGACCTGCTTTGCAGCCAGGCGCCCATCTGGATCGATCGCGTAGAGGCCGAAGGCTGGGAGCAGGGGGGCTGTTCCCTGCACGATGCCGTGGCCTTGCTGGCCCTTCTCGAGGACGGCCTGTTCAAATGGCGCGAAGCCGCGGTGCGCGTGGAAGTGGCCGATCCGGCGCTGCGCGGTTCCACCAAATTATCAGCCATTGAGGAAAGCGGCACGGCCGTTCGCGCCGCCGTCTCCTGCCAGGTTCGGGCCTGTTACGACTTGCTCTGGTCGCTCTTAACGGGTGCCGCATGAATAATCGTGTCTTCTGCTACGGCGAAATCGGCGTCGACAATATCGTCGAGGTGCCCTTTCTTCCCAGCCCGGAGATTGCCGCCTTTCCCATCAGCGACACCTACCATATTGGCGGGGCGGCGACCAACACGGCCGTCTGGCTGGCCAATCTGGGCGTCGACACGGCGCTTGGCGGCAACTGGATCGGGCGTGATCTATACGGCCGTTTGCTTTGGTATTGGTTGGACAGCCGTCCTCATCTCGATTTGCGCTGCGTGCAGCGCAGCGACGCGGAAACGACGCCCTTCTGCCGCGTGCTGGTTACGCCCGACGGCGAGCGCACCTTTCTCGTCTACGGCTACCCGCAGGCCACCAAGACGGAACTGGCCGCGGAGCACCTGCACGGCGCCTCTTATCTGGCCCTGGATCTGTATGGCGGTGAGGAGCGAATGCGCGCGGCGCAGCTTGCCCATGAGCAGGGCGTGCAGTCGGCAGTCGGCGACGTGGTCATGGCCGACCATCCCATCCTGCCTCTCGCGCCCCTCGTCCTGAATTCGGCGGCCTTCATGCGTGAAACATTGCCCGGCGTCGACGTGCGCGAGCAGTGCCGCCGCCTGCAAAGCGTCAACAGGGGCATCGTCATCGCCACCGACGGCGCGCGCGAGATATTCGCTCTGAACAGCGACGGCGACGCCTTCACCGTACAGCCGCCGCCGGTAACGGCCGTCGACGCCACGGGTGCGGGAGACGCCTTCCGCGCCGGGCTGCTGGCCGGGCTGCTCAACGGCGAGCCTTTCCCACGCGCGCTTTGCTGGGGCGCGGCTGCCGGGGCCTTGAGCGTGCGCCACCAGGGTGCGGCCACCGTGCTACCGCCGCCTGAAGAGATCATCGCCCTGGCCGGCACACTGGATGCGAAAGCTGTGAGCTAAGTACATGGAAAAAAGACCCAATATTTTGCTTATCGTGAGCGACGACCACGGCCAGTGGGCCATGGGCGCCTACGGCAATAGTGAGCTGCATACCCCCAATTTCGATTACCTGGCGGCCAGCGGCGTGCAAATGGAAAACGCCTTCACGCCCATCCCCGTCTGTTCGCCGGCTCGCGCTTCGCTCTTCACCGGGCGGCTGCCTTCACAGCATGGCCTGCACGACTACCTGGCCTCCGGCGATCCGGAGATTGGGGCCAGGTTCTGGCTGCGCGACGAGGTGACGTTAGGCCGACTGCTCGCTGACGCTGGATACCAGGCCGCGTACTGCGGTAAATGGCATATGGGCCAGGATGAACTGCCGCAGCCTGGCTTCGAAAGCTGGTTCACCCTCGGCCACGACTACCCGGTGGACCACGGCGGCGCGCATCGCTACTGCGATAACGGCCGTTACCACGTGATAGAGGGGTACAAGACGCGCATCATCACCGGTCAGGCCCTGCAGTTCCTGCGCAGCCGCGACAGCGAACGCCCCTTCTTCCTGGTGGCCGGCTACACGTCAACGCATAGTCCCTGGCGCGATCACCCGCAGCGCCTCGTGGACGCCTACCGTGGCTGTTCCTTCGTCGACATCCCGCGTGACGCCGCTTATCCATTCGGCCGTCAGAACCTGGAATCGACATTTCCCACGCGCGAGGATCCCCGTGAGGCCCTGGCCCAATATTACGCCGCCGTCACCCAGCTAGACGAAGCGGTCGGAGAGTTTCTGGATGAACTGGATGCACAGGGCCTGCGCCAGGATACCCTGGTAGTTTACACCTCTGATCACGGCCTCTGCTGCGGTCACCACGGCATCTGGGGCAAGGGCAACGGCACGCTGCCCCTGAATATGGTCGAAGAATCGATCCGCGTTCCCCTGCTGTTCAACCAGCCGGGACATCTCTTCGGCGGCCAGCGCCGCGCTGAATTGGTAGATCACCTCGATCTCTTTCAAACGCTTGCTGCTGTCGCCGGCATTGACCTGCCGGGGCTTAATTATCCAGGCCGCAGTTATATGGGTCTGCTGGACAACAGTTCCGCCTATTCCGACTGGCGGCGGGAGCAATACTGCGAATACGGCCCGCTGCGCATGGTGCGCACGGAGCGCCACAAACTCCTGCTGCGCTATCCAGACGGCCGTCACGAGCTGTTCGATTTGGAGGCCGACCCGCGCGAGACCGTGAATCTCTATCGCGAGCCGGGGTACGAAGCAATCATTGCCGGCTTGACGGCCAAAATTGAGGGTTATTTCGGTCAGTACGAAGACGAACGCAAAAGCGGCCTGAAAGCGGCCAAACTGCCACGGCACAACTTCAGCGAAGCGTGGCGGAGCGAGGAGCTGTGAGACTCACCTTTGACGCGCAGACCCTGCAGGATCCCTACCCGCTCTACGATCGCCTGCGCGTTGAGAATCCGATCTTCTTTGATGAAGTAAGCGGGCTCTGGTTCTGCAGCCGCTACGAGGATGTTGACTTCTTTCTGCGCGACCGCCGCCTGGGGCGAGCCATTGACCCCGACCTCCTTCCCGCCGCACAGGCCCCCGCGGGCGCGGTCTCGGCGGATTCCGCCTTTGCCCGCCTGGGCGCAAACTCGATGTTTGATATGGAGCCGCCGGACCACACGCGGCTGAAGATGCTGGTGCACAAGGTCTTTACGCCGCGGCGCGTCAGCCGCATGCGCGAAAAGATCCAGGCGGTCACCAACAGCCTGCTGGACGAGGCGCAGGCGCGGGGAGAGGTTGACCTGCTGCAAGTTTTCGCCGAGCCGCTGCCCGTGCAGGTGATCGCCGGCCTGTTGGGCGTTCCCGATGACGATCGCGGCTATCTGCGCCCGTGGAGCCAGGCGATTGTGGCCATGTATGAGCTGGATCATACGGAAGAGGAGGCGCGGTGCGCGCACCAGGCGGCCGAGGATTTCTCCTACTATCTACGCGATCTGGCGCGATTACGGCGCCGCCAGCCGCAGGATGACCTGATCAGCGAACTGGCCCTTGTTGAAGAGGCGGGCGACCAGTTGAGTGAGGATGAGCTGATTTCGACCTGCGTGC
>JBJYWX010000111.1:0-14225 GCA_046259695.1 Promineifilaceae bacterium (SeqCode) | reverse complement strand
CCAACAGCTTCAGTCAGTTCTTTCAGGTAGTCGCTCATATTTGTTGACCAACTAGTCTGGCAAGAAACAGCAGTCCGCCAGAATCCTCACATAAGTTCACGTGCAATCTCATCCAAGAAATTCTCGTCAAGCGCAGCTGCAAATTCCGCTAACAAGCGGCCGGCGCGCTCGACATCTTTAAGATTCACCGTTTCCACGGTAGTGTGCATGTAGCGCAAAGGGATAGAAATAAGCGCCGACGGAACGCCCGATCTTGCGACCTGCAGTCCCTCCGCATCGGTTCCGCTGGATCTCGAATGAACTTGCGTGGTGAACGACATTTCAAGCGATCCCGCCGCTTTCTTGAGGGCAGAAAACAGGCCGGGATGAACGTTAGGGCCAATGTCAAGGACAGGGCCGCTGCCCAGCTCGGGTGCAGCGGCTTCGCTAACACCGGCCCCTTTGGCAAACGTGACGTCAATAGCAACGGCCGCATCTGGCGCCTGAGCAAAGGCGGCGGTGTAGGCACCAAGCAGGCGCGTCTCTTCCTGGGCGGTAGCAGCGGCGATTACGTCCCATGAATGCAGGCGCCCAGCCAGTTGTTCGAGACAGACGGTTACGGCGGCCAACGAAGCCCGGTTGTCCAGCGCTTTGCCGGTCACGTTGTTACTCATCAACTTGCGCAGCGGTTGGAAGAAAGTGATGAAATCGCCAACGGCGACGAGTTCTTTTAGCTCCGCATGGGGAAGCGCCGGATCAACAACAAGGTCTTCGTATCCGTATGGCTTGGTGCGGCGATCCTCCGCCAGCATGCTGGAAGGCAGCGCCCCAATGGTTGCAGGCAGATCGCGTTTACCATGAACGATAACGTTCTGCGCGTAGAGATGGCGGATATCGATGCCGCCCACTCGGGTCACGCGCAAGAAACCGTGGCCGGCACTTTCCAGAACATCGGTCACCATGAGCCCAATTTCGTCCAGATGGGCTGCTAGGAGTAAGCGTGGGCGCGGCTCGTGGCCCTGGCCGTACTTAGTG
This sequence comes from Promineifilaceae bacterium (SeqCode), assembly GCA_046259695.1. GTDB lineage: Bacteria > Chloroflexota > Anaerolineae > Promineifilales > Promineifilaceae > JAACFF01. Next base: position 13,211 of record JBJYWX010000111.1, on the reverse strand, counting down.
GCGAGAACGGTGCCTAAACGATCGGTCGTGATTGTGTCTGCTAGAGGCTGCCACAGTTCAGAGACAGTGGCAGCAATGCGCTGCTCGTAGCCAGACGGGCCGTGGGTCTCAGTGAGTTCTTGCAGAAGGTCGAACAGTTCCATTATTCCTCACCGGGCGTTGGTTCAGCAGTCACCTCGGACGTAGGCGTGATTAATTGAAACGTCGGCGTTTCCTGTGGTGTTGGTGACTCTATGGTGGCCGTCGGTGTTGGCGTATCAGTCTCGACTGGGGCAATTGTCTCGGTGGCAGTCGGTGAGAGGAATAGAGTTGCGGTGGCCGTCGGTTCCAGGGTTCTCGTCGGCGTGGACGTAGGCGAGGCGGTTGCCGTTGCTGTAAGTGTGATGGTGGGAGGCAGCGCCGTCGCGGTTGAAGGTATGGCTGTAGCCGTGGGTGGACGAGTTGGCAGCGGGGTGGCGGTTAGCCGCGTAGCGGTTGGCAGCGGGGTGGCGGTAGCTCTCTCGGTGCTCGTCGGCAGCGGCGTTGGTGTTATGGGGCTGCTGCCCTGACCGGTTGAAGTAGGCGTGGGAGACAGTACCGCAGGTAACGTTGGCTGCACAACCTCACCCTCTCGCGGTGCGCGTGTCAGCAAAAATATGCCGCCACAATAGCAGGGCAGCGTCAGTAGGATAATGCCGATCAAAATTGCGTAAGTACGGCCGCGAGAACTCATTCCGTGATCATAATTGACAAGAACGTTTATGACAAATAGAGAGAACCCCCCAGATATGGGGCTGTGACTTGTGCATGCCCCATGGCTTAGTATATAATGCTCGATGTTAGTGATTTATGTATAGATAAGTTGCATGAGCAAAGTACGGCGCCGGCCGTACGGCAGTGGTTAGTTGATTGGCACGTCTATTGAACAGGACGGGCCTGTTCACTGGGCAGGAGGGATATGCCTACAGCCTACTGGGGCGTAACTGAAACCATCGGTTTAAGCGCGCCCGGAAATTGGCAGCAGTGGATGCTTATTTTGGTCTATCTGCTGCTGTGTATCGCCCTTCTTTATCGCGGTCGCGCGAACCTGCAGTTATTCGGTTGGCAACAGTGGCTTGGCTGGCTCGGGCTGGGTGTGGCGGCGATGTTCACCGGGCAGTTTCTACCGGTTGTGTGGCGCCTGGGGCTTCTTCCATTAGCCGGAAATATTGACGAATATTTTACGGTCTATCTGTTGGCAGCCGTGCCGGCGCTGCTGGCCGGTCTGGTCTTAGGTCCTGCACCGGCACTACTTGTGGGCATGAGCATGGGTTTGGGACGAGCCTTCGCGCAGTCACACCAACCTGTCGATATTTTCCACTATGCGCTTGCGGCCTGGCTGGCAGCAAGCCTTATGCACCTCGATTATCGGGGGCGCTTGTATCACCTATTGCGTCTGCCACCAGTGAGCGGCGCGTTGGGATTTGGGGCCATAGCGTTGATGACTGCCGTTGAACTGCTTGTCTTGCAGTCGGGTCAAATTCTGTTTGGGCGCCTGGATATGGCGGCGGCGGCAGTGAGATCGAGCGTCATTCCGCTGCTTGCAGAAGGCTTTGCTGGCGGGCTTGTTGTGGCCATGGTAGCCCTGGTGAAACCGGCATGGCGCACCGGAAAAGAACTAAGGCCGTCGCCGAGCCAGCGCAGCGTACGCGCTTATCTACTCTCTAACCTGTTGTTCTTTGTGGCCGCGGCGGCGTTGTTGGTGAGCAGCGGCACCGTGATTCTTTCAACCTACTTGTCCACACGAGCGGCAGTGGCCGAAATGGCGGCTGGTGCCGTTTCCGCTTCAACGGAGCTGGATGATCTTCAGCTGCAGATGGCGGGTGCCCTGAGCGCCTATGGGGATACCGGTGCCGGAGGGGAAGCAAGTAAGGAATTGGACCGCGCGCTCAGCAATATCTACCAGCAGGAAGGGCACTACGAGCAGGTTATCATGGTCGATAGCCAGGGTCATGTAGCCGAGACATACCCGGCAGCCGCCGGCACTATTGCATTGAGCGACGCTGAGCAGGCGGCGGTGAAAGAAGCGCTGGGCCGCAGCGCTGAATCGCTTGTGATAGGGGAATCAACGACCAACCATTCAGATGTGAGCCTGGTCGTGCCGGTGGATTCGAGCGATACAGATTCGCCCATCGTGCTCATTGGCCGCCTCAGCGAGGATGCCTTGAAGAGCCTATTAAGCGAGGTTTCCGCGACACGTCAGGATGTAGCCGGCGCAGTTCTAGACGCCAAAGGTAACGTCATTTCCTTCTCAAGGGCAAAAGATGGCTCGTTTGACGCGCCAATAATGGTTGGCAGAAAGCGCCCTGTGGCCGCGACGGCTCCCGGTGGCACGGCCGTGCTTAGCGAGCAGGAAGATGGCACGCGCCAGCTCGTGTTTACCACCTTACCGGGACAGGGAAACCTGCGCGTGTTGGCGGCCGTTCCATATCATTCTGTCCTTGCTGAGGGGGTAAAAGCGGCCTTTCCTCTTGTGCTTCTCCTGCTTACGGTCGCGGGCGTTTTCTATTGGCGGCTTTCAAGTTACAGCCGGGATCTGACCCGGACGATATCGCAAATGACACGCTCAACGCGTGCCCTTTCGCTAGGCACGCCGGGCACGCCGGCCCCTTCAACAGGCCGCCCCGATGAATTGGGTGAACTCAGCCGCGCATTCCTGGATATGGAGAAGGGCGTTCGCCTGCGGCTGGAGGAACAATCGCTCCTGCTCTCGGTAGCGCGCGAGGCTTCATCAAGTGTTGATCTAGCCGAAAGTATGCCCGTCATTCTCAACGGCATATTGCGGGTAACGGGCGCGTCAGGAGCGCGTGCATTGACCCTCAATCCGTCAGGCGGAAAACCGCTGACTTTTGCTGCGGGCCCGTCCGCAGACAATATGGCGCTTCTCGACCAGCATTTGTTGACCAAACTGCGGGCACGCGAGATTCTTGACCTGCCTTCAACAGTGGCCATTGCCGAAGGACTGGATTCGACCAATGCCGCTCAGGCCGGCATCCAATCACTCTATGCAAATCAGCTGCAAAGTAAAGGACGCTTTCTTGGGTTCCTCGTGGCCGGGTTCCGGCAGCCAGGTAAGGTTGGTGAAAAGGAAAGAGAACAGCTGCGCTCGCTTGCTGAGCAAGCTTCAGTTCTGCTAGAGAAAAGTTACCAGTTCACGCATGCGGAGAGCGGCCGGCGCCGACTGGCAGCGATCCTGGCCAGCACCACCGAGGCGGTCATTGTTACGGATCCGACTGCGAGGGTATTGATGGTGAATCGGGCGATGGAAGAGGCGTTCAGAATTCAGGCGCGCGAAGTGGTCAACCGACTGGTATCCGATGTAATCGATTCTGCCCGTCTGAGCAGCGCACTAGCGGGTGACGGGCGTAGCCGGGATCAAATAGAGGTGACGGCTGTCGACGGCAAGACGTACCTGGCGAGCGTTTCTGAAATAACGAACCAGGATAGGCAGATCCTGGGGCGCGTGGCCGTCCTGCACGATATTACGCATCAAAAAGAGATGGACCGCCTGAAATCCGAATTTGTGGACAATGTCTCACATGACCTTCGGACGCCGCTGACGATCTTGAGCGGCTATGCTTCAGGTTTGTCACTGATGGATGACCTCACTGATGAACAACGTCTTTATACAGACAAGATTCTCCAAAGCGTGGAGCAGATGATTGGCTTGGTTGAGAATTTGCTTGATCTGGGACGTATTGAGGCCGGCGTCGATCTGGTTTTTGAGGAATTGGACCTAGCTGTCTTGCTGCAGGAGATAGCTGATGAGCACTGGTTGTTTGCTCATGAAAGTGGGATCAAGCTGCACACGCGTGTTCAGGATGGGCTGCCCCTTCTGCACGCGGACAACAAGCTGCTGCGGCAGGCCATCGCGAACTTGCTGACAAATGGTTTTAAATACGCACCGAACAGCGGTCCGATGACGCTGGCGGCCGACCTCGCCGTTGATAGACAGGAGATCGTCATCAGCGTGCGCGATCGGGGGCCGGGTATCGACTATGACGATCAGAAGCGCGTCTTCGAGAAGTTCTTCCGTGTGAAGCGGCATGGCAGTAAAGCCAAAGGGTCCGGCCTTGGCCTGGCGATGGTGAAAAGCATTGCCGAACGGCACGGCGGCCATGTTTGGTGCGAGAGCGAGCCGGGCAAGGGGAGTACGTTCTATATAGCTATCCCGCTGCCTGAAAGCCCGGGAACGTCTGTTTAGCTGAGGCTCTCCAGTACGGCAGCTAGATCGGGGGGCAATTCGGCCATAAGCGTAAGGCGGGATTGGTCTGAAGGTCGATTGAAGCTGAGTTGGGCGGCGTGTAAGAAGTGGCGCTCAATGGGCAGGGATGGCTTTCGCCGGCCGTAGACGCGATCACCTACAATCGGAAATCCAACATAGGCCAGATGAACGCGGATCTGATGCGTACGCCCGGTAAGCGGCGCGCACTCTACCAGTGTATGATCTGCAAACTGTTCGACGGTCACGTAGCGAGTGCGAGCCGCGCGTGCGCGCGACGAGCTGGCGCGCGGGCTGCCAGGCGCTATGACACTCATCCTCTTGCGCTGGAGCGGATCGCGACCAATTGGTGCATCGATCAATGCCGCTTCGGGGCGGATACGGCCATCGACAAGTGCAAGGTAACGCTTGTCCACGGTACGCTTCTTGAATTGGGCCTGCAAGAAATGCATGGCGAGGTCATTCTTGGCGGCGACTATCAGGCCGGAGGTATTCTTGTCGAGGCGGTGTACGATGCCGGGGCGCCTCGTATCTCCCACGCCAGGCAAGTCAGGGCAGTGCGCTAACAGGGCATTAACCAATGTACCGCTGTCGTGACCCGGGCCCGGGTGCACGACCAGTCCGGGCGGTTTATTGATGACAATGAGATCGTCATCTTCATAGCGCACATCAAGCGGGATCTGTTCGGGAAGCAGTTCACTTTCAGAGGCTTCAGGTATGTCAACGTTAATGAGTGGTGAGCCGTCAATGCGCTGGGAGCTCTTAGCCACGTGCCCATCGACTAACACATGGCCTTCGCCAATCAGCCGCTGCCATTGGGATCGCGATATTTCGGGCAGTAGTTGGGATAGCAGCTTATCGAGGCGCTCGCCGTTTGCGCCAGGCCGCAATTCAATGCGCTGGGCCTTCATCCTGCTGCAAAGGCTTGGCGGCGGTATCGTCTATTTCCGGCGCTGCGTTGTTCTGGTCGCTGCGTTCCTGGCGTTCCTCCTGCAAGAGGACAAAGCCCATTAGGATTACGCCAGCCACAACGGCCGTGTCAGCGACGTTGAAGACCGGCCAGGGGCCGAAGTCCAAGAAATCAGTGACCGCACCGTGCGTGAGACGATCCAATAAATTGCCTATGGCACCGCCTAGCTGGAGGCCCAAGGCAATCCGCAAGAGGAGATGGCCAGGCTCCAGCTTCAGGTTAAAAACAATAATGCCCGCGGAGATAAGAATGGCAAAAACGGTGAAGATAAGGTTGCCATTTTGGAAGAGGCCAAACGCCACCCCGGTGTTGGTCGTGTGCGTAAACCGGAAGAACTCCTGAACAGCCGGAATTGGGGCCCAATAAGTGTAAAGCGGCAGGTTGTTGCGCACAATTTCCTTCGACAAATAGTCCAGCGCAAGCACGGCTAAGGCGATGACGAGCGGAATCCAGCGATAGCTGCGCGAGCCCGACGTGCTGGTCTCAGGTGAGGTGGTTAGCTGCTGGTCGATCTGGGCCATTGGTTTTCTTCTTTCGGAATAGCGCACGTGTGCCTACCGGCTTCACACTCCTCGCGTATTCTAGCCGCAGATCAGGCTTGAGGCGAAAACGATTAGCCTACGCTTCAGGAGTCGGTATGATGGGGAAAGCGTAATCTGGTATGTGGTCAATAACTCGATTGTAGGCTTCATAGAGCGTCTTGCTGCTGTTAAAGTAGCCGCTCAGCATTTCTTGCAGGACGATAGAGAACGTCATGTCATCATAGAGGTGCCCCACTAAGGCACCCTGCCCCTGACGAAAACCCCAGCGGTTCGTGAGACCGATACCGTCACGCAGCTGCGCAACCACCTCCGGTCCAAAAATATCCGTCAGGCTTTCTCCTTGTAGGATTGGCGTTGTGCCCCAGGCATCAATATAGAATCGCGGGCGATCGCCAGTACCGAACCGCATGGGTACCTTGCGTTCCGCGTCTACGGCCAGCCACGTCTGGTACCCTTCGTTAAACCAGTAGTTGATAAAGGCCGCCGCGCTCGCTTCGTCGGCGACAGGTGTGACGCCGAGGTAAGAGATGTTACCGAAATTTGCGGACTGATTATCAGGTAAGAAGCCGCTCAGATCGGTAATGATACCGGTATTTTGATTAAGGCGGTTCTTCTGGACCAAATCGGGTAGGATGCCCGGAATAGCTATGATCATCGCCGTACGGCTGTCCAGATAGGCATTCCTGGCGCTCGTGTCGGTCTGTACGCCAGGCGGACTGTACTGGTTTACTATACTGAAGTAGAAATCCAGCGCCTCGCGGCAGGGTTCACTCAAGAACAAGACTTCGCCTGCCTCGTCTACGAGCTGGCAATTGTTGGCAATGGCAATGTGTTCAAAAGCGCGATGGGTAGTGATCAGGTTCGACTCGGTAGGGATGACCAGGCCGTAGCGCAGATCATCAGGATTGAAAAGTGCTTCCGCCCCGGCGAGCATGGTTTCGTAGTTGGAAGGTGGTTCAAGACCTTCATCCGCGAACCAGTCTGACCGGTAGAGCAGGATTTGCTGGTAGCCATCACTGGGAACGCCCGTGACAAGCCCGTCTTGCCGCACTAAATCCAGTGCGCCGGGATCGAATGTAGCGGTTCCCAGCTCGTTCACAATGGCGTCGGCGACCTGCGCGTCGAGAATGCCATCCTCGCGCCAGGACATGGTAAATTCAAGCGGGTGAAGGATGACATCGGGCAAGGTGTCGGAGAGGACGGCTGTGTGAGCAAGGTCAGGCAGCAAAGCCGGGTCAATAAACTGCAGTTCCACCTCTATTCCCGAGCGCTCATGGAAGTCGGCGACCATGGTATTCAGTGCTTGGCGATGTTCGTCGGAAGTCTCATTGATCCAGATATGGAGCGAGTGTGGCTCTGGGGCGTTGGCGACGGCCGGCGCACCAGGCGCAGAGGTGGTTGTAGGAACAGCCAAGTAAATTGATTCTTTGGTAGGCTGGGCCAAACGCGTTGCATTGGCCGCGGCGGTGGCGATGCGGGGCGGATTGGCCAACTCAGCCTGGCAAGCAGTAAGGATCAACAATACCATGGCCAGGGAGAAAAAAAGGAAAAGAATTCTTCGCATAGTACACAAACACCTAAATGAAAAGCCGCTCATAGATAATTCGTAATCCGCTCAGCGTCAAAGTAGGATCAACGTGGTCGAGCACGGTGGTGTAGGGCGCCAGCAGTCCAATCATGCCGCCTGTGCCGATAACAAGGATTTCTTGATCACGGTCTGGGTGTTCGGCCAGGAGCCTGGCAGTCATGCCTTCAATGAGGCTGACGTAGCCATAAATCAGCCCGGATTGCACGGCATGGACCGTATTGCGGCCGATGGCGCTGGGCGGCGCTTCCAGAGGCACCTGCCGCAGCTGCGCGGCTCGCTGGGCAAGGGCATCGGCGGCAACTCCAAGACCTGGTGCAATGGCTACGCCCAGCAGCTCGCCTGCGCTGCTGACCACGTCAAAGGTGGTTGCCGTGCCCACGTCAATAACGATAGCCGGACGTCCGTAACCATAGTAAGCGGCCACAGCATTGACAATCCGGTCGGCGCCGACTTCTTTCGGATTGTCGGTCGCAATGACGATGCCTGTATCAAGTTCGGAATTGACGTTAATCGGTTCTACGGCGAGATAATCGCGGCTCAGTTGGCGAAATGTCGACGTTAACTGTGGCACGACACTGGTCAAGATAACGGCGTCGACCATGTCTGTCAGGCCGTCTTCTCTGAGCAAGTCGCGTACAAGGATGCCGTATTCATCGCTGGTGCGCTGGGGGATGGTCCTCAGGCGCCATTCGTGCAGCCAGCTTTCGCCGTCCCATACGCCGAGTGCAACCTGAGTATTGCCGATATCGATTGCCAAAAGCATCTGTTGTCTGCCCTCTTTTTGCTCGGGTTGTCCGGTCAAACGTGTGGTGGAGTCATCTTCGGCGAATTAGTTTGCCCTGACTTCTTTCCAGGTTACGGAGTTGTTGCGCGCATCGACCGTACCCAGCGGGCCGGCCGGCTTGCCCGTTATTGCTTTGACAATCTTGGCCACGTGATCATGACTGGTAGAAATGAAGTAGGTAAACCGGTTTTGTGTCCCACCGGCGGCGGTGCCGGCCACGTAGAGACCGCGAATGTTAGTTTCCATGGTGCCTTCGTCAAAAAGAGGCGACTCTTCCGGCCCACAAAGGGTAACGCCTGCTTGCCGAAACAGTTCCATGTCGGCTTCAAAGCCTGTGCAGAGCAGCACGGCATCAGTGCTATGTGCGAAAACCTGGCCGTCAGGCGTGATGCCGTCGGCCGTCTCAGCTAGTTTCACCTGACCTGGCGTGATCTCAAGCGGAATGGTGCCGGGAAAGAATTGAATTTCACTCTTCTCTAGCCGATCGTCCAGATCAACGAGGAGCTGCGGCTTAATACGTTCACGATTTAGTTCAGTGCCGCGATAACTCAGCGCCACCGTCGCTCCTGCTCGCCAACAGCGCAGTGCGGCTTCCACGGCCGAATTACGGCCGCCAACGATCAGGACGCGGCGGCGGAAATATGGATGAGGTCCGGGAAAATAGTGCGAGACATGGGGCAAGTCTTCGCCGGGAATATTGAGTCGCCTCGGGCGGGCCATGCCGCCAGTAGCGAGCACTGCATACCGCGCCCGATAGACTCGTTCACCGGTGAGCGGTACGGTCCACAACTGAAATCCATGCTCCAATGCCCGTAAGCTATGAACCGGTTCAAAATTGTGCAGCCTCAAGTCAAACATTTCGACCAGCGTCCGCAAGTAAGCCAGGTATTGCTCTCCGGTGATAGGCTGCTGGTCAAGGTTATGGACCGGCACGCCGGCCAGAGCGACATGTTCAGGTGTGCTAAAAAAATGTGTATTGGAAGGCCAACTGCAAAATGCGTTGCCGATCTGCCTGGCTTCGAACAACCTGTAATCGGTGCCAAGGCGTTCCAGGGCGATGGCCAGCTCGATGCCTATAGGGCCGCCGCCAATGATTGCCACTTCTGTTTCTTCAATGTCTTTTGTCATGTTCAGTGCCGTTCACAGAAGCGGGCCAAGCTTCGCCGCTTCATAAACCTCCACGATCTTAACACGTTGGCCAAACGGTCGCTAAATCATTCATTGGCGACGTCAGGAGTGGCGGCTACAATGTTTAGATATCATGGTCATGAGTAGCAAAGCTCTACAGCCCATAGGCGACAGCCAAAATGAAGAGGAGGATTTACAGCTAGACCTGGCGCAAGCACGTCACGTTCTGGCCGAGGCTGAAGCTGAGCTGGCGCGTGAACAGGCGGCAGTCAACAGCTTTCGGATGCACTGCCGCCTGATGCTTGATGATCTGGTAGAGCGGATCCTGGAACTGCGCGCGCAGCGGGAAGCGCTCGTTGTGCGTATGGCATTTTTGCGCGAGGGCATGGACCCTGATGCGCTGCATGAATTTCCGGAGCCGGAATGGGTGGAGGAAGCGGTCGAGGAAGATGTACTGCTACCCACGGAGACCCCTGTTGACAAAGCAGCGGAGAAGCGCCTATTTCGCGAATTAGCGCGCCGTTTTCATCCTGATCTGTCGGCATCCGCCTTTGAGCGCTCGTATCGCACTAGCATTATGGCGGCAATCAACAGCGCGTACAACTCTGGCGACTCGGAGGCGCTTTACGATCTGGCGGGCGAGTTGTCTCCGGAAGAGGTGAAGGGACTATCGGGCATTGCCGACGTTGAGCAGCGGAATCTACGAAGGGCGATTAACAAGATGAAGCGGCTGACCGGTAAAGCCAGGCGGCAACTTAACGCACTGCGGAACGAGAACACGGCACGCCTCTGGCGGCGGACACAAATGCTCGATGAACAGGATGTGGATGGCTGGAGCATCCTACGCGGAGAACTGCAGCAGGCCATAAAGCGCCGGGAACAAGAACTGGACAGGCTGCAAGCCCTGGCAGACTTGCTTGACGGGGACGACGCCGAAAGCGGTCAGGCTGGAGAATAGACGGAACTCTATTTGCCGGAGAATGTCGAATCGTTCACCTGTGAAGCCTGATTCAACAGCTGCGCCGCAGCTTCGGCGCCCTTCTTTGAAGCCTGGAGCTGATCCAGCCGGTCATGCCAGAACGCTGATCCCGCACTGGCCGCGAACGCGGTCAGTATGATACCGACGGTAATGGATTTCGTAGCGGGAAGCCAGCTGCGCCATTCGTGCAAAGTCTGCCCACTTATGATCGTTAAATTGAGCTGGTCGAGCAGGTTTGGAAACGCTTCACCAAGCAAGTTCAATACGTCGATCTGCAAGAGGTAGGCGATAACTAAGCCGATGATAATCGATACGACGCGCAGCGTTCGCAGCCGAGATGTTTCTTCGTCACGCTGTTCATCGGTGCGCTGCATAATGTACTGGGCGGCAGTTTCCTTGGAGAACAAGAAGGCCTCGTGTGGCGTCGTGCGGATGCCACTTTCATAGTCGGCCACGGTATCTGCCTTTTCGAAACGATCGGGATCGACCTCCGTAACATCGAAGCCTTCGCGTACCAGATTCCAAAGCGTTTCTACACGATGAAGTGCGGTCTTATTTCCCAGCTTGTTGAGGTCCGAGGCAAGATGCCCGTCGGCTACGGCCGAACGCACGAGGCGATCGTAAACGTATTTGCCCACCAAGCTGAAAGTCAGCAGCAGCAGAAATAGTGTTAGTGAGAACTGTATGAGCCACGACCACCAGAGCTGCGACCAGCCTAGCAACTCAAGCTCACCCGAAACGCGATTGGCGCTGTCCGGCTGCAGGATCCAGAGTAATAGGGTAAAAAACAGGCCGACCAGACCCGACATAGACGCCGCGCCAACGAGCCCACTGAACCACTGCTGTTCAGTGGCTCCGGTGGCGCGGCGGGCATAGTAGACAACGACAACCACGGCGAAAGCAAAGCCGAAATAGATGATGAACCAGGACAACCATGGCGAGGGCTGCGCCGTTGACTCGGCGCGGCTGAGTAGTTCAGCAAAAGGCGCGGCGGCCAACACGCGCCTGGTCCAGGCCAGGTAGAGAAAGAGCAAGGCCAGGAATAAGGCAGGCAATACAGCGGATCGTAGGCCGTTGGGAGGGAAGATGCCGCTGCGCCAACCGCGCATTTTGCGCCACGCTTTGCGGGCCGGGCTCTGTGTATCGTAACGGCGCAATTCAACTGCATCCAGCACATTGCGCATGCTGGTAAGGAAGGTGTCGGTCGATTGCGAAATCCCTGCTTCGATGGTGCCAAGACGAGCGGCCAGCTCACGCTGAAGGGCGTTTATAGATGCGATTGAAAAGCCCACGGACAAGAGGATATCCCTTACTTCGCCGTCGTAGGCATCCAAAACGGCTGCGCTGCTGCGAGCATAGAAGCTGTCCTGTTCATTGTTCAGCCAGCCGTCTATAAGCTGAGTGGACCAAAAATGGGGATCCTGCAGGTCGGCGATTAATTCATCGACGAAGTTGTCGGGCCGGCGGCCGTCAAAGAAGCTGATTTCTTCAGCCAATTGGTTACGCAGGGGCTGAAGCGAGCTGGCTGGTATGTGCAGACGGTTTTGCAGCGAATTCAAGACATTTGTGATGTAGGCCTGCAGATACTTCTTGTAGTTATAGAGCTCACTTCCTTCGAGCTGCGCGGTGCTCTGGCCCAAGAGATGCGCTCGCTGGAAGGTGGCACCGAATTCGCCGCGCATGATCTGATCGCGCAGGGCAGTAAGGTTCTGCACCGCGACCAGTGTTGTGCCTACCGTACCGCGCAGATCACGTACCAAGCGCTGAAACTCTTCTTGAGTGGCGGCGGTAACGCTGAGGGCCCCGAGCTGGCCGGGCATGTATTTTTCCATGCGCTCAAGGGCATCCATGGAGGAGACTTTGCTCTTCAGCCCGACGGCTACTTTGAGGCTGTCAATGGTCACTTCCGTTCCCGCAGCAACCAGGGCCATCACGGCAAAGAAGATCGCCAGGCCGGCGAAGACACGGGTGAGCTCTGTCGGCAGATTGTAATCGCTTGCCTGGATGGCCGGCACCAAGGTCGAAATGCGCCCATTGTTGGACGGATCAATATCGCCGGGAAGGGCGACGAAGAAGTCATTCGCGGGCTCACGGTCCGGCTCCAACAGTTCTGCGCGCAAAAGATGGGTACCCGGCTGCTGCAGGACGACCGTGCAATCTTCGACGAGGATACGTTGAGGGCCATCCGACAAGCGAAGGCCGGCGACGTCAAGCGGCTGGCGGCAGCTAGCGATGGTCTGGTTGCTCTCGGCTTCTGTGATAGTGAGGAGTAGATCAACTGCAGTGTCCGGCGGTACCGCAGAGGTATGAGTATTCTCGATAGTGACAGAATAGGTCGTCTCGTCACCGAGGCCAGCAGCGAATGGCGTTGCTTCGATCTGGGTAACGGCGAGATCGTACACACCATTTTCACCCTGGGCGGCCATTGTTCCGACCGCCGCCAGAATGAGGAAACATGCCGCCAGCCATGCTGCCGCATGCCTGCCGTTCTTCATTTTGGTACTACTCCAAGTTAATTACATGGCGAGAAAGGTATGCGCCGCCACGGGCGCATGACCACCGGCCACTAGTAGACATAATTATGACCGAAACTGTCAGAATATGTCAAGTTGAACTTGCGACCTGATCAAGAACTACCTGGATAATGTCTTGCAGTTGGGAGAAATGCGAACCTCGCCAGTAGACCTGCTCGCAGGCAGTACACTGGTGAAAATCAGAGAAGTAACGCTTTGTCTTTGGCTCAAGAAGGTCCATTATCGCGGCCTTTGAGACTTGCTGCAGTTCTCCGTTGCAGCGCAGGCAGCGGCTCCAGGGATTAACCTGTTTGGAAAGACGGTAGCGCCGCATGACGGCGGCCAGCTGTTCACGCGAATCAGTGCTACGAAGACAGTAGCCGTGAATGACCTGACCACGTTTGAGCAGGCCGCGATCACGCGAGAGAAGAATACGCGTGTCAGCAAACGCGCGCGCGGCCAATCCG
>JBJYWX010000110.1:0-13862 GCA_046259695.1 Promineifilaceae bacterium (SeqCode) | reverse complement strand
GCCCCTACAATGGACGGTTCAGATCGAATCCCTCTCCACTTTCATCTCTCCCATTCGGCCGTATTGGGTTAGACTTCTAGAAACCGAGTTTTTCAATGGTATTTTGCCAGGAAGCATTCCACTCTAAAAACCCGGTTTCTACGCTCTAAAAACTCGGTTCCTTTAAGACATTCGGCCGTTTTGCGGTAAACTAAGGCGTTGAATTGAAAATAGCAGAAACCGAGTTTTTTACGGTATTTTGCCAGGAAGCACTTTGCTCCAAAAACTCGGTTTCTAAGACAGCCACTGATTCGGGGCCACCATGACGAATTCTATCTACCTCACTACGATTGAACCTTACAGCGGTAAATCGCTTGTCTCCCTGGGCATTATGGAAGTGCTGCTGCGGCGCACGCCGAATGTCGGCGTTTTCCGGCCGGTGATTGAAATCCCGCCCGATAAGGGCCGCGATAAGAATATCGACTTGCTGTTGACCTATTACAACCTGGATATCGACTACGAAGATACCTACGCCTTCTACCGCCATGAAGTGGCGGATATGATGGCCGAGGGGCTCTACGACGAGGTGCTGGATAAGATTATCGAGAAGTATAAAGTCCTGGAAAGTAAATGTGACTTTGTGCTCTGCATCGGCTCTGACTTCGAACAGGGCGGCTCGGCCGTGGAGTTTAATTACAACGCCGATATCGCCCGCAACCTGGGCAGCCCGGTGCTGCTGGTGATCAGCGGCGCCGGCCAGACGGTGGACGAGATCATCAACGAGGTCAAGATCTCGCTCGAGGCGTTTGAAGAAAACAGCTGCCAGATGCTGGGCGCGGTCGTTAACCGCACCGATCCCGATATCGTCGATGACCTGGTCGAGGCGCTGGAGGAAGAGCTGCCGGAGACGCACCCGTTGACGTCGGTTATCCCCGCGCGCGACCGGCTGAGCAGCCCGACGATGAAAGAAGTGGCTGATTACATGGGGGCGCGCGTGCTCTACGGCGGCGACCAGATGGAGAACCTGGTCTATCACTACGTCGTGATCGCGATGCAGATCGCCAATTACTTGCCTTACCTGCGCCAGAATTCAATGCTGATCACGCCCGGCGACCGCTGCGACGTGGTGCTCAGCGCCCTGCAGGCGCACCAGTCGCAGAATTATCCCCAGCTCGCGGGTATCCTGCTGACCGGCGGGCTGAAACCGCCGGATACGGTAGACCGCCTGCTGACCGGCCTGGATGATATCATTCCCATTCTTTCCGTGCCGGACGACACCTACCACACGGCGACGCGCATAGGCCACGTACGCTCTTATATCACGCCCGACGCCGAGGCTAAGATCCGGCTCAGCCTGCGCCTTTTCGACCGCCACGTGAACACGGGCGCGCTGGAGCAGCAGCTTGTCAATCTGCCCGACCAGGGCATCACGCCGCGCATGTTCATCTATAACCTGATCCAGCAGGCGAAGTCGGACAAGCAGCACATTGTCCTGCCCGAGGGCACCGACGAGCGCATCCTGACCGCCTCGGCCTCGCTGCTGCGCAATAACGTGGTTGATATCACCCTGCTGGGCGACCCGGAAGAGGTGGAGAAGCTGATCTATACCCTGGGCCTTTCGCGCGAGCTGGAAGGGGTGTCGATCGTCAATCCCACGGAGTCGCCGGATTTCGAAGCATACGCGCGCACGCTGCAGGAGCTGCGGGCGCACAAGGGCATGAATATGGATATGGCCCTGGACCAGATGGCCGATGTCTCCTACTTCGGCACGATGATGGTCTACCAGGGGGATGCCGACGGCATGGTCTCTGGCGCGGCGCACACGACGCAGCACACGATTCGGCCCGCGCTGCAGTTTGTAAAGACGAAGCCGGGCGTCAGCGTCGTTTCCTCCGTCTTTTTCATGGCGCTCTCCGACCGCGTGCTGGTCTACGGCGACTGCGCCGTGAATCCCAATCCCAACGCCGAGCAGCTGGCGGAAATCGCGGTCTCCTCGGCCGACACGGCGGTGCAGTTCGGCATCGAGCCGCGCGTGGCGATGCTCTCCTACTCCTCCGGCGCGTCCGGCGTGGGTGAGGACGTGGAGAAGGTGCGCGAGGCGACGCGCCTGGCGCAGGAGCGGCGGCCCGACCTGAAGATCGAGGGGCCGATCCAGTACGACGCGGCCGTGGCCCTCGACGTGGCGGCAAAGAAGATGCCGCAGTCGGAAGTGGCGGGCAAGGCGACGGTCTTCATCTTCCCCGACCTGAATACGGGCAACAATACCTATAAGGCGGTGCAGCGCGAGACCGGCGCGATCGCCATCGGCCCGGTTTTGCAGGGCTTGAATAAACCGGTCAATGACCTGAGCCGCGGCTGCACGGTGGAAGATGTGATCAATACGGTGGCGATCACCGCCGTCCAGGCGCAGGAAGAATAGTTAATGGGCAAGTTGCAAGTGGCAAGTACATGCAGCCTGCAACCTGCAACCTGCAACCTGTAACCTGTAACCTGCAACTATGAACATTCTCGTTATCAATTCCGGTAGTTCCTCTATTAAGTACCAGCTTTTTGACGGGCGGACGATGGCGCCGCTGGCGTCGGGGCTGGTAGAAAGGATCGGCGAGCCGATCGGCCGCATTAAACATGCCGTCCTGACAAACGGCGCGCCGCCGGTGGTGCGCGAACACCCGATTGCCGACCACCGGCAGGGGCTGGCACTGATGGTCGACCTGCTGCTGGACGAAGTAAGCGGCGTGCTGGACGCGCCGGAAGATATCGCCGCCATCGGCCACCGCGTCGTGCATGGCGGCGAGCGCTTCAGCCAGCCGACGATCATCACCGAGGAAGTGAAACAGGCGATCGAGGATTTGATCCCGCTGGCGCCGCTGCACAACCCGGCCAACCTGACCGGCATCCAGGTAGCGCAGGAGCTGTTCCCGCAGGCGCAGCAGGTGGCGGTCTTTGACACGGCCTTTCACCAAACGATGCCGCCGGCGGCTTATCGTTATGCCGTGCCCAACGCCTTATACGAGGAGCACGGTGTGCGCGTCTATGGCTTCCACGGCACATCCCATCTCTACGTGACCAAGCAGGCGACCGCTTACCTGGGCCGGGGGGCAACGGAGACGAACCTGATCACGGCCCACCTGGGCAACGGCTGCAGCATGACGGCCGTGGCCGGCGGCCGGTCGGTCGACACCTCGATGGGTTTCAGCCCGCTGGCGGGCCTTATCATGGGCACGCGCAGCGGCGACGTCGATCCCGCCCTACCCTATTTCCTGGGCACGGCGCTGGGCATGTCCTTCGCCGAGATCGACCGCCTGCTGAACAAGCAGAGCGGCATGCTGGGCCTCACCGGGCAGAATGATTTGCGCGAGATTGAGGCGCGGCAGATGGCGGGCGACGCAGAGGCGGAGCTGGCGCTGGAGATGTATGCCTACCGCATCCGCAAATATATCGGCGCCTACCTGGCGACGCTCGGCCGTGTGGATGCCCTTGTCTTCACCGCCGGAGTCGGCGAGCACAGCGACATCGTGCGCGGCCTGGCCTGCCGCGGCCTGGAGCCGCTGGGCATTGTGCTTGACGCTGAGAAAAACGCCGCCGGCCCGCACGGACCGGTTACGGAGATACAGACCGCCGGAAGCGCGATCAAGATCCTGATCATCCCCACGAACGAGGAGCTGGAAATCGCTAACCAGACGAAGGAAGTGGTAAGCCAATAGTGGCCAGCGGGCAGTTGTCAGTGGGCAGTCGAAAGCTGCCAGCGAGCATTTAGCGGCTATAATGAAGCAGAGCGCGGAGATGACGGGTAGTAAGCAAATTATTGACCGGCGGCAAATAGCTGCCGGCTGCAAAGGAGGGCACCATGAGCGCCGACAGCTTGCCTGATAAAAAAACAAAGATCGTCTGCACCATCGGCCCCGCTTCGCAGTCGCGAGAGGTGTTGAAAGAGCTGATCCTGGCCGGAATGACTATCGCGCGCATTAACTTTGCGCATGGCGACGCGGAAACGCACCGCCAGGTGATCGAGGATATCCGCGTCACGGCTGCCGAGACAGATCGCCGCGTGGCGATCATGGGCGACCTGCCGGGCCCGAAGATGCGCATCGGGGCCATTGAACCTGATCCATTGTACCTGGAACGCGACCAGCCTTTTACGCTGGCCGTGGGCGACTTTGTAGGCAATGCCGAACGCGCCTCGCTGGCCTTTGAGGGGCTGCCCAAGGCGGTCAAGCCGGGCGACCAAATCTTTATCAATGACGGCTTCATCAAGCTGGTCGTGCAGGACGTGGAGGGCAGCGAGGTGCACTGCCGGGTGCTGGTGGGCGGCGAACTGCGCTCTTATAAGGGCGTCAACTTCCCCGGCATTGACCTGGGCATCAGCGCCTTCACCGAGAACGATCATGAATGGCTGGCCTTCGCCGCGGCGCAGAACCTGGACGCGGTGAGCCAGTCTTTTGTCAACAGCGCGGCCGATCTGGCTGAACTGCGTGACGCGGCCGCGGTCCTTAAGTACGATCCTTTTGTCATTTCCAAAATCGAGCGCGCCAGCGCCCTGCAGCATATTGATGAGATCCTGGAAGCGACGGACGGGATTATGGTCGCCCGCGGCGACCTGGGCGTGGAGATCCCCATCGAGCGCATCGCGATGGTGCAAAAGGATTTGATCGCCAGGGCCAATTACATGGCCAAACCAGTGATCACGGCCACGCACATGATGGAGTCGATGACCTACAATTCACGGCCGACCCGCGCCGAAGCGACAGATGTGGCCAACGCCATCCTGGACGGGACGGACTGCGTGATGCTCTCCGGGGAAACAGCGATCGGCGAGTTCCCGGTGGAGACGGTAGAGGTCATGGCCGCCATCGCCCGTGAAACGGAGCCGCACTGCTCCGGCGACAAGGTGGCCAGCCTGCTGCGCGCCGAGCAGTTCGGCGATGAGACCGACGCCGACTACCTGGTTTCCATGTCCATCTACATCACCATCCGCGACTTCGAGACCGTGGCCGTCGTCGCGCCTACCCTTAGCGGACGCACAGCGCGCATGATCAGCCGCTTTCGCCTGCCGGTGTGGATTATCGCCGTCACCCCTCATGAAGCTACCTGCCAGCGCCTGCTGTTCTCCTACGGCGTGCATCCCGTTTACCAGCAGTACCGCCCTACCAACTGGGAGAAATTTGCCCGCGACTGGCTGGCGGCGCATGACATGTATGGGGAACTGGCGCTGCTGACCCAGGGCTCGGGCACCGGCGCCACGGGTTACTCAAACCGCATCGGTTTTATTGACCTGACCCAGCCGTTGAGTGATGTTGTGGCGTGGTGAAGGAGGTGGCAAGTTGCAAGTTGCAAGTTGCAGGTGGCGCGCAGTGGCAAAGGTGCGAGGATGCGGAGGAGCCGCTGCCCACTGCTTTCTGCTTACTGACTACTGCCCGCTTACGGGCCGTTGGCTGTTGATTGTTACCTGTTAGCTGTTGATTGTTCATTGTTTTGACCGCGCTCCTACTGCCTCTGCTCTTTATCTTCGCCGGCGCGCTGGCTGCCGCCCTGTACGGCCTGCCGCAGCTCAACCGCCGCGGCAGTATCACCCGTTTTAGCTGGCTGCTGGCGCTGGCGCCTCTGGCCGCTTTTTTGTTCCTGGCGTTCTACGTGCCCGCGGTCAACGCCGGGGCGGTGCTGACCTGGCGCTGGGAGTGGCTGCCGGCGCTTAATCTGAGCCTTGGCCTCTATGTCGATGACCTGGCGCTCTTCTTTGGCCTGCTGGTGAGCTTTATCGGCATGCTGGTCATCGTCTACGGCGGCTATTATTTCAAAGGGGACCAGAGCGCCTGGCGCTTCCAGACCTACCTGCTGCTCTTCATGGGCTCGATGCTGGGCCTGGTGCTCGCCGGCGACGTGTTGACCCTCTTTATTTTCTGGGAAGGGACGAGCATCCTTTCCTACCTGCTGGTAGCCTACAAGACGCAGTCGGAGGAAGCGCGCTACGGAGCGTTCCGCGCCCTCTTCATCACCGGCGGCGGCGGTATTGCCCTGCTGGCCGGGCTGCTTTTTGTCAGTCTGACCGCGGGCGGCACCGATTACGCCACGATTCTCAGCAGCGGCGATGTCCTGCGCAGCAACGAGTTCTACACAGTGATGCTGGCCCTGGTGGCCTTCGGCGCCTTCACCAAGAGCGCGCAGTGGCCGGCCCACATCTGGCTGCCGGGGGCGATGAGCGCCCCGACGCCGGCCAGCGCCTACCTGCACTCGGCGACGATGGTTAAGGCGGGCATCTACCTCATGGCGCGTATGAACCCGGCGCTGGGCTTCACCGAAAGCTGGTTCTGGCTGCTGACCATCGTGGGCGGAATCACCATGGTCGCCGGCGCGTACCTGGGGCTGAAGCAGAACGATTTAAAGGCGCTGCTGGCCTACTCAACGATCAGCCAACTGGGCGTGTTGATGATGCTCATCGGCCAGGATATCCCGGAGGCGTACAAGGCGCTGGTGATCGGCATCCTGGCCCACGCCCTATACAAGAGCGCGCTGTTCATGGTGGCGGGCATCGTCGACCATGAAACGGGCACGCGCGATTTGCGGCGCCTGGGCGGGCTGGATAAGGTGATGCCTTTTACCTTCGGCGCGGCGCTGCTGGCAGCGCTGTCGATGGCCGGCCTGCCGCCGATGTTCGGCTTCCTGGCCAAGGAGACGCTGCTGGCCACGGCCGTGCATGCCTCGCTGCCGCCGCTGGCGGCAGACCTGATCCGCTGGGGCGCGGTGCTGGCCGGGGCGCTGATGCTGGCCCAGGCCGGGCTGCTGATTGCCGAGACCTTCCTGGGCAAGCCGAAAGACCCTACGATTCACGGGCACGAGGCGCCGTGGCCGATGTGGCTGGCGCCGGCGATTCCCGCCGCGCTGTCGATCATCCTTAGCATCCTGCCCGGCCCCAAGGAAGAGGCGGCGCTGCTTTCCGGCGCGGCGCAGGACGCCTTTGGCGAGCCGGTGAAAGTCTCCTTCGTGCTGTGGCACGGACTGACGGTGGAACTGCTGCTGTCGGCCGTGGCCATCACCCTGGGCGTCGTGCTGTTTATCTTCCGCGACCGCGTGCGGGCCTGGCAGCAGGGGCTGCTGCCGGACCTCAGTTTTAACGCCCTTTACCGCTGGGTGCTGGCCGGCATCGACCGCGCCGCCTATTGGGCGACGCGCCTGCAGCAGGGCAAACTGCGGCCGTACCTGGGGATCATGCTCGTCGCGGTGTCGGTGCTCGTCGCCGGGCTGACGATCACCCAGTCGCCCCTGGGCCTGCGCCCGCTTTCCGGGCCGGAACTCGATTTTGGCGGCGGCCTGCTGATCCTGCGCCTAGTGGCGCCGCTGATCGTCGTCGGCGCCGCGGCGGCCACCGTCGTTCTGAAGCGCGATTTTTCGGCCGTGCTGGCCCTGGGCGCCGCGGGGCTGGGCATGGCCCTCATTTTCGTGCTCGAACCGGCGCCGGACGTAGCTCTGGTACAGATCGTGGTCGACATCCTGGCCCTGGTGATCATGGTCCTAGCCCTAAACCGTCTGCCGCGGATGCAGCGGCACAGCGCGCAGTTCTTGACCGAGCGCGGCTGGCGCGAGGCGACCTCGGGCCGCCTGCCGTCCTGGACCTGGCAGGCGGTGCTGGCGGCGCTGCTGGGCATCGTGGTGACTATTGTCACCCTCTTTACGCTGCTGGAACGGCCGCGCGAGAGCACCGTCACCCCCTATTACGCCGAGAACGCCAAGGCCGAGACGGGCGCGACCGATATCGTGGGCGCGATCGTGGTCGATTTCCGCGCCCTGGACACGTTGATCGAGATCACGGTCTTCAGCCTAGCCGGCCTGGGCATCGCCACGCTGCTGACCCACGCGGCGCGCAAGCACGGAGACGACAACCCGCGCGAACGGCACGTGCCGCGCAAAGAGTTCAGTACGCGCGGCGTAGGCGGCTACCCGCTCTCGCCCTTCATCCGCACCGCGGCCTATGTCACCCTCCCGATCTCAATGATCCTGGCCGCGACGCAGATCATGTATGGCCACGACCAGCCGGGCGACGGCTTTACCGCGGGCGTGATCATCAGCCTGGCGATTGCCCTCTGGTATATCGCTTTCGGTTTTGAGGAGACGCGGCGGCGCCTGCCCTGGATCAAGGAGACGGCTTTTATCGCCGTGGGCATTTTACTGGCGACGAGCACGGGCCTCGTGGCCACCGTCTTGACGGGCAACTTCCTGGGCAATTACGACTTCACCGCAGGTTGGGCCTGGCTGCCGTATGGCTTTCACATCAGCACCTCGTTCCTGATCGAGGTATCGATTTGCCTGGCCGTGCTCGGCGGCGCGACACACATGCTGAGCACGCTGGGGCATCCGCAGGAAGAACCGTTAACAGGTAACGGTCAACAATCAACGGTCAATGAGGAATAGTGGACAGTGGGCAGTGGACAGTGGGCTCCTTCGCACCTCCGCACCTCCGCACCACCCGCCCCTGCAACATGCAACATGCACTTTGAACTATGGAACTAATTACCGCTCTTACGGTCGGCGCTTTGTTCGCCATTGGTATTTTTCAACTGCTGCGGCGTAACGTTATTCGCTCGGTGATCGGGCTGATGATCCTGGCCAACGCCGTGAACTTGTTTTTGCTCTCGGCGGGCGCTTTTGACGGCGAGGCGGCGGCCTATACCACGGCCGCTGCCCAGCGCAGCGATGCTCTACCCCAGGCGCTAATCCTGACCGCGATCGTGATCAGCATGGGCGGCACGGCCTTTGTGCTGGCGATGCTCTACATCATCTCCTCGCGCTACAAGACGTCTGACCTGGACGAGATGGATGGCCTGAAAAATTGATGATTGAAAATGGAAATGATCAATTTTCGATGACAAGCAGATGATACCTTACTTACCCATCCTGCCCATCCTGCTGCCCATTATGGGGGCGATGGTCACGCTGCTGCTGCGCAGACGGCCGCGCGCGCAGGCGAGCTGGGCCCTCCTGGTCATGGCGACCAGCTTTGCGGCAAGCCTCTGGCTGCTGCTGGTGGTGTGGCAGACGGGCGCGCCGCTGGTCTACCAGTCGGGCGGCTGGCCGGCGCCGTTCGGCATCTCGCTCGTCGCCGACCTGCTCGCCGCGCTCTTCGTGGTCATGACCCAGCTGATCATGGTCACGGGCATCCTCTACGCGCAGGGCAGCAAGGACAAGGTGGTCAGCTACCCGACCTTTTATCCGCTTTTCCTGACCCTGGCCGCGGCGCTGACCGGGGCGCTGCTGACCGGCGACATCTTCAACATGTATGTCTTCGCCGAACTGCTGGTCATCTCCGGCACGGTGCTGACCGCCATCTCCGATGACGACTACGGCACGGAAGCGGCGTATAAATATTTCTACATCAGCCTGCTGGCCTCGTTCTTCATGCTCCTGGCGATCGGCTCACTGTACGCGGAGTACGGCACACTCAACATGGCCGACCTCTCGCTCAAAGTGGCGGGCGAAGGAGCGACGCCCCTGCTCTGGCCGGCGATCGGCTTCCTGCTGGCGACCTTTATGATCAAGAGCGCGGTATTTCCCTTTCATTTCTGGCAGCCGGATTTCCACACCGCCGCGCCGACGGCCGTCAGCGCCATGCTCTCTTCGGTGGTGGTCAAGCTGGGCGTCTATGGCTTCCTGCGCATGACGACCCTGCTCTTCATCGTGCAGGCGCCGCAGATCCAGTCCATTTTGCTTGTCCTGGGGGTCATCGGCGTGATTTTCGGCGGGCTGTCGGCGATCGGCACGCACAATGTCAAGCGCATGCTGGCCTATTCAACGCTGGCGCAAGTTGGTTTTATCCTCGTCGGCATCGGCTGGGGCACGCCTTTTTCGCTCATGGCCGCGGTCATATTCGCTTTTAACCACAGCGTGATTAAAGCGGCGATGCTGATGTTGGCCGGCTACGTGGCCAGCAAGGCGCCAGTGAAATCGGCCGCTTTTGATGTCGTCACCGGCGTGGGACGGCCGCTGCCGGCCGCCGGGGCGCTTTTTTTCCTCGGCAGCCTGGCCCTGGCCGGTATCCCGCCTACCAACGGCTTCGTGAGCAAGATGACTCTTTTCAGCAGCGGCCTGGACGCGGAACAGTTCTGGTCGCTGCTCTTCATCGGCGTGACCAGCATTTTTACCCTGATCTATACCATGCGCGCCTTCCAGCGCATCTGGTGGCACGATCCGCTGCTGGAGACGAGTGAAGAACCGGCGGGCCGCAAAGGGGACCGGCTGCTGGCGCCGGCGCTGCTGGTGCTGCTGATCCTGATCCTCGGCATCTGGGCCGGGCCGCTGGTGGACGTGGCGCGGGAAACGGCCGCCTGGTTAGGCGATACAGGGATTTACCTGGGTGCGGTGTTAAAATAGTCAATAATCAATTGACTATTGATGACTGATTATGAATTTACTGCGCGGTACTTTACTTCTAGCGGCCGTCTATCTGGCCCTGACGGCTAATTTTCAGCTCAGCAACATCCTGGCCGGGCTGCTGCTGGGGCTGGGCGTGATGATCCTACTGCTGCCGTCGGCGCACACGGTGGAATGGCGCTTCTCGCCCGGCGGCGTGCTGGCTTTTATTCGTTACTCCCTGGTTCTTATCGCCGACCTGGCGCTCAGCGGCATCCAGGTCGCGCGCATCGTGCTCAGCCCGCACCTGCCAATCAAGCAAGGCAACATCGCCATTCCCACGACCTGCGAGACACCGATGGCCCAGGCGCTGAGCGCGCACGCGATCACCGTCACGCCGGGCGAAATGGTGGTTGAAATGACGCCGGAGGGCACGATGTATACCCACGTGCTCGACGTCGAGCACGCCGAAGAAAATATCAAGGACGCGCAGCGCATGCGCGAAGAAATGCTGGAGAAAATTGCATTGTAACGTGGCAGGTGGCATGTGGCAGGTAACAACTTGCCACCTGCAACCTGCAACCTGCAACCTACTTCATGGAAAACATACTGACCGTCACTCTCTTTGTTGTTTTGCTGCTTTATATCCTGATGACGGCCGTGGCCGTGTGGCGCGTATGGCGCGGCGAGAATGTGATCGACCGCCTGATCGGCGTGGAGCTGGTCAGCACCCTGTTCCTGTCGATCCTGGTGCTGATCGCCCTCATCTACCGCGACAGCATCTATATCGACCTGGCCCTGGCGCTTGGCGCCCTGGGCTTTATCGGCAACATCGCCCTGGCCAAGTACATCGCCGATGAGCAGATGTTTTAGCCTACAATCTTATGACCTTTGCCCTGCAGCTTCTCACCCTCATCGTCGTGCTCACCGGCGCCTTCTTTTCTCTCGTCGGCGTCATTGGCCTGCTGCGTATGCCGGACGTCTATACGCGGCTGCATGCCACGGGCAAGGTGGGTGTTTACGGCGCGGTGCTGCTGCTGGTGGCCGCGGCGCTGTGGACGCCGCTGGGTTGGGGCAAGGCGCTGCTGCTGATCGCGCTGCTGATGGCCAGCGGGCCCGTTTCGGCGCATGCGATCAGTTCCGCCGCGTATCGCATCGGCCTGCCGATGAAAGAGGCCGCGCGCGACGATTTGGAGGAGACGTAGGCTGCCTGATATGGAGAGCAAGGGTGATGAGTGAAGAAAAAGCATTGGTGCCGGTTGAGCAGAAAGAGGTTGAATTCTATGGCGATCACCTGATCGCTGTTCGCTCACAAGGTGGGAGCGTGTTTGTACCTGTTCGTCCTATTTGCGATCTATTGGGCGTGAACTTTGACGGACAACGGCGCCGGATCAATCGTGATCCGGTTCTTTCGGAAGAGGTGATGTCTGTCGTCGTTACAACGACGGACATCGATCCAAGCAGTCGCCGGCCTCGAACCAGCGAGATGCTAGCCATACCCTTGGACTATCTGTCCGGCTTCTTGTTCGGCATAAATGCCAGTCGGGTCAAGGAAGAGGTCCGGGACCGGTTGATCCGCTATCAGCGAGAGTGTTACAAAGTATTGGATGAAGCCTTCCGGGAGGGCCGGCTGACTGCCGAACCATCCTTTGACGAATTACTTACCGGTGACAGTCCTGCGGCAATGGCATACAGAATCGCCACGGCACTTCAAGTAATGGCCAGGCAGCAGCTGCTGCTGGAATCCCGGATAGACCAGCATGACAGCCAGTTTGCCGCCTATGATGAACGACTAGAAGCGATTGAGACGCAGTTAGGCGATCCGGCACGGTACATTACCCAAGATCAGGCGATGCAGCTCAGCCAGGCGGTGAAAACGGTGGCGATGAAGCTGTCCAAGGCCAGCGGCCGTAACGAATACGGCGGCGTCTACGGTGAGCTGTACCGCAAGTTCGGCATCACGAGTTATAAGCAGCTTCCCGCGGCCAAATTTGACGAAGCGATGAACTGGCTCAACGAGTGGCGCGAAGGCATTGAAGGGGACGTGCCGTTTTAGGGGAGCCTATCTGGACGGGCACAAGGCTCGCCCCTACTTTTTGCGTCTTCTTCACATAATGTTAGGCCCTTCCCCGCTACAATGAGGGCCATGAAGACGAACACAAACCCCGAATTTTTGGCCCATGCCGACCAGATGCACGCTCTGCGCCAGTTGATTCGCAGCTACGCCCTGCAGATCGAGTACCTGCGGCTGCTGATCGACCGCCAGGTGTTGGAACCCGAGGGCGCGCGCCTGGAGATGGCCCTGGTCAATAAGAAGATGAGCCGCGCCGTGGAACGGCTGTGCCAGCACCAGTGGGCGCTGCGATTTGACCAGGAGCCGCCGGGCTGGGCGATTGACCCCGCGCTTATTCCCGATTTGCAGTCTATTTGAGTCGATGAAAATCGGGCTTGTTATCCACCACGCCGAAGACAGCAGCGGCGGTCCGCCGTCCTACGCCGAGATGCGGGCGATGGCCCAAACGGCCGACAGCGGGGGCCTGGACTCGATTTGGATCTTTGACCACCTGCTCTTTCGCCATGATCCGGCGCAGACGGAAGGGATCTGGGAAGGTTGGACGCTGCTGAGCGGGCTGGCGGAGGCGACGGACAGGGTTGAATTGGGCACGCTGGTGCTCTGCAACCCATTTCGCAATCCAGCGCTGCTGGCCAAGATGGCGCACACGCTCGACGAAGTAAGCGGCGGCCGTCTGATCCTTGGCCTCGGCGCGGGGTGGCACGAGCCGGAATTTACAGCCTTCGGCTTCCCATTCGACCACCGCGTCGGCCGCTTCGAAGAGGCGCTACAAATCGTGCCGCCGCTGCTGCGCGGAGAAACGGTCACTTTTGAAGGCAGCTATTACCGGGTGGACGCCTGCGTTGTCACGCCGCTCGGCCCGCGGCCGCAGGGTATCCCCCTGCTGGTGGGCGGGCGGCGGCCGCGCATGCTGCGCCTGGTCGCGCGCTATGCCGATCTGTGGAACACGGCGTGGTTGGGCGAGGCGCATGAGCTGCCGCCGCGCCTGGCCCGCATTCAGGCCGCCTGCGCCGAGGTAGGCCGCGACCCGGACACGCTGGCCATCACCGCCGGTGTGCAGGTCGCTTACCCCGACCTGGGGCCGACGAATTATTTCACGGAGAAACCATTAGGTGGCCCGGCCGAGGTGCTGGCGGAAGCGTTCCAGGCTTACGCGGCGCTGGGCGTGGCGCACGTGATCGTGCATTTAACGCCGCCTACCCTGGCCGGTGTCGAGCGCCTGGCCGCGGCTGTTACTCTCTACCGGCAGCTAGATGAGCCGTAATCATCGCTTGACCTGACACCGCCCTCCTCACGCCGCGGTAAATCACAGCAAGAAAATAACGACCAGCAGTACGGCGCCTAAGATATAGAGAGCAGGATAGAGCCACAGCGTATAGCCGTCAATCTGGCGCGCCCGTTCCTGCCGGCCGGTTATTTCCAGGCGGCGTAAATAGACGTTAAAGGCGACAACCAGCGCCGTAACGATGAA
>JBJYWX010000109.1:0-18531 GCA_046259695.1 Promineifilaceae bacterium (SeqCode) | reverse complement strand
CGTTTCCCGGCCCGCAGTTCGAACACTCCCGGACCGTTCACGAGCGGCCGCAGCGTCAGGACGGCCCGCGCCCAGTTCCCCCACTCAGACGAACCGGTGGCGAGATAGGCGAAGTCATGGTCGCCGGGGGTGGTCCCGGTGCCCTTCAGGGAACTGGCTGATGGCAAATTCTATGCCTCCGCGTTTCAGAGCTACACCGGCACACGCCTCGCGCATCAATTCGGCGACGACGTTGGAGCATTTGAAGCGTCAGCTAGGCGCATCGGAGCATCACCGATCTCCCTGGCAGACTCTGGGCTGCGAATCCAAGTGCTGCCGCAATTGCCGTTGGCGGTCGTATGTTGGCTTGGCGATGAAGACTTCGAAACATCGTATCGCCTCCTATTTGACGCTTCTGCTGACCACCAACTCCCGACCGACGGTTGTGCGATTCTAGGTAGTGTGTTAACAAGCAAGCTGTGCGCGGAACAGTCGAAGAGAATAACAGAAACATAGTTAACGGAAACTAGAATAAATGAAAATTGCTATAAGTGGAAAGGGCGGGGTTGGCAAAACGACGCTTGCGGCGCTTCTGGCCCAAACGTTCGCCGACGAAGGAAAAGAAGTACTGGTCGTGGATGCCGATCCGTCGCCATGTCTCGCTGAAGCCCTGGGGTTTCCCTACGAGCTTCGCGCGAATTTACATCCGGTTGCAGAGATGGAGGAGCTGATTGAAGAGCGCACTGGCGCCAAACCAGGCACTACCGGCGGATTCTTTACGCTGAATCCGCGGGTCGACGATATTCCGGAAAGGTTTAGCGCCATCCATCGCGGCGTTCGCCTTCTGGAAATGGGCGGCGTCGAGTTGGGTGGAAGCGGGTGCATTTGTCCCGAGAGCGCCATGTTGAAGACCTTATTCACCCATTTGCTTTTCCGGGATGACGAGGTCCTGATCCTCGACATGTACGCCGGGGTAGAACATCTTGGCCGGGCGACCGTTGATTTCGTAGATGCGCTACTCATTACAGTGGAGCCAACACGGCGCAGTATTGGAACCGCGACACAAATCGCCAGTCTGGCAAACGACATTGGCCTGACCCGCCTCTTTCTTGTCGCCAACAAAGTGTCGAATGAGGAGCAATTGGCATTTCTGCGCTCCGCATCAGATATCCCCTTCCTGGGCATGCTGCCTGATGATAGTGGCGTACAAGAAGCGGACAGGCTTGGGCTCGCGGTCTATGACCACGTTCCCGCTCTTAGACAGGCGGCTCACCAGATTATGCAGGAACTGGAGACAGTCAGGGCTATTGATCAATGACAACAACTATCGCACTTGCTGGCAAAGGCGGGGTCGGGAAGACTACGGTTGCCGCCTTAATAATTAAGTATCTTGCGCGGACACAGCCCGGAGCTGTCCTGGCCATAGATGCTGATCCGAGCAGCAATCTCAATATGGTGCTTGGCCTGGACCTGGAATGGACTGTAGGAGACATACGTGAGGGATTACTCGAAGAAGTCAAGCATTCTTTGACCCAAACTGGAGCGGCCATGGGTACGGTTGCCGGCGGGTCTACAAAGCAAGAGTATCTCGACTACGAAATTCGCTCGGCATTAGCTGAGGGCGAAAAGATAGACTTGATCGCTATGGGCCAGCCTGAGGGGCCGGGCTGCTACTGCGCGGTCAATCACAACTTGCGCGAAGTTATCGACGCGATCAGCCGCACCTATCGCTACGTAGTTATAGACAATGAGGCCGGCATGGAGCATCTGAGCCGCCGTACAACGCGCAACGTCGAACAGCTGCTGATCGTAACTGATCCTACGCAGCGCGGTTTAGTTGCCGCGCAACGCATTGCCAAGTTCAGGCACGAGCTCGATATTGACATAGAGAACACTGGCCTAATTGTCAACCGCCTCCGAGGGGAAATTCCGCCCGCACTTCAGGCCGGTATTGATAGTCTGGATGTTCCATTAGTTGGGATTATTCCAGACGACGATGCCCTCTATGAGTTTGACCTGAGCGGAAGGCCTCTCGTCGAGCTAGGCAGCGATTCTCCAGTTTTTGCAGCTGTCGCAGGCATTGCAAGTCGACTGGTCTGAACCAGGGGCCGGATTATCTTCGTCCCCTTGACAGAGAACGAGGCTCAAAGCCTTCTGGCTCCCAATGAGGCGACCATGCCGGAATTTTGCATTCTGCTGAATACCAGCGGGGAGAGTTGGCATGGAAACTCATGAACCTCAGAAAGATCAGGGCTTCCGCTTGCTGCGCGTCTTTGCGCCTTTTCTCATCTTGTTGTCGGCCGCCATACTGATTAACTATGCTATGGAAGCGGTTTACCAAGCACAGCAGAGAGATTTGGCGGCACCTACGCCCGGTTCGCCACGCCAGATCGGTACAGCGGAAGAACTGCTGGTGACACGACCGCCTATCGCTACGGCCGTGCTAAACTTGGCACCAACTGCGGAGAACGCGACCGCGAGGGCCACAACGGCGGCAGCCGCAACACGCACACCAGGGGATGTGGCTCAACTACTGGGTCCACCCGAAAACAGCAGGTTCTCTCGCCGGGATACCATTTCATTTTACTGGCAGGCAGCCAGGGAGCTTCAAGAAGATGAGCAGTTTACTCTGTACCTGATCGACTCGGGCGGTAATGAGCATCAGCTGGCCACGGTAGTTGAAGCTAATCTTGGGCGGTTGTTTCAGACGTCAACGCTGCCGGCTGAACATCAGCTTGGTGCGGGCAGTTATAGTTGGGAAGTTAGGCTTGGCGAGGGCGCGCAGGAAGGCGATCTCGGTCGATCGGAAAGACGTGCGATCACCCTACGCTAAGCCGCTGGCTGCACTTTGCAAGCTGCCAGACTGGTTCATTTGTTGGCCATCGGGCAAGGCGCCCCAATTGCATTTTGGCTGATAAAGTAGTAAGCTTTAGGTGGCAGAATAGCTTGCTGCAAGGTGTTTTCTTGGGGGCAGTTTCCAGCTTCAGGCAACCACATTTCTAGCAAGCAGATGTACGTAGAAACAAAGGAAGCCATTGGACGCTCGGGGCTGTGCCACATCCTGCGGTGGACAATTGATCTGTTCGAGATTTGATTGAAACGCAATAGCAAGGTATCTTTCTCGATTTTGTTGGCTAGCTCCAGTACTTTCGCATGAATGCATTGAATGGGACCGACTATTCGGGTCAACAGTTCGGCAACTATGAACTTGAGGCGCTGCTCAAGCATCGTGCGGTTACTGATCTGTATCTGGCGCGCGATGTCAAACTAGATCAGCCAGTTTTCGTCGAGGTGCTGCGCACCCCGGTAGCCGAGGATCCAGCCTTAGCCGGTCGTTTCCAACGTCGCATGGAAACGATATCCCAGGTGAAGTCCGACAATATCGCATCTGTGATTGAAACAGGTGTTACCGATGACGGATTTGCGTATGCCGTGATCGAATATATCGATGGTCTTTGGATGAACGACGTCCTGACCGACTGGCGAGAGCGCGGGTTCTTGCTGCCGGTTGGAGATGCTCTTGCCCTCGGCAAAGAGATTGCCGAAGGCCTTAGTGCCGGTCATTCCGCAGGGCTCATTCATCATGACCTGCGTCCCAGCAACATATTGCTCAGGGCTGGAGATAACACGCCTGTATTAATCGACTTCGGCGTGCCGGTCGCGAACAATCTGCGCAATGGCGTATTCAATGATTCGCGGACGAGCATGCTTGATTACGCCTCGCCGGAGGAGCTTGACGGCAAAACAATCGGGCGTCGCAGTAACATCTACTCGTTGGGCATTATGCTCTACGAACTGCTTACGGGGCACCGGCCCGAGCTACCAACTTCATCCTGGGATATTTTCGAACACTCCACTATGCCAAAGGAAGTTCCGCTCGAAGAGGCACGAGAAGGGCTGTCCGGTGAGACTTATCGACTGGTCCGCAATTGCCTTTGGCGGCAGGAGTGGAGTCGTTTTGAAACGGCCGATGAGGTTATTTCTGCAATTGAGACCGCCATCTTGGCCGAGCAGGCCGTCCCTAAGGCAGCAATCTGGTCTGGCGGGCAAAACAACTGGCTGTATTTCGCGGTTCCTGCGCTTGCTCTCGTCGTTTTGGTCGTCGGGCTGTTCCTTCTTTGGAGCCAGTTCGCCAATGCGGAACCACAGGGTGCGCAGGCGACGGGCGTTGCCGAAACCGTCAATGAGAGCGACGAGCAAAGCCCGGTGGAGAACGCCGACAATGTCTCGGAAGCGGTGCCGACAACGGCCCCACTACCAACAGACACACGGGTCGCGCCACCAACATCTGAGACTGCTGCGATCGTGCCGGTATTTGGACCCGTTTCTGATCAGGTTTTTGAGAGAAATGAGACTATAAGCTTTGCCTGGATCTGGCTCAATCAACCTCAAGAGAATGAGACCTTCACGGTATATATCACTTCCGAAGACACGGAAACTGCACCCATAGCGATAGGTAACGTAAGTCAACCGGACAACGCCTCGCTTTATCGCCTCGATGCAAGTGCGGACCAGCTCGATCTTGCCGCGGGCTCCCATTTGTGGCAGGTACGGCTGGAGAACCAACTGACCGGCGAGACGATTGTCGAAAGCGATTCGAGGCGATTTATCATTGCTGAGGAACCCACTGCAACGCCGTCTCCCACCGCAACCCTGACGAGTGTGCCACCTTCGTTGACGGCGACACCATCAATGACACCACCGCCGGCTACGTCTACCCCTACCCTAACTCCTGAGCCGACACAAGTGGTCTGTGTGCCTTCGAGACCGCTTGGCTGGGTAGACCACACTGTGCAGAGCGGTGATACAATTTCGTTCTTTGCGTCTCGTGCGAATTTGTCGGTCCAGACCGTTCTGGATGCCAACTGCTTATCACGCGGCGCTGTGCTCAGCGTGGGCCAGGTGCTTTACGTGCCGGCACCTCCTGCCACACCCACCTTTACACCTCGGCCGACATCAGCCTTCCCACCCACCTCCACGCCCGTGCCTAACACCGGTGGAGGCGGAAGCGGCGGTGGAAGTGGCGGCGGAGGCAATGATGGCGGCGGAAGCAACCCAGAACCGACTGAGCCGCCGCCGCGGCCAACAAAGACCGTGCCACCGGTGGAATCTTAATCTTATAGACGCGTTCTGCGGCGCCGAATTTATCCCTGTTTTCCCACTGAACTAGCAGCTCACGACTTCACACCAAAATGTGAGTTGAAACTTAGCAATAGCGGTCGTTGTCATGTAATATTTTCGCCGGGCAACGGTCTCCGCTATTATGTAGATAGGAGCAATGTTGCAGCGCGATGGCGCGCTGGTTACTGATAAACGCTTGTCCGTTTATATATTTTGGCTTGGCATAGAATTGCGCTCCGGAAATGAACAAACAAAAGCTTATTTTGCTCTTGATAGGACCAATTGTATTGCTGGCGGCTGGACTTTCCGTGAGCCATCAGGCAGCTGCCAGTAGCTTAGGAGCGAGTGGGAGCGCTCCCAGCTTGGTGCTGGATGACGGCTCACCCGAATCAACGCCAACTGAAACAGGTACACCGGTCGAAATCCCTTCTGAGACAGCCACGTTCACAGTGACACCTCCGGCGACTGCGACTAGCACCACGACCTCGACGACGACCGCCACGGCAACTTCTACTGTCACATTCACAGCGACATCCACAGCGACATCCACAGCGACATCCACGCCGACTAACACCGCCACCGCGACGGCAGCTGCTACCGCTACGTCAACCGCTACGGCGACATCCACGGCCGTGGCGACAAACACGGCAACGCGGGTCGATACCAGCACACCAACTGCTACGGCGACTCGCGTTCCAACCAATACGCCTACCCCTACGCCAACCAATGTCCGGCCGAACCTGGACCTAAATGGAGGCGGACCAGGGGGCGACTTCTCGACGCACTACATCGTAGGATCCGATTTCGTGTCAATTACCGGCAGCAATTTGACTATCAGTGACCGTGACAGTCCGAAGCTGAGTTCGGCGACGATAAAACTGCTGAATCGACCGGATGGCAATTCGGAAGAACTGAGCGTGAATCTCAATGGCACCCAAATTCGGATTCTGGACAACAGTTCGGGTACGTTGAGGCTGGGCGGCCCAGACACAATCGCCAACTTTGAAAAAGTACTGCGGACCGCTAGCTACCGCAACAAAGCAAGCAGTCCAAATCTCGCAACACGGTCGATTTCATTTGTTATAAATGACGGAGAGGCTTCGAGCGCAGCTCGCATCTCGACGGTGAAGATTATAAACCCCAAGATATCACTGAGCATGACTCCTGAGACGCAAACCATTGCCAAAGGGGACAGTGCGGTTTTTAGAATCGATATCAAGAATGTGGGAAGTGTGCGGCTCGTCGATGTACGCATTAGCAGCAGCGATGCACCAAACTGCGACACTAGTTTTTCTTCAATCAGCCCTGGCGAAACACGCACGAAGTCCTGTGGCGTGAGCGACGTTCAAACCGAATTCACAACCGCCGCAACGGTCACTGCTAAGGACGATTTTGGAAACAAGGTTTCTGCTCAAGATAGTTCACGAGTAGAAGTAATAAATCCCAATATTCGTATTGTCAAAAGCCCCAGCAGCCAGACGGTCGAGAAAGGCGGAACTGCTATTTTTGAAATATTCGTAGTAAACACGAATAGTCTTGTTGATCTTTATGACGTAAAGGTTGTTGATGAGCTAACGCCTGATTGTAATCGCGAGGTGGGCAGCTTGCGCAGGCAGGAGCAATTTAGCTACAGCTGCAAACAGGAAGACGTAGAAAGTGCATTCGTTAATGAAATCATTGTTAGTGGAACCGATCGCATCAGCAATGAGCTGGTCCAGGACGGCAGCATAGCCGCCGTGGAAGTGATCGCTACTGAGATTGAGCTTAGTGCAGATCCGGATTTCCTGATCTCAGGCGGTGGCAATGTGATCTTTGAAGTGCAGGTGGCTAACAGGGGCAGCCGCCCAATAAGGCTACAGGAAATGTCCGTGAGCGAACTAGGTGCGATCACAAACCCTAACAATAACTTGTTACAAGACAACAGTTGTTTGGATGCCTTGCTTACGGAGATCGATGTGAAAAAGAGCTACATCTGCACCTTTATGGCCAATGTGGGTCCTTCTTTTGGGATTCGAGAGTACGTGCTCCACGCAGTCAGCAAGGACGCGGATAATAACCAATTGGTGGATACAGGAGAGGCTGTTGTAATTGTCGCCGACAGCTCCCGATTATCAGTAGCGCTTGACGCATCGACAACAAGTATTGCGGCTCCTGGCGGCGTCATCACCGAAACGGTCAGCGTCTCGCCAATAACTCCTGCCGGCGTTAGCGGAAGCGGTGTTGCGTCCAGCTTTGAGCTAGAGGCGCTCCGGCATTCCGTACTCGGCAACCTGAACGGGATTGGCAGTTGCAGCTTGCCCCAGTCAGTAGGCGATGGAGAAACCTACAGCTGCATTTTTCAAGTTGCTGCAAGCGGGCAAATTGGCGGATCGGACCTCCATATTGTGGCGGCTGCCGGCACCGACGCGGAGGGAATCACTCCTGGCAATACGGACTATATAGAGATCACCTATTTCGATCCCAGGCGCCAGTCCCGGTGGCTCCCTCTAGTTGCGGGGATAACGCTGCCCGTCGATGACAACAACGACACCGCCTGTGCTGCCTCAAGGCTTCAATTTGACGCCGTTCAGTCATTTTTTCTCGATGACGAAAATGACTGGTATGTTTTTAGCGTCAAGCATAAGGGCAATATCAGCATCCAGATCGATAACCTTACATCACCGGACGCGCAAGTCCTTGTCTATGCGGCACTTGATTGCGACAATCTGTCGGGCCGTGATCTTGTTGCGCACAATGGTGACTATGAACCCAACAAGCTGCTTTCCTTTGAGGCCGAAGCCGGTGAACACTATTTGTGGATCACCAATCCTAATGGAATAACACAGCAGTCGCCTTACACCATCTTGCTGCAGTCTCCTTAGTACCGGGAGGGAGGTACGTGAACGTTCGCCTAGTTCGACTAGCCTGGATAACCTCTATACTCTTTGCCACGATTTCGATGCTCATCCTGGCGGTTTACGCCGACGAAGATGAAGGCATGGGCGCCACCGGGATCTCCGGCAGCAATGCTAACGGAAAGTGGCTGAGCGTTATTAAGTCGGCCGATCCAGCCTACGTCCATCCGGGCGACAGTGTGAGATTTACCATCGCGGTCCTGAACACAAGTGACAACTTCGCCATGGAAAACATTGTGGTCGAAGATGAGCAAACGTCCGATTGCCGCTTTGGGCCATTTAACTTGGGAGAGGCCAAAGATCGCTCATATACCTGCACGCAAACTAATGTAACTTCTGCATTTGTAAACGAGGCGATAGCAAACGGTACGAATGTAACAAATGGGCAGAGCGACACGGCATCGGATACGGCTGCGGTTGAAATCCTTGATCTCAGCGCCGATGTCATTGCCCAACCTGGTGAATTGATGGCTCCGGGTGGCGCGGTCACCTTCACAGCTACCATCACAAATGCCGGCTCAACCGCTGTCCGCATGTCGACGCTTGTTAGCCCGCAGCTCGGCGACCTTTTCGATTCGGAAAACCCAAATGTGAGCAGTAGTGAGTGTAGCCAGCCCGGTGATCCCCCGACTATAGCTGCGGGAGGTACTTTCGCCTGTTCCTTTTCAGCAGAAGTAACTGGTTCGGCAGGCGTTTATCCCATTAATCTCGAAGCGGAAGGTGTGGTGGCGGACAACGCAACGGTTCCGGTTTCTGCATCGGGTGGAACAAGCATTGCGATTTTCGAGGTATTCACCGCGAAACTTATCGCTTCGCGAGATCCTGTTCCCGCCGGAGGCAGAGTAACACTGGATGCCACGATTACAAATGTTAGCGCAACAGAAACCATCCAAATTACCGCCCTGGACGATACGAACTTCGGTGACATTCAACCTTATGGCAACTGCCTACTCCCGGCCCTCATAGGACCGGGTGCATCATACCAGTGCCAATATCGACTGCGCACCTCGGGCGCGATCGGTACAGATGAGATGTTTGTCCTCAACATTACTGCCCAATCGGCCGACTTTCCACCCATAATGCTGAGTGGACAAACTGCCGCCGAAGTATCGCTTATTCAGCCGGTTCTGAAGCTGCCTCTGGTAGCTTTCATCCCCAGAAACGATACTTGTTTAAACGCGTTGCCGATAGAAGTAAATACCCTATACCATTTCTATCACGACCAACCATCGGCCTTCTATAAGTTTTCACTGACCGAGACAGCAGAAATTAGCGTAGAGCTCTCTGATTTCCAAAGTGAAGACGGCCAGTTGGCTGTTTACCGGTCGTTGGCAGATGACTGCGCAAACGTGGAGCTCATTGGCCATGATGGGAGCGAAAACAGCGAAAGAACGATTGATCTTGGCCCACTTAATCGGGGCCAATACTACATCTTCGTAGTCAACAAAGGCCGGTTGTTTGAAAACGTGCAATACGCTTTGTTCGTGCGCGCACAATAAGGACGCAATCAGCAAAGACCATGCATCAAAGCGAAAGTGACTCTTGGCCGACATCAACCTTAAGATAGTCCGTTATCTCCAACATATATCATTCGGCTGTAATATATTCGCCGCACGAACATCTTTCTTCTCTTGCGGTGTGTTTGCGATGGATTATGGCGAAAGCAACTCAGCAAGAATTTGCTGCCGGACAGTTCAGCGTCGAACAAGCAGCGGGTGAGGACCAATTCAGGGAACATTATTCGGCTTACGAAATCCACACGGGTAAGCCCGCGACATACTCAGTCCTAAAGCCCGCTTTTGCAGCGGATGATGAGTTCGTGCAGGAGTACCTCCATCGCGCACAGTCTCTTACCCAGATAAGGCATCCCAACTTGCTAGACTACCTGGAGACGGGCCTCACGGGTGACTCGCAACCTTTTGTGGTTAGCGAAGCCATTAACGGTTATCCACTTTCTGGGCGCCTAGCGCGCCTGGTGGAAGAAGAGTCACCCGCGCAATGCCTTTATGCCCTCACCATTGGTGAGCAATTGGCATCAGGCCTGGAATTGCTCGTGCGTCTCGACATATTACACTATGAGTTAACACCAGCGCATATTCTGCTTCGATCTGTAAGCGTGCGCCACGATAACTCTGTCATCATCGCTGACCTGGACCTGCCAGAAGAAATTTATTACGATAATGCGCCTGCGAATGGAGGCTCCCGGGAATATTTGTCGCCAGAACAGCGTGCAGGGCATGCAATCGACGGCCGCAGTCATATATACAGCGTGGGTGTCATTTTGTACGAACTGCTGTGCGGCAAACGCCCGGCAGGTCCCCAGACAGCATTGTCGCGTGCCATAGAAACGCTTCGCGGTGGCTCTGAACTCGACCGTATTCGGCCCGACCTGACCAGTGCGACCCGCGAGCTGGTTACAAAATCGCTGTCAAAATCGCCCCGCCGGCGTTATGCTTCTGTAACCGAATTTCGAGCCGCAATTTCGGCGGCGATCGCCGCCGAAAACTTGGAGGCGCATGGCAGTTGGGATGAAGTATCACCGCAACCACGACGCGCTTTTCTCGTCCCTCTCCTGATACTTTTGCTATGTCTGGCTGCAGGACTGTCGATACTTGGATTCCTTCCCTCAATGCATGGCACCGCATTGCCGCCAGCGCTCATAACCGTGCAGCCCAGCATACCGGCTGCCGCGGTCGCCGTGCAGATGCCATCCACGACGCCCTCTCCAACATGGATCGCGTCGCCCACTATTTCCTTGGCCACGGCCACGATCATTGAGACTCGCCCTGATTCAGATGACGAAAGACAACCAGATGCTATCATGCAAGTAACGGGCGATAGGCAAATTACCCAAACGCTCACATCAACGACCGAGCCAAGCCCTCGCCCAACCCGTACACCCACTGGCGAACCCAGCCCCACGGTCACCGTTACGCCGCAAGCCACATTCCGCATCATCGTCAGTTCGGCGAACTTAAGAAATGGACCAGGAACCTTCTATGATTCGATTGGCTATGTACTGGAAGATGAACAACTCGAGATCATTGCCCGGTCAACGGGAGCTTTCGAGTGGTTGAACGTTCGCACGGAGAACGGCCGCTACGGTTGGGTTGCGCTTGATGTAGGTGAACTACTTTGGCCACCAGAGTTGACTTCAATCGTGCCTGCCGTTACAGTTCCTGCTCCGCCAACTGCCACCTTCACATCTACGCCAACAGATACACCAACGCCGCCGACAAGCTCCGCCACGCCGGTACCTGCGGGCGGCAATTCGGGCGGTGGCGGCCAACGTAAGGAGCCGCAGCCCACACCAACCTCTCCAATCTAATTGGCCACCATGCACTCCGCTGAACCATTTCAAAAGAAAGACACGCTTACCTATGCATACTCTTGTTAGGCGACTGGAACATTTGACGCGTTCGCTTGGCCTGGTTGCAGCATTCGCCTTGAGTTTGCTGAGTGCGCCTGCGGGGCTGACGTTTACCTTGATGGCCCAAGACGGGCTAATCATTGACCTGAATGGTCCAGAAATGCAAGGTACTGGGTATGCGGTTACCTTCGTTGAAAACGACCCGCCGCTCTCCATTACTTCGACTTCATTAGTCATTTCGGGAGAAAATGATAACCTCGCCTCCGCCACCGTTGTCCTCACCGGTAATCCCGATGGAAGTCTTGAGACGCTTAAAGTCAGCGATGATGATCTGGCTCAAACCAATATTACAAAGAGAATTCGCTATCAGAACAACGCTCTGAAGCTGGAACTCAACGGTGTTGATTCGGTAGAGAATTACGAGCTGATTCTGCGCGGCATGACCTATTTCAATGAGTCGGATGCACCAAACACGACTGACCGGCTGGCAACTTTCGTTGTCAGTGATGGCGCTAGCAGCAGTGAGCCGGCAGTCAGTAAGATCGCTATTTCGGCCGTGAACGACGCGCCGATTCTCGACAACAGTGGCGACATGCGCCTCGAAACAATTCTCGAGGATGATCTTGTTCAAATAGGCACTCCGGTAGCAGATATTATCGCCTCGGCGGAATACACAGGCATAGATCGCATCACCGATCCTGACCTGCACGATCCGGAGGGCATTGCCGTTATTGAGGCGGGAACTAGCAACGGTCAATGGCAGTTTTCTATCGACGCCGGAGCTTCCTGGAGCAGCATCGGCTTGGTCAGTAACAGCTCTGCGCTCCTGCTCAGCCCTTCTTCCCGCATTCGTTTCCTTCCTGCCCATAATTACAGCGGGCAGGCGACGATCGTGTTCCGTGCCTGGGACCAAACTACGGAGCAACAAAGTGGTGACCGTGCCGATGCCACGGTCAATGGCGGAATTTCCGCATTCAGCTTAGCCACTGAATCGGCCATCATAGAAGTGCTGCCTGTGGAGGATCCACCGGTGGTCGATTTGAATGGTAGGCTGCCAGGAACCAATTTCGCAGCAGGCTTCCTGAGCCAAGGAATGCCAATCGCGCTCGTCGCCCCGGATGCTTTCATCAGCGATGAAGACAGCGAGCAGATAGTCTCGCTGACGGTTTTGCTTTCCAACAGGCCAAATGGATCAGACGAATCAATAATTTTCGCCCAGCAATATGCCGGCATAGTGGAGACGCCCTACGATCCTGAAACCGGTACCATCCGATTTAGTGGCGCAGCCAGTGTGGCAGATTACACTGCTCTGCTTCGAACTCTGAAGTACGTAAATACAGCGAGCATTGTAACTACGGACATGCGTCTTTTCACCCTTAGCGCTGATGATGGCACCGGGGACGGGCTAGTTTCTCAGTCAAGCTTGACACCGCGGCTATCAAACAGCTCACCCGTTCTCGACCCGTCTGCTGCCATGCAGTTCACCGACATACGTGAAGATGATCTGAATCCCGCGGGTGATACGGTAGCCAGCCTGGTGGCCTCCGCGCCTACACCGCCGATTTCGGACGCGGATGTAAGCGATGCTCCTGGCTTCGCCGTTACGATGGCCGAAAACGCAAACGGTAGCTGGCAGTACAGCATCGATGCCGGCGAGGAATGGATTCCTGTGGGGGCGGTTTCTGACAGCAATGCACTACTGCTAAACGAAACCGCAGTACTGCGATTCTTGCCTGAGCCTGACTTCTCCGGCGAGCCCAGGCATATCACCGTGCGCGCTTGGGACCAGTCCGCGGGCGCCAACGGTGTCGCCGGCGCAGACGTGACCGGCGGCGGAGTCTCTTCACCTTTCAGCACGGCCGCGGCGCCTATTCCGATCACCGTCATTCCCGTCAACGATCCACCATTGCTATCATTTGCTTCAGCCGCGCCGGCGCTGTTCACCGAGGACCAGGGCCCGGTGGAGATCATTGGCCAGGCGTTGCAGCTTTCTGACAAGGACAATGAGTACCTGAACTCGGCCACAGTCAAGCTGACAAACCGGATACTTAATGAACCGGATGTCCTGGCAGCATCCGTCGCCCAATCCGGAATAGTTGTCACCTTTGATGAAACAGCCGGCGTCTTGCATTTAGATGGGAGGGCGAGAGTAACTGAATATCAGGACGCCCTTCGGGCTGCCACTTTTAACAACCTGTCGCAGGACCCTAGTGAAGTGGCGCGCGAGATCAGTTTCCAGGCTCATGATGGCACTACGGCCAGCAACCTGGTTCTTGGGCGGGTGTGGGTGAAGGCCGTTAATGATCCTCCGGTTCTCGACCTGAACGGAGAAAGTAACGCAGGAGTAGACAAGCTCGCTTATTACGATGAAGACAGCAGCGGAAATGCCCCCTCCCTCATGCTGGCGGTGGAGGCACAGATACAAGATGTTGATAATACGGCCATTGTAGAAGGCTCAATCGAGCTCGTGGATCGGCCGAACGGCACAGCGGAAACTATCACGGTACGCACGGAAGGCACGCATATTTCCGCGACCGATGCCAATGGCGGCGCGATGGTCCAATTAAGCGGTCAAGACACATTGGCGGCTTACCAGCAGGTGATTCGATCCGTCATGTATAACAATACAGCGATTTATGCCAACCGCGCGCTCCGCACAGTTCGTTTTATAGTTCGCGATGCCTCCGGGGGAGTAGCAACTTCCTTGGCCACGATCATTGTCAGACCACAATACGCTGTGCTGCCAATCATAATGCAGAATAGTGAGACTGCACGACCGGAAGAACCAAACAACACCTGCGAACAGGCGCTGCCCATTGCCATCAACAAGGAGTATAGGTTTGACGCCAACGATACGCTGGATTGGTTCAGCTTCCGCCTGTATGGATCGGCCGATACGATCGTAGTACTCTCCAATTTCGTGCCCGTCGCTGGACAGATCGTGGTCGCAGAAGGTGATTGCGGGGCGCTCCAACGTATAGGTCAAAATGGCGATTTCTCCCCGGAAAAACAAATTGACCTGGGGAGAATAGGTCCTGGACGTTACTACGTGCTTGTGACCAATGACGGCCCGCTGGACCTCGCCACGCCCTACCTTTTGCATATAAGCACTAACTGAGGCTCCTCGATACGCCGTGATGGCAGTTCGGTCAGCTCAGCAGGTGTCGAGCAATAACTAGGCGCTGGATTTCGCTTGTCCCTTCCCCAATTGTCATCAGGCGAGTATCGCGGTAGATGCGCTCTACGTCGAATTCTCGACTGTACCCATATCCACCGTGAATCTGGATGGCGTTGCGGCAGATTCGTTCACTAACTTCCGTGGCAAATAGCTTTGCCATCGAAGCTTCTTTGGAGAATTGACGTCCTTCTTGCTTGAGCCACGCGGCTTGATAGACCATAAGCCGCGCCGCGTGCAGCTCAGTAGCCGCATCGGCAAGCATCCACTGAATAGCTTGATGTTCGGCAATAGGTTTTCCGAAGGTATGCCGTTCCTTGGCATAGGCTAATGAAGCCTCATGGGCTGCTTGCGCCAGCCCAATGGCTAGAGCCCCAATACTTACACGGCCGCCATCCAGCACTGCAAGCGTCTGCTGAAGGCCCTGCCCCTCCACTCCAAGCAGATTTTCAAAAGGCACTCGCACCTCGTCAAACGTTACGGCGTGCGACGGTGAACCCTTCAGGCCCATCTTCTTTTCGGGAGGATCTATGTGCACCCCTTCTGACGTAGTTGGCACAACAATGTGGCTCAGGCTGTGGCTTCCCACACCTCGCCCTGTGCGGCAAAGCACGACCATATAGTCGGAAATGGACGCGTTCGTCATCCACATTTTGCTCCCATTCACTACCCACGAATCGCCGTCGCGCACAGCCCTGGTCTCCACGCCTCCCTTTAGATCCGAACCAGCACCTGGCTCCGTCAGAGCCAGGCATGCCAGCTTGCCCTCTCCCGAGACGAGCGAGGGCAGCCAGGCGGCCTTCTGTGCTTCATTGCCGAAACGTACAACTGGGCCCAGGCCTAGCCCGTTGTGAGCGGAGATAGCCAGAGCGGTCGAACCACAGCCCCACGCTAGTTCTTCAATAGCGATTGCGGCACTTATCGCGTCGACTTCGGCGCCACCATATTTCACTGGAACCTCCAGGCCCAATAAGCCAAGTGGTCCCATTTTGCGCACGGCCGTCCAATTAAACATGCCCAGCTCATCCGTTTCGCGTGCGAATGGTCTGACTTCCCTGGCAACGAAATCATGAACGATGTGTCTCAACTCTATTTGTTCACTCGTCAAATCGAAATCCATGTTCATGTTCCTTGGGGCTTAGATTCACAGTTTGCCTCTTGCTGCTCTCTACACCTGAGGTTGGTAGTCGCTCGCAGCAAGAGCCAAGAGCAAAAGCTGTCTCAGGCCGCCTGGCAGAAAATCTATGTTTAAATGTTCATCAACGCGGTGCGAGTTCGCTGATTCAGTCAGGCCAATACAGACAGCGGGGATTCCTTGGCTCAGCGGAATGTTGGCATCAGTGCTGCCGGAGACATAAAGGACTTCGGGACAACCACTGGCCTTCAGCGACTCTTCGGCCCAGCGCACAAGCGGGGCATCACGTGCAATGCGGCCGGCCGGGCGTTCGCCCACTTTTACCATTTCAAA
Organism: Promineifilaceae bacterium (SeqCode); assembly: GCA_046259695.1. Classification (GTDB taxonomy): domain Bacteria; phylum Chloroflexota; class Anaerolineae; order Promineifilales; family Promineifilaceae; genus JAACFF01. The sequence continues at coordinate 2,524 of JBJYWX010000109.1, read as the reverse complement.
ACTGACCGTTCTTTGCCTGCGTCGGGCGCGTATCTGGGCACGATTCACAATTTCTTTGACCTGGCCGACCAGCATATCTAGCTGCTCACCGGACTCCGATCTCAGATCCAGCAGCATGCTTGCCTGGGACGCTATACTATTGATGGTTGTCCCACCTTCAATCACGCCTATGTTGAACGTCGACTTGGGTTTCTCGCTGACGCTCAAGCGGTCAATAGCCGCGGCTAGATGGACAAGCTCATGGATTGCGCTTGGCGAACCGAAGCTGCCCCAAGAGTGCCCACCGGGCGTCTTAACCGCAATGCGAAAACGACGTACGCCGGTCGCCTCATGCGCGATCTGGCCATAGAGGCCGCCTTCCACAACAATATATAGTGCCTGCCGACCAAAGTGACGTACTACTTCGCGCATGCCGCGCAGGTCGCCGAGACCTTCCTCCCCGACATTACTTACAAACCAGATATCTGAAAGTGGTCTTAGTCTGCGGCGCAACATGATATCTGCACAGGCGAAAAGTCCACCTACCCCGGTCGAATTGTCACCGATGCCGGGACCAAATAGTTTCTTGTCCACACGTCGGGTTCGCAGATCTGTTTCCAGCGGAAAAACGGTATCGCTGTGCGCCGAAATGATCACGGGCTTGCGGTTCGGGGCGTCCAGGCCGGGAATGCGTCCATATACATTTTCTAGTTTATCCCGGCGTACGTCTTGCAAACCCAAGTGCACGAAGGTACTGGCTATAAAGTGCGCTCTTTTCGCCTCGTGAAACGTCGGCGCCGGGATTTGCTGCACATTAATGATCCAGGTGAGATACTCCTCCAGGCGCTCGCCCAGCTCGAGCCACGCCGCTTGCAGGCTCGGACACGCGGCTATGCGCTGCACTTTGCCCATGTCGGACTCCCTGACAAAGCGCGATTACTCACCGGCCACTTCATATGCATCGAAGTAGGGCGTCAGACGCTCCGGCATACGGCCGTAAACCTCCACACCATCCTGATTATGCGTTTCTTCGTCAACCTGCCCACGCTCGTAAATCATTGAAAGCAAATCTCCCCGCTGATAAGGCAGCAAGACGTGAATAGGAACAAGATATTGCACCATGGCAGCTTCGATCGCCACAAGAAGATTATCCAGACCTTCCCCGGTTAATGCCGAAACCGGCACGGCGGCATGGTCAACATGCAGCGTTTCCAATGTCTGCTCGGCATCGTCCAACAAATCAATCTTGTTCAGGGCTATCACGGTAGGTAGATGTTCCACTTCGAGCTCTGCAAGCGTGTCTTCTACTGCTTCTATTTGCTCTATTGCATTTGGATGGGTGGCATCAACCACATGCAACAAAATGTCGGCGTTCTGGATCTCCTCAAGGGTGGCGCGAAAGGCCGCGACGATCTCCGTAGGGAGCTTCTGGATGAATCCCACTGTATCGGTAAAGAGGACTTCCCGTCCGCCAGGCATGTCGACAACGCGCGTGGTAGGATCAAGCGTGGCAAACAGCATGTCGGCAGAATAAACATCAGCGCCGCTGATACGGTTCAGCAGCGAAGATTTGCCGGCGTTTGTGTAGCCGACGATTGCCACTACTTGCAGTTCAGTTTGCTGGCGCTTGGCCCGATGACGCTCGCGATGCGCCCTAACATCTTCAAGCTTTTCCTTGATGAACGAGATGCGGCGGCCAATTTCCCGACGGTCAGTCTCCAGTTGCGTCTCTCCAGGACCGCGAAGGCCCACGCCGCCAGAAGCGCCGCCTGCACGGCCGCCGGCCTGCCGTACGAGGTGCGTCCACATACGCGTCAAACGAGGCAGCCGGTACTCAAGCTGTGCCAGCTCTACCTGAAGCTTGCCTTCGCGCGTTTGAGCATGCTGAGCAAAAATATCGAGTATCAGCGCAGTACGGTCTATAACCTTGATCTCTTCGCCAAAAGCCCTTTCCAATTCGCGCTGCTGGCGTGGCAGCAGCTCCTCATCGAATACTACAACCGTCGCGGCACAATCCTCTACAAGAAGTTGAATCTCCTCCAGTTTTCCCGAGCCAATAAGCGTGCTCGCGTTTGGGCTGTTCAGGCGCTGGATCGCCTGACCCACCACCTCTAGCCCGGCCGTTTCAGAGAGTAAAGCGAGCTCCGCTATACTCTCGTCCACTGCCAGCAGAGAGTGCCCTGGTCCAAAATCCACGCCGACGAGGAATGCTCTTTCGCGAGGCTCGGTAGTTGCATATGTTTTAGTACTGATACCATTCTCCTTCATTCAGGTGCCGGCAAAGGCGATTACCAGCCCGGATCGTTCCTGCAGCCGTTTCTAGTTTGATTCTCGCCTCAAGTCCCGTTCTGCAGAAACCTGATCGTAATCAAGCCCATATTCTCTTGCAAAGCGTCGCATCCTGGTCAAGGCGCGATCGGCATACCACCAACCACGTTCAGAACGCGCCATCTTGGATGGTGGCGGGGAAAACAGGCCGAAGTTGGCCTTCATAGGCTGAAAATGTCCTGCGTCAGCAAGCGTCACGTAATGGCATAGGGCACCC
>JBJYWX010000108.1:0-6861 GCA_046259695.1 Promineifilaceae bacterium (SeqCode) | reverse complement strand
CATTTGCGTCTGGATCAATCCCTATATCGCTCAGCGCTCCGCCCTTTTTAACGAAGGGATGGAGCATGGCTATCTGGTTATGACGCCCGATGGCGACGTTTGGCAGTGGGATCGCTGGCAAGCCGGAATGGCCCTCGTTGATTTCACCAATCCTGATGCCCGCCGCTGGTTCGGCGGCAAACTGCGTGATCTCCTGGTGATGGGCGTGGACTGCTTCAAGACCGACTTCGGCGAACGCATCCCCACCGATGTCGTTTATTACGATGGCTCCGATCCCCAAAAAATGCACAACTATTACACGCAAATCTATAATCAAACGGTTTTCCAGGTTCTCCAAGAAGAGCGTGGCCGCGGTGAAGCCGTGCTCTTCGCCCGTTCGGCGACCGCCGGAGGCCAGCAGTTCCCTGTGCACTGGGGAGGCGATAATACAGCTACATTTGAGTCAATGGCCGAGAGCCTGCGCGGCGGACTGTCATTGGCACTGTCCGGATTTGGCTTCTGGAGTCACGATATTGGCGGCTTCGAACAGACCGCGCCTGCCGAGGTTTACAAGCGCTGGTGCGCCTTCGGCCTGCTTTCCTCACACAGTCGCCTGCACGGCAGCAGTTCATACCGCGTGCCTTGGTTATTTGACGAGGAAGCCGTGGACGTGCTGCGTTTTTTCACAAAACTCAAATGCCGCCTGATGCCTTACCTCTTCGCCACAGCCGTACAGGCGCACGAAAATGGTTTACCTACTATGCGCGCCATGATGCTTGAATTCCCGGACAATCCGGCCTGTGCTACGCTTGATCGCCAGTATATGCTCGGAGATTCATTATTAGTGGCCCCTGTTTTTCGCCAGGATAACGTCGTTGATTACTACCTGCCGGAAGGAACCTGGACGCATTTCCTCAGCGGGGCAACGGCCGAAGGAGGCCGCTGGCTGCGCGAGGAATACGACTTCTTCAGTTTGCCGCTCTGGGTACGGCCGAACAGCATCATTCTGGTCGGCGCAAACGAGACCAGGCCCGATTACGAATTCGCCGACAATGTCACTTTCCATCTCTTCAGCCTGGACGACGGCGCGACCATTTCTTCTGCCGTTCCCACATTGCAGGGAGATACAGCCATGAACCTGCATGTCCGCCGCAGCGGTAACACGCTGCATATTGAAGCTGAAGGGGCGGACAAACCCTGGCAGATACTGCTGCGAGGGATAGAAGAGGTCGTATCTGTCGAAGGCGGTGACAGCGAACCGCAAGAACATGGGATTCTTCTACTGCCTGAGGCAGGTACGTCCAGTCTCACCGTCCGGCTGTAGGAGACAGGCGCCCCCCAACACCCAACAAAAAAGCTCTGATTTCTCGAGAGCCATTTCATTTCACTGTGACTGTTACCGCTTTATGAAAGGCAGATTTACCCTGTATGGCAGGTTGGTACCGTCGCCGGTGCCTCCCTTCAACACAAACGCTTCCTCAATCATCCCACGGTTTGGCTGGAAAGAGCCTTCAGTCGTTGGGAAGGGAATCGAGTCAGTCTGCCCCACCACGATGAAATTATCTTCACGATCCACGGTCGTGCCTGTCGCAATGTCATCATCCGTACCGCCAAAGTAAGTGCTGAAGAGCAATTTCCCATCAGTCCCGAATTGAGCGATAAAAGCATCGTAACAGTTGCGGCTGGTGCTGCCGAAACAGATACCTGGACCAAGCTTCGGCTGCCATGCATTGGCCACAGGCAGGTTGTCCGAATTAGTGCCGCCAACAGCATAGACTTGCCCGGCGTTATTCATGGCCACACCGGTCGCCCAATCCGTGGCGCTGCCGGCGAGATAGGTGCTGAAGCCGATTTGATAACCTGATCCTTGCCTGACAATGCGCGTGACAAATGCCGCGCTCATTGTCTCGATGCCTGGCTTGTTGCCCTGCGCCGCCTGGACCACGGGGAAATCAGAGGCATAGGTCTTGCCGGCTACGGCGATATCCCCGTTGGCATTAACCGCAATGGCGCTGCCGGTATCGGCGCCGCTGCCGCCATTTGACGCGCTGCCCCCGAGATAGGTGCTGAAAACCAGGTCGTCCCCGGCCGGATTAAGTTTCACAACGAAAGCATCGTCGCTGCATGAATAATTGTCGTACTTGCCGCATTTGGCCTGCACCGGCTTGACCGTCGGCCAGGTATCACTGTTGATTTGACCGGCAATATAAATGTTGTTTTGCCCATCCAGGGCAATGCCGTAGCCGACCGCCTGCTCACCTTCGACCATTCGCACGTATTCGAGGTCGTAGGTCTGGCCGTTGACCTTCGCGAAAAAACCGCCTTCCAAATCGCCAGCGATATGCGCATTGCCATTAGTGTCCAGGGCTATCGCCTCGCCGCTGTCATAATTTTGCGCGCCGAGGTAGCTGCTGAGGTCCAGCTTGCCCGAGTTATTGAACTGCATGACAAACCCGTCTACGCCACCACCTGATGCATCTTGAAACGCAGCCATGGTTGGTAGATTATCCGACGTCGTCATTCCCGTGATCCATGCCTTACTGCCGTCAGGATTGACGGCGACACCGCGCGGTTCGTCGCTGCCGCTGCCGCCCAAAATGGTCGTATAAGACACGGTCGTTCCCTCTTCATTGATTCGCGTGATGAAGATATCGTTATAACCGGCATTGGCAATAGAATCCGCGCCGCCGGGAAAATTGGATGAATACGTATCGCCGGTCACATACACGGCGCCGCTCTTGTCTACGGCCACGCCTGCCGCGGCATCATCGCTTTTACCCCCCAGGTAGCTGCTGTAAACCAGCGTTGGGTCAATGATCAGCGGCAGCGTGCTGTCATACGCGCCCAATGTAAAACCGATGCGCTCGCCGGCCAACCGGTAGGAAGCGTCTACCAGCTGCCTTTCCCCGCCTACCAATTGATAGGCAAAAGGCGCCGTCTCAGATAGGTCAACGCCTTCTTTAAGCCTGATCGTCAGGTCGCCATCTGCCTGCAGAGCGGTCCCTTCTGCACCTACGTATTGCCAGCTGATGAGCGATGGATCCGCCCCCGGACCGACATGATAGGTCCCCTTCAATAACCCTTCGCTGCCGTCGTACACCAGGTCAATACCAGGATAGAGGTTGCTGTAACTGACGGCCGAAAATGTGGGCAGGTTCTCCTGCCATTGTGCGCGATCACTGCCACGGTAGATATTGACCACGCCGGATTGAGGATTCGTACCGGAAATTTGCATATCGCCGTTCGCGCCTATCCAATTGACCGCCAGCGCCCCCTCTGCCAATGCCAGTTGCACGCCCATTTCCTCAAATAAGAGCGCGCCTTGCTGGCCGGCCGCCTCAAATGCAGGCGCGTCTGCCGGCTGTCCACTGCTGGGGAAAAATATCAGGGGCAGACTAATTGGTTCTGAAAGAGCCAGAGTAGGCAAGTCTTTTGATTTGCTGCTGCTTAATAACAGCCCAACAAAAACAAGCACGCCTGTCGTGAAAGTCAGAAGAACCATGCCGGCCGGCTGTGTAAAATTAAGCATAGGCCAGTTCTGGTTATCATTGTCTAATCGTACCATTTCATCTTCCTTTTTCGTTTGTTTTGAAACCTGTGTAAACCGTCGCGGCAAGGTTGTGAATCCGCGCGGCAAAATTGGCGGAAAATTTATCACGTTACCGCAAAATGACAATAGCCAAATGACCGTTTCCTAAGCGTCATTTGGTGAAGCAAGGTTTCATACGTCTGCTAAACGCCGTGGATGATGTATCTTTGCGGTCCCCCGTTGCCTACGGCCGTCACCGGCTGAGGAAGATCCCCGCTATGCAGGTTCGCGAAACGACCCTCGTGACCTGACTTTATTACACGGCAATCTTTAAGAAAGAACGGCCTAAAGACGGCCGCACGCACGCGCGTACTCGTCGAGCACGGCCGTAATGCCGTATTGGATATGCTGGCGGGGTTGGTTCTGCAAGCGGCCGCTGCGCACGGCTTGAAACTGAATGGGCAGATATTGGCTGAGCAACGCCAGCGGGATCGCCGCGCCGCAGAGATTGCTGAGCAGGCGGTCGAGGGCCTCCCTCACTTCTGGAACGGGCCAGTAATAGCGGATGCGGTCACTGAGGCTGTATTGTCGCGCAAAATGCTGCTGGCGCTCATCACCGGGATAGTATGGCTGCCAGTAAACCGGGTTTTGTAACATCGCCCGATCGACGACTTCCCGAACATTCGATGTTGTGATCCCCGAACGGCCATTCAGCCACGCCTCTTCTATGTCCGCCAAGGCGAACACCGCTTCCCGAAAGGCGAAGGTCAGCGCCGGGCCAACTTTCAAGATGGCAAAATGATCGCGCACGAGTTCACGCAAGGCAATCCTCGTCTGGTAGTCTGTTGAATGCGCCTCGTATACAAATCCTTCCATCCCCTCGATGTAGCGCGACAGGGAAGCCGCCGCCGCCGCATCGTAATCGTAGAGACTCTCATTACCGTACTCGACGCCGGGCTGAACCACAACGGCCGTTACCCGTTCCCACGCTTCCTCCAGACCCAGGCGCTTGAAAGCCTCTTTCGTAGCCGAGATTGTCTCTTCCGCTGCCTGCGCCGTGGTCACGGCGAGTGTTTCTTCCTCATCGTGAACGCCGCCGGGTGGAGGAACTTCTGTCCCGATTACATAGACCGGCCGCGGCACGACCGTATCTATATCCCCATACGTTTCTTCGGCAGTGCACGCCAGCTCAGCCGCGCGTGCGGCGATGAGTTCCGTCGGCAAAGGATGGTCGCGATCATCAGCACACGCCATGCTGCTATCCAGATGTATTTTTGTGTAGCCGGCGCGTACATAGTCGCGCACGAGAACACGCGATTTTTCCATTGCCTTATCGGCCGTTTCATAATGCCACGGATTCGGCCCCAGATGATCACCGCCGACAACGAGACGGCTCATTGAAAATTGATGCTTCTCCGCCAACCGCCGCAGCGTCCTCATAAAATCAGATGGCGTCTGGCCCGTATAACCACCGTACTGGTTGACCTGGTTGCAGGTCGACTCGATCAGCAGCGGCAGATCATTTGCCTGCGCGTGTGTAAATGCGGCATCAAGGACGTATTCATTCGCCGAACAAATAGACGTGATGCCGAGCGGCAATCCCTTTCCCTGGGCGGTGACGACCTCGCTAAGTGGTGAATTGTCCATCTGGCTAATCTCGTCCATTTCCCAGGACTGATTTCGCTTCAGCCAGCGTAGGCTGCGCCTCCGTCCCCCCGGAAGCACGCGTTGACAACGATCCGCAGGCACAGGCCAGGGCAAGTGAATCCCCCAGGGTATACTGATTCAGATAACCATAAAGAAAACCGGCATTAAAGGAATCGCCTGCCCCAGTCGTATCCGCGACTTCTACTGGAATAATCGGCGCTGTAACCGTTACATTTCCCTGGCGCGCCAGCCCACCTTCTGCGCCAAGCTTGACCGCCAGGGTAGGCACTTTCTCCGCCAGCAAATCCATCGCCGCCGCGAAATCCTCCTCCCCGGCGATCAGGCGCACTTCGTTCTCGTTGGGAAAGAAAACGTCCACATAATCCAAGATAGCTTCAACATCCCACTCGCCGCTTGGATCCCAATTTGTATCCAATGAAGTCGTCATTCCCTGCTTCCTGGCGCGCGAAAAGACGTCGGCCAGCTCCGGGCGTAAACTGTCAAGCAAGAAATAGCTGCCCAGATGAAGGTGGCGCGCCTGCCGCAGCAGCGATTCGCTGATTTGATCCGCACGTAAAAGCGGGATCGTGCCCGGGTAGGTAAGAATGGCCCGGTCTGTAGGTCCGGAGAGGATGACGCTCAGACCCGTTGGGACCTGCTGGTCAACGACGCAGGCGCTGGTATCGATCTCCCGGTCTTGCATCGCGTCGAGCATGAATTGGCCGAATGCATCATCACCTACCAGGCCGATAAACGCCACCGAAAGCCCCAGCCGCGCTGCGCCGCAGGCCGTGATCGCAGACGAGGACCCGATCGTCAACCGCGCATCCTCAACCAGTTTTTCAGCCTGGCCGAATTCGGGCACGATATCGGCATCGCGCAGGATCAAATCAGGATTTATTTCCCCGATGATCAGGAGATCAAACATCGCTAGTAAGTCTTGTACCAGTCATCCCGCACGCTGCCTGGCAGCTCGGGGTAAAAATCGCTCCAGGCACGGCCGTATTCTTCGATGGCGCCCGTCAGTCGTGCCATACGTTCAACGGCCACGGTCCGCAAAAAAGACTCCCTATCTGCTCCGCTTAAATCGGCAGCCTCGGCCCATACCGCACGACCGACCAAAACCCCGCTGGCGCCGTTCTGGCAGGCGACGGCCGTCTGCTGTTCAAACTCCTCAAAGGTCACGCCGGCGCTGAGAATGATCCAGGGGCAAACCGCTACGTTCGAGACCCCCCGGCATGCTTCCGCCCAGACTGCTTCATCCTTCTCATCGGCGATATTAATCGGAAACTCCGCCTTCAGCACATCGACCCCGAACGGCGTCAACTTGCGCGCCGTTTCGATGACAACCGCCCGCTTTTCAGGAGTCGCCAGCTTCTTGACGGCCGGATCTAATGAGAATGAGAGGGGCTCCAGGAAAAAGGGCATATCGTACTCGCGGCACAACTGGCCGACTTCCGCTACCAACTCTTCCTGTTCGGCGGCAGCATCTTCCCCATCTTCCAACTCCTGGTATGCTATCTTCATTATGTATGCAATATAATACGCCACACCAAAAAGAAGTATCACCATACACCAGATGATACTCCAAGTACATTAGGATCATATGCATTTAGTGTTACTTCAACATCACTTACATACCAGCCATTATCACCGTCTGGTGTTGCTGGCTCAAGTGCATAAGTTGATACTGGTTTTGTATCGTC
>JBJYWX010000107.1:0-3053 GCA_046259695.1 Promineifilaceae bacterium (SeqCode) | reverse complement strand
GGTTAACATTCGCCGCTTTCGCGAACAGGAGGCGATCCGATGAGCGCCAGCACGTTTTCGCAACGTTCTGCGGAGAAGAGCAAGCCGCTTTCAACCGGAATCGTGCGTTGGCTCGAGAGGGCGCCGATCCACCTGGCGATCGCAATCATAGCGCTGATCTGGATGGTGCCGGTCGTGGGGTTGTTGGTAAGCTCGTTTCGTCCGGCGGCGCTCATCGCGAGGACTGGCTGGTGGACCGCGCTGACGCCTCCGTTTGACTTCACGCTGGACCTCTACCTGCAATCACTGGGTACGGCAGGTATGGGGCAAAGCTTTCTCAACAGTCTCTATATCTCAATCCCGGCCACAGTGATCCCCATCCTGATCGCGGCCTTCGCCGCCTATGCTTTTGCGTGGATGGAGTTTCCCGGCCGCGATTGGCTCTTTATTGCGGTCGTCGGGCTATTGGTTGTTCCGCTGCAGATGACGCTGATCCCAGTGCTTCGCATCTACAATGTGCTCCACCTTTCCGGAACGTTTGTGGGCATCTGGCTGGCGCACACTGCCTATGGGCTGCCCCTGGCCGTCTTTCTGTTACGCAATTTTATCGGCGCGCTGCCGCGTGACCTGTTTGAATCGGCATATCTCGATGGCGCTTCCCCCTTCACGGCTTTTTTCCGCCTGGCGCTGCCGCTCTCACTAGCGGCAATTGCCTCGCTGGCCATTTTTCAATTCATGTGGGTCTGGAATGACCTGCTGGTCGCCCTGATTTACCTGGGGGGTGCGCCTACGGTCGCGCCAATGACGTTGACTATCAGCAATCTGGTCAACTCCCTAGGTGGTGGCTGGCAACTGTTGACAGCCGCCGCCTTCATTTCCATGATGCTCCCGCTGCTGGTCTTCTTTGCCCTACAGCAATACTTTGTGAAGGGAATCCTGGCCGGATCCGTCAAGGAATAGCTTGTGACGAGGAAAATTCGTCGGGCGCGGTAATCAATGCTACACGGACTACAGTCTACTGTCTACACGTTCGCAGTCTCTTGGGGCCGCTCGTTTACCAGATACCTTGTCTCCATACGCCTGTACAGTTCCGGAGCGTTGGCGCCAGGTATGGCAGTTTCGGTCAGGCAACTGGCGCTGCGGCAGCGGAGGCACTCTCCGAGACAGCCGGATCGGCAGAGTAGATGGCCGAACTATTGCGACCAGTTCAATCTGGATTCGCAGTTGGCGCAAGACACTTATGGAAGCAATAGATAACAAGAGCGAAACTAACGGTCATGAAGAAAGTGGAATACCCCGCCTGCCAGGCATCGGCGGACGGGGAACTCTGATTTGGCTCGTCATGTTGCTCATCAGTGGTGCCGTCTGGATTCTGTTGCCAGCTCTAGTGGGTGCAGTGCGTACTGCCGAAATCAGCTACAGTGATTTTCGTGAACAGGTAGCGGCAGGCAACGTGGCCGAGGTCACCGTGCAGGGTGACAGATTGGACGGCAGCTTCATTAAGCCCTGGGTGCCTGCAGGCACCTCGCCGAATGGACAGTCGGCGCCTGCCCAGGGTATCACCCACTTTGTGACCTTCGTGCCTCAATTTGGCGACGACCAGCTATTGTCCCTGATGGAGGACCATGGCGTGGATGTGACGGCGCTGCCGCCACAGGATTCTGTCTGGCCGGCTATCTTTGGTCTCCTGCCGTTCCTCCTGCTGGTAGGTCTCGCCTTGTTTTGGTTTCGCAGTATGCGCGGGCAAATGCAAGGGGTTCTATCGATTGGCCGTAGCCAAGCCAAAACGTACGAGCGCGAGAAAGCAAGCGTTACCTTTGACGACGTGGCCGGCGTCGACGGTGTAAAGACGGAACTCGCCGAAATCATCGAGTTCCTGAAGAAGCCCGAGCGATTTCAAGCATTGGGCGGCGAAGTGCCCAAAGGAGTATTGCTAATCGGCCCGCCCGGCACCGGCAAGACACTACTGGCGCGCGCAGTCGCTGGCGAAGCCGGCGTTCCCTTCTACAGCATCACAGGTTCTGATTTCATGGAGATGTTCGTCGGCGTTGGTGCTTCCCGCGTGCGAGACCTGTTTAGCAAGGCAAAGAAGGCGGCGCCTAGTATTATCTTTATCGACGAGTTGGACTCCATCGGCCGTCGCCGTGGCGCGGGGCTGGGCGGTGGTCACGATGAGCGAGAGCAAACGCTCAACCAGTTGCTATCTGCACTGGACGGCTTCGAGCCTAATGAAAACGTAATCGTAATGGCTGCCACCAACCGCCCCGACATTTTGGATCCGGCTTTGTTGCGCCCTGGTCGCTTCGACCGGCAGATTACGGTAGATCTGCCCACGATGGCGGCGCGTACTGAAATTCTGCGAATCCATGCGCGTAACAAGCCCTTGGCATCTGGAGTGGACCTGGAGCGAATAGCCCGCGGCACACCGGGCTTCAGCGGCGCCGACCTGCGCAGCCTCCTCAACGAGGCAGCCTTGCTTGCGGCCCGCCATGGTAAGCGCGAAATCGGATTGGCCGAAATCGAGAGCGCTCGAGACAAGGTACTCCTTGGGCTAGAACGTGAGAACCTGATGCTCACCAAGGAAGAACTAGACATGCTCGCCTACCATGAGGCGGGACACGCGGTTGTGGCTGCCGTCCTGCCGCATTCCGATCCAATAGATAAGGTAACAATCGTTCCCCGCGGACGAGCCATGGGTGTCACCCACCAGCTTCCTGAACACGACCAGTACTTATATTCGAGCGACTACATGGAAGACCGACTCGCTGTCATGATGGGCGGTCGTGCGGCGGAGCGATTGGTCGTTGATACGGCAACCAGCGGCGCCGAGAACGATCTGAAGCAGGCTACGGAACTGGCAAGAAAGATGGTATTGGACTGGGGCATGGGCGAAGGGCTGGGCCACATTGCCTTCGGCGGCCCTCGTCAGCACGTGTTTCTGGGCGGGGAAATTGCGGAAGGACGTCAGTATAGCGAAGAGACTGCGCGCGCCGTGGATGAAGAAATCAGACGTTTACTGGACCGCGCTTTCGACCGTGCTTATGAGACCCTGGAAGGTAAGCGAGATAAGCTGG
>JBJYWX010000106.1:0-4346 GCA_046259695.1 Promineifilaceae bacterium (SeqCode) | reverse complement strand
GCGCGCCGAGGAGACTGATTTCTACCCCTACCGCTACCTGGCCAGCGAAGGCTTTTTACCCGGCTACAATTTCCCCTCGCTCCCCGTGCGCGCCTACATCGCGCGCAGCGCGCGCAAAGGGGAGTTCATCGGCCGTCCGCGCTTCCTGGCCTTGAGCGAGTTCGGTCCGTACAACGTCATCTACCACGACGGCGCCAAATACCAGGTCCACCAGGCCATGCTGCCCGTGGAGGAACCGGAGAAGCGCTTCACGCGCGCCAAGCTCTGCCGGCAGTGCGGCTACCTTCACGAAGGGGACACGGCACACCTGGAAATATGCACCTCATGCGGCGCTAAACTGGATTCGGCCAACGGCCGTTACCTGGAAAGTCTATTGGCCATGCCCACGGCGGCCACCATTCGCCGCGAGCGCATCACGTCCGATGAAGAAGAGCGCATGCGCCGCGGTTTTGATATCAGCACCCACTACCGCTTCGCCCAGGCGCACAACCAGCCGCTGCGCTTTCGAGCCCAGACCATCGACAGCAAGGGCGAGCCGCTGCTGCGGCTGACCTATGCGCCCTCGGCCGACCTCTGGCGAATCAACCACCGCTGGCGGCGCCAGGTTGAGGATACCGGCTATCGCCTGGACATGCGCCAGGGGCGCTGGCTGCGTATGGGACAGGAGGCCGGGCCGGGCGGCGGCGCGGACGATGTGCGTTCCAATGTGCGCCTCTATGTGCGCGACACGGCCAACGCCCTCCTGGTCTACCCGCCGGCCGAACTGGCCGCGGATGATTCCTTTATAGCCAGTTTGCAGTACGCCTTAAGCCAGGGCATCCAGGAAACATACCAGGTGGAGGAGAGCGAGCTGGCCTCGGAGCGCATCGGCGAAGAGGCGTTCAGCGCTGTCCTGTTTTGGGAAGCGGCCGAAGGAGGGCTGGGTGTGCTGCGCCACCTGGTGCAGACGCCGGGCGCGCTGGCACAGGCGGCCCAGGCGGCCATCGCCATCTGCCACTATGATCAGGACGGCCGTGACCTGCGCCCCGCCGCAGACGAGGAAAACGGCTGCGCACGCGCCTGCTACGAATGCCTGCTCTCCTACTACAACCAGCGTGACCATCTGCGCCTTAACCGCCATGTGATCATTGACTTCCTGCGCCAGCTGGCGCAGGGTGCGACGCTTCTGGGCGGCCGCGAACGAGACTATGAAGCGCACTACAGGGCGCTGCGCGATAAAACAGACCCGCTCAGCGAACTGGAGCGCCGCTTCCTGGACCATCTCTTTGACAACGACCTGCGCCTGCCCGATGCCGCCCAACCCTATCTGCAAGACGTTTTCGTGGCGCCCGATTTCTTTTACGAACCCAACAGTTGCATCTTTGTTGACGGCAGCGTGCATGACGAGCCGCAGCAGCAGGCCGATGATCGACGCAGGCGGCAGGAGTTGAAAGATGCCGGCTACCGGGTGATAGTCTACCGTTACGACGGCGACCTCGACACCCTGGTGCACGACTATACGGACGTATTTGGACCATGAGTACATCACCCGGCTCCCTCGTGAGCTACCGCGAACGGGAGTGGCTTGTGCTGCCCTCCGATGACCCCAATCTGATTTTGCTGCGGCCGATCGGCGGCGGCAGTCGTGAAGTGACCGGCGTGGTCAAGGGCTTCCAGGAACTGCTGCTGGGTTATTCGCTGCCCTACGAGCGCCTCACGCCGGCCACCTTTCCTCTGCCTGATGCGGACGTCGTGCTCGACCACACGGCCGTTAATCTCCTGCAGCAGGCGGCGCGCCTCTTACTGCGTGAAGGAGCCGCGCCCTTTCGCTCCCTGGGCCACCTCTCCATACGCCCGCGTTCCTACCAGTACGTGCCCCTGCTCATGGCGTTGCGCCTGCGCGCGCCGCGCCTGTTGGTCGCCGATGACGTCGGCGTGGGCAAGACAATCGAGGCGGGCCTTATCGCCCGCGAACTGCTGGACCGCGGCGAAATTCAGCGCACGGCCGTCCTCTGCCCGCCCTACCTCTGCGACCAGTGGCAGAAAGAACTGGCCGAGAAATTTAACATCGACGCCGTCGTCGTGCGCTCGGGCACCATCGCCCGCCTGGAACGGGAGAAACCGCACAGCGACACCAGCATCTTCCAGCACTACCCGCACATTGTGGCCAGCATCGACACCGTCAAAGGGGAGCGCTACCGCGCCTCCTTCTTGATGCACTGCCCGGAGCTGCTGATCGTTGACGAGGTGCACGGCGCGGCCGCTCCGCCCGGAGACCGCCAATCGCGCGGGCAGCAGCAGCGCCACGAACTGCTTGTCGATCTGGCCCGGGATGCGGATCGCCGCCTGGTGCTGCTCAGCGCCACCCCGCACAGCGGCGTGGAAAGCTCATTTCTCTCCCTGCTGGGTCTGCTGAAGCCGGAGTTTGAAGACCTGGATCTGGCGCGCATGGCGGCCGGCGAGCGCATCGCCCTGGCGCGCCATTTTGTACAGCGCCGCCGCGCCGATGTGAAGAACTGGATGGGCGAAGACACGCCCTTCCCCGAGCGCGACACCGAGGGCGCGGAGCAGCCCTACCACTTCTCGCGCGCATATCGCGCCTTCTACGACGATGTCTACGCCTTCGCCCGCGACCTGGTAGAAACGGCCGAAACGATGACCGGCTGGCGGCAGCGCATGCGCTTCTGGTCCGCGCTGGCCCTCATGCGCTGCGTCACCTCCTCTCCGGCGGCGGCCGAGGCCGCCCTGCAGCGGCGGCTCGATCGCCTCGTCGATGAAGAAGAGACCGACCTGCTCGACGTGACCACGGCCGAAGAAATCGACGGCGCTTTCTCGCCCATGATCCATGACCCCCTGCAGGCGGAAACGGCCGTCGACGCCCCGCCCAGCAGCGTTTTCGAGGTTCAGAACCAGGACCCCGACTGGCGCGATCGCGACCGGCGGCGCCTGCGCGACTTCGCGCGCACCGCGGCAAAACTGCAGGGGAAAGCGGACAACAAGCTGCAAAAGTTGATCGAGGTCATGGGCGACATGCTGCACGGGGGCTACGATCCCATCGTCTGGTGCCGCTACATCGCCACGGCCGACTACGTGGCCGCCGAACTGCAGGCGGCGCTGGGCAAAACGTACAAAGATTTAAAGGTCACGTCCGTCACCGGTACGCTTTCCGAGGACGAGCGGCGCCTCAAGGTGGACGAACTGGCCGCTTCTCCGCGGCGCATTCTGGTGGCCACCGACTGCCTCAGCGAGGGCATCAACCTGCAGGAGCATTTCAACGCCGTCGTGCACTACGATCTGCCCTGGAACCCCAACCGCCTGGAACAGCGCGAGGGACGCGTCGACCGCTTCGGCCAGATGCAGCCCATCATCAAAGCGGTCCTGATTTTTGGCGAGGACAATCCCGTTGACGGCGCGGTGCTGGATGTGCTCTTGCGCAAGGCGCGCGACATCTACCGCACGCTCGGCGTGCGCGTGCCCCTGCCCGCGGACAGCGAAACTGTGATGAACGCCGTCCTGACCTCGCTCTTCAAGAGCATACAGCCGGGCGAGGCGCGCCAGCTGACGCTCTTCGACCTGGATGAAAGCAGCAGCGAGCTTGTACAGCGCGTGCATGAGGAGTGGACGGCATCGGCCGAACGTGAAAAAGAGAGCCGCACGCGCTTCGCCCAGCGGGCGATCCGGCCGGAAGAGGTGCAGCAGGAACTGCAGGAGACAGACCGCGTGTTAGGCAGCCCGGGGGATGTGACGCGCTTCATCAGCGACGCCGCCGAACGGCTGGGCTTTGGTTTCCGCCAGGTAAAGTCGCGCCAGCCGGGCATCACGGCCTACCATCTCTGGCCGGCGACGCTGCCGCGAACTGTGCGCCTGCGCCTGGGCGAAGTACCCGATCCCTGGCCGGTCACGTTCGATTCGCCGGCGCCGGAAGAATACGCCTACATCGGCCGTAACCACCCCCTGGTCGAAGGGCTGGCCGAACATCTGGTGGACTTTGCCTTTCATCCCCTGGACGGCAGCCCGCCGGCGGCGCGCAGCGGCGTGATCCGCACCTCGGCCGTTTCTCGGCGCACGACCCTGCTGCTCCTGCGCCTGCGCTATCTGGCCTACGAAAAAGGGGAAGACACGCCCACGCTGGCCGAAGAAACCGTGACCTGGGGCTATAGCGGCTGGCCCCCCGATATCGTGCCCCTGGATCTGGAAGAGGCGCAGGCGCTGCTGGACACGGCCGAACCCACAGCCAACGCCAGCCCCGGCGAAAAGCGCGAGGTGCTGGCCGAAACCCTGGCCGGCTGGGACGACCTGCAGCCGGACCTGCGCAGACTGTTAAACGACCGCGCCGCCGATCTACAGGCCGCGCACCGCCGCGTGCG
>JBJYWX010000105.1:0-1571 GCA_046259695.1 Promineifilaceae bacterium (SeqCode) | reverse complement strand
CCCGGTGCAGATGGAGTTCCCGGTGAAGGTGCCCCTGGAGGAAATGGGACTGAACGCGTTAGTGTCCGGGCTGGAAGAGGGGTTCAGAACATTGGCGGGAAATGGGTCGTAATCAGTCAGGGAGCAAGAAAGCGGTTGCCAGGCACTGTCACTTCGTTTACAGAAGTGGCACTGCCTGGCAACCTGGCTCTAACCGAACATCTGCCGCAAAGCCGTTTCCATCGGCGTCAGCTCCACGCCGTACTGCGCAGGAATATCGCCCATATCGATGATGGACTCATAGGTTTCGTGGGCGTTGAGCAGGCCACTGATAACCGGATCCAGCAATGGTACATCGCTGCCTAATGGCACGTAGTTTATTGGCAGTTCCTGCCCCATGGCCTCACCCGCCGCCCTGACGAGTTCTGTCCACGTGTAAGCGGGCCCGCCGATCTCGAGGCGCGTGTTGCGCGCCAGGGGGTTGTCAACCGCGCTGATGGCAAATGCAGCCACGTCCCCTTCAGAAATAAAGGAGTGCCTGTGATCCCCTTTACCGACAAGCGTCACCGGCTCGCCGGCCTGCAGCGGCAGGCCGACAACGGTACCGGCCCAGACTTCGGTGAAGAGATTAGGCTTCAAGGCAGTCCAGGTCATGCTGCTTTGTTCCAAAGCGTTTTCGCAAACGCCTTTAAAGTGAAAGAGCGGCGACGGGTGATCGAGCCCGGCGCCGTAAGCTGAGGTGTAAATGAAGTGCTCCACGCCCGCATCCGCGGCAGCGGCGATCAGGTTAAGGTTGCCGTTCAGGTCTATTGCCTCAATATCACCATCGCGCTTCGTGGCCGAGGCTGTGGAGATAACAGTATGTAAGGAAAGGCGACGACGGAAGCAGCGCCTCAAGCAACCGTCTGCAATTAATCGAAGTGACCCGTTCCCTCATAGATCGTGTGGTCGGTCAAGCACGGTCCCGCGATTGTTTCAACCGGACACTGGGGATAGAAATCCCCTTCAAAGGTTGCCGTGCCTGTTCCATGCAATCCCTCGTAAGCGCCGGTCGCATCAATAATCGTCCACGTGCCGCTGCCGGACGCCTGGCCGAATGGAACAAGATCGATATTGTGGATGTGAGCTCGGATAGTAATCGTGTCTTCGGCGCCGTCGCAGCTATCCACTGCGCCGCTGCACAGCGTTACTGTTGAGTGGATATTCCTGATGAACCATCCAATTTCATTGTAGCCGGCATGGTGGTCACTTTTGACGGCGATGCCGGAGGCGTCCAGCATGTCGTAAGCCGACCAGGTGCCGGTTGCAGTGTAGTTGCCGAGTTGAAAAGCCAGATCCGTCTCGAAAGTCAGATCTTCCGTCATTGTGGCGCCGGCGGGAAGGACGATAACGCCGAGAACCAGCAGTAATGCAGCGATAACAACGATTCGAATACGATTGGGCTTGTGCCTTGTGACATGAGAGAACATGGTTGTTTGTACCTCGTAGGGCCGGCAAACGGCCGTCGCGGGCCGCTTCATAGGCCGCGCGTGTTTCGGGCAGCGGCTCGACGCCCAGCTCGCGTTCGAGCACGAAAACGCATTCTTCGTACT
>JBJYWX010000104.1:0-2023 GCA_046259695.1 Promineifilaceae bacterium (SeqCode) | reverse complement strand
CAAACACCTCTGAAATAGGTTTGTGGGAACTCTTCGTTGCGCCGTCGTTCGATCAACCAAATGACGTGACCGGCTATGAGAATGCTCAGGACCAAAAAAACAAAGAGGCGCAGCAAGGTTGGCGAGAGCGCCAGGCGAAAAGAATCCAGGAGGGGTGTACTGCTTCCCGAACGGGTCAGTATGCCCAGGCCAGACTCGAAATAGCGGTGTGAGAAATCGACATTCTTTTCTCTCTCGGCCGTGATGCTTATCGCGGCAATCGCCACGTCAGCCTGATTCGTTTCCACCGCATCCAGCTGCTCCTGCACCGTGGTCACGATTTCATATTCAAAGGGCATGCCTAATTCAAGGGCCAACGCTTGCCACAGGTCGATGCTGAAGCCGCTGACTTCCTGCCCATCGACAAAAACAAAGGGTTCTATGTCCTTGGTCACAACAGTGATGGCCTGAGGATTCCGGCCGTCTTGTGCCAGCAGCTCATCGTCCAATACCGCTGGCAGCACGATCAGGCCAAAAAGAAGCAACAGACCCGATATCATCACGGAAATAGGTTTAGTCATCATTACAATCCAAATTCAATTGGCTAGGCTGTTTTTGAGCTTCAACCCTTCTTACCTGCAGATACGCTCATTACGGTCAATCAATTGTCTGATTGGCCGCCACAAGGGAAGCCTTGCGCGTGCGCAGACGGTCCAGGGTCAACCCGGTATGCATACGCAGTTCATAGTATTCATCGAGCAAGGAGGTGGGCACATTCACCTGGTCGTTCAACGCTTCCTGGAAGGTCTCTAACTCCACAATCGCCTTGTCCAGCTGGTCGAGATCATAGCCGCGATACTCTTGCTCTATCTCACGCAGGTGGCGGTAACGGCGCTTGACGCGATAGCGGTTGAACCAGGCCACTGCAGCGGGTGCGCCACGTAGAAGTGGGTAGAGGATTAAGGCGATGGGCACCAACAAGAAAAATAGGCGCTCCAAACGGGAGGCGATCCACAGCGGCATGTAGCGTTCGAGGCCCGTTGGTCCATTTTCCAGATAGCGCACGGCGTCGGGGTTCATGCGTAGGCCGGTATAGAGAGGGGCTGGGAACTCTCCCGCTTCTTCCAGGATGCCGCCCCGGCTGTGCAGCTCACCGGCAATGATCAGCAGTAGACGCGCCAGGTCTGGGTGCAGATCGTCATTGGCCACCAAGGCGGACGCAACAACCAGCAGCTGTTTATCCTCATTAGGGATGTTATACTCTAGATCTATCGTGCCTTCGCTAAGCGTTTCAGCCGAGACATTCTTTAAGCGGCTGGTATAAGCGCCTGTCCGAGGGATGGACATAAGCTCGATGCCCGGCGTCGTGAGCAAATCCCTCACGAGTGGAGCTGCTGCCCCGGCAACTAGCATGATTGCGTCCAGTTCCCCATCCTTGAGCTTCGCTGCCGCGGCGTCCGGCGCCGCTGTGTCGAACATGCTGTTCTCCGAGTTTACACCGTTGTTGGTCAATAAAACGCTCGCGCCGACCTGCGTGCCGCTACCGTCCTCGCCAATGCCGATGTTAAGACCTTTAAGATCGGCTATTCGCTCCGGAACTGGGTCCAGATCCTGGCGAAAGAAGATCCACATTGCTTCATAAAACACACCGGCCAGGATGCTGATGTTAGACGTGTCGTAGCCGGTGTATAGGGTGTTTTGTATTAAGCCCGCATCCACCTCGCCGGCGTTGAGCAGCTGGACGATTTCTACGGAACCCGCCGTTGGCCTAATATTCAGTGTGACGCCCTCTTCCGCAAACCGCTTCTGGTACTGCTGGGCGAACGTATAGTAAGCACCGCCTTCACGTCCTGTGGCAATCGTGAATTCGCGCGGGGGCTCCAGACCCAGAAAGCGTACGAGCAGCACAAGACCAATCAGCGCCATCACCGCGAGCAGCAGATAGCGCGCGAAGGGTGCGATGTACTCCCAGACATCGCGCAATTCAGTTTGCGATTTCTCTTTTTGGTTATCAGTCTCACTCATCTATTAACACCAATCGATG
>JBJYWX010000103.1:0-23856 GCA_046259695.1 Promineifilaceae bacterium (SeqCode) | reverse complement strand
TGTTCGGTGATGATCTGGCTGCCAGTGGAACCGTAGTATCCGATAGCGGAAGCTTGTACAAAGACAGCCGGCCGTGCTGCAGCCGCTTCCACTGCCTCGACCAGCACCTTTCCTGCGTTCAGCCGGCTTTGCAAAATTCGCTGCTTCTTACTTTCCGTCCACCGGTCAGGCAGATAGTTGGACCCAGCGATACTCTCGCCTGCCAGATTGACCACAGCGTCTGCGCCATCGACATGTTCCGCCCATGGTCCCAAGTCACGGCCGTTCCACTGCGCCACAGTGACGGACCCGTCAAACATGTCACGCTTCATCGCGGCAGCACGGCTCAATACCACAACCGAATGCCCGTCGGCCACCAGGCTATCTATCAGGGCACTACCAATGAGCCCTGTTCCCCCAGAAATGACTACTTTCATTATGCAAACTCCTTGACCAGCAGGTGGATGGAAACTGCCGCAGATTGGCGGCTTCTCAGTCCTGTATATAAAAGTGTAGAACGATGTCTACTATTTGTCAATATTTTGTATAATTCTTAAACTGGCCTATGAATCATTGGCCTGGCGATCGCTGGCATTTACAGATGTTCACCCCTATACGCACGGTTGCATCATGAACGGTAATGCGCAGTACGTCATAAGGAACGGAGAAAATTTGTACAAAATATTGACAGAAGCATTGCGTAATGTACAATCTGAATGGTCTACTGCTGTGTTTAGGGTAGGCAAAGCGTTAGGTTTAGACAAATGAAAGCATCTACATCCCTAACGACGGGCGTTAACACGCCGGTCTTCAATCTAAAGGCCGTGGTCATGGAAACGGGCCTTAAGCCACCCACGATTCGCGCCTGGGAGCGGCGTTATGGTATGCCCAAACCAGCGCGTACCGCCGGTGGGCACCGCCAGTATTCGCAGCATGATATCGATTTGCTTAATTGGCTTGTAGCTCGCCAGGAGGAAGGAATGTCCATCAGCCATGCCGTGGAATTATGGCAGACTCTTGAGGCACAGGGGCTAGACCCCCTCCTTCAACAAGAGCAGCCGGGCCCCATCCACCTGGCAGTTAGCCCCGATCTGGAGCTCGGGAGCGAGATTCTAGAATTGCAGGAGGCTTGGCTGGCCGCCTGTCTGGCCTTTGACCGCCGCGCGGCTGAACAGACCCTGGCCCGCGCTTTCGCCTTATTTTCACCAGAAGTGGTCAGTATCGAGATCCTGCAGTCCACCCTGTCGAAAGTGGGGAAGCTCTGGCTTGATGGTGAGATCACGGTGCAGCAGGAACATTTCACCTCAGTGATCAGCTCGCAGCGCCTGGCAATGCTGATCGCCAGCGCGCCCGAGCCAATTCGCCCGCAGCGCATTGTTGTCGCTGCGGCAGAGGATGAGCAGCATTTCTTTGGCGCGCTGCTGATCACGTACCTCTTGCGCCGCCGCGGTTGGGACGTGCTTTATCTCGGGGCGGACGTTCCCGTCGCGCAGCTGGCAGAGATGGTGGAAGAAATCAATCCACAGATGGTGATTGTAGCGGCGCAGCGGCTGGCAACGGCCGGCTCAGTGGTCGAGATCGCAGACGCATTGGCCGACTGCAACACCGTGGTTGCCTATGGCGGGCGCATTTTTAATACGCAGCCCGAACTACGCCAGCGTATTCCCGCCTTTTTTCTTGGTCCAACGATCGCTGGTGCGGTTGACGAAGTCGAGAAGCTGATCCTACAGGACCAGGCGCCGCCGACCGCTGTAAGGGCGGAGGCTGAGTTCAGCGAGGCTCTGGACCAGTTTCGCCAACGCCGCTCCTTGATAGAATCGCATGTTTGGGACACTTTTGCCGCTGAGGGCAGACCAACCAATTACTTACCGGATCTTTTTGAAGAGTTGGGTGCGGTTATTGAGGCGGCATTGAGTTTCGGAGATAGCGACCTACTCAGTTCTGAAACGGCATGGGCCGACTACCTGATGGCCAGCTACCATCTCTCGCCCGAAGAATACGAAGCGTTTACCCGCGCCTATTATCAGGCCGCGAGCACGCAATTGAGTGGGTCGTTACAGTTCGTTGTGAACTGGCTGCAAACTCTCGTCACATCGTGAACTGTTATCCTCCTTCCGCCAACTGAGGGCCCTCTATGCAGGACAAGGTAACCGTCTGGTGGGTTCGACGCGACCTGCGATTGTCTGATAATCAGGCGCTGGCAGCCGCGCAGCGATTGGGCAAGCAGGTCGTGCCTCTGTTTGTGGTCGATCCGGCGCTGTGGCATTCCCCCTACGCGGGCCCCAAGCGATTGACGTTTCTGATCGATAGCCTTCGCCAATTGGATAAAGTCTTACAAGAGCGCGGCGGCCGTCTTGTCCTGCGGCGCGGTAATCCCTTGGCCGAATTGAGGAGGCTGCTGCGCGAGACTGGCGCGACAACAGTCTTTGCCGAAGAAGACGTGTCGCCATACGCTCGGCGACGCGACGCGGCGGTCGGTGCGGAACTTGATCTACGCTTGTTTGCCGGATTGACTGTCCACCCACCTGACCTGGTGCGCAAATCTGATGGCGGACCGTACAGTGTATTTACGCCATTTAGCAGAGTTTGGCGCGGGCTTCCATACCCTTCGGCCGTCGATCTCTTACCGGCGCCAGAACGTATCGAGGTGCCCGCTCACCTAAATAGCGTCTCCATTCCCCTACCGCCTGCGCCACCGCAGACTATCATTTTCCCGGCCGGGGAGGAGGAGGCACAGCGTCGCCTGCGCCAGTTCGTGTTCGGGGATCAGGCTCCAGTTTTGCGCTACCATCTGCTGCGCGATTTGCCGGCTGAAGACGCCACATCAGGGCTATCGCCCTATTTGCGCTTGGGCATGATCTCAGCCCGCCAAGCTGTCGTTGCCGCGCGTGAAGCGCTCATGCATACCGGGGATAAGGATAATCGAAAAGGGATTGAGACCTGGATCAATGAACTGATCTGGCGCGAGTTTTACATGAGCATTCTTTATCATTTTCCACAAGTACGCCGCGGCAGCTTTAGAAAGAAGACGAGGAGCGTGGCCTGGGAAAATGATCCGGCCAAACTGCGGGCGTGGCAAAATGGCCTAACCGGCTATCCCTTTGTTGACGCCGGCATGCGCCAGCTCAGCCAGAGCGGCTGGATGCACAATCGTGTGCGCATGATAACTGCATCTTTTCTGACCAAAGATCTGCTCATTAATTGGCAGCATGGTGAAAGATGGTTTATGCAGCATCTTGTCGATGGCGATCCTTCGGCAAACAATGGCGGCTGGCAGTGGGTCGCGGGCACGGGCACTGACGCAGCACCTTATTTTCGCATTTTTAACCCCGTTTCGCAGAGCAAAAAGTTCGATCCGGACGGCATCTACATTCGGCGCTGGCTGCCGGAGCTAAAGCACGTTCCGGCTAAGTACTTCCATGAACCATGGCTCATGCCGCCCGCGGTTCAACAGGAAGCGGGCTGCTTCATAGGCCAGCATTACCCCGCGCCCATTGTTGACCATGCCACAGCACGCAAACGCGCGCTGCGCGCCTATAGAGAAGTGGCGGACTAAGACAAGAGAACAGAATATGGTGAATGCCTGGTCATGCTGCTATCATATGATGGAGACCTATGCGTTTCCCAGGAGAAACCCATGACCATCACGCTTGACATGTTCCGAGACTCCAACGATGTTGAAACCTACGACGCTGGGCAGTTGATATTTGACGAGGGCGATTTCGGCGATTCAATGT
The DNA here is from genome assembly GCA_046259695.1 of Promineifilaceae bacterium (SeqCode). Classification (GTDB taxonomy): domain Bacteria; phylum Chloroflexota; class Anaerolineae; order Promineifilales; family Promineifilaceae; genus JAACFF01. The sequence continues at coordinate 20,140 of JBJYWX010000103.1, read as the reverse complement.
ACGTCGTGCTAGAAGGGGAAGTCGAGATTGTTTTGCGCGATGAGGTGATTAACACACTCTCGCCCGGTGAAATCTTTGGTGAAATGGCGTTGGTTGATAACCGGCCGCGCAGCGCCGCTGCCCGAGCGAAACTGCCGACCAAATTGATACCCGTCAATCGGTTCAGTTTCACCTACTACGTCCAGAACTCGCCCTTCTTTGCCTTGGAAGTGATGGAGATCATGGCTGAACGCTTGCGGCAGCATATGGATAGATCTTGAGCTTGCTCTCGCCCTCGAGTCGCTGCTTTTTCCCATTATAGTCTTCAACTATTTAGTCGGGCACAGACTCATTCCGAAAACGCTAGCGGAACATTGCACGGCCAGGCGACATAAGAAATTGTCCCTTCGCCGATCCCCTCGCTGCTCAGACGAACCGTCCCTCCATAGAATTCCACGATCATCCGTACGAGCGACAGTCCCAGGCCAACGCCTTGTACCTCGCGCGAACGCGATTTATCGACGCGATAAAATCGATCAAATACATACGGCAGGTCTTCGGCCGCGATGCCTTGCCCGGTGTCGATGATAGTATGGTAAATAGTCTCTGCGTCCGCCTCAATTCGCCAGGTGATATGCCCGCCCTCCGGTGTATATTTCAGAGCGTTCGTGAGCAGATTGCGGAAGACTATCATTAGGTGGCTGCTGTCCGCCATGACCGGTGGTAGGGCATTTGCTATATCGAGCTCAACAATCACAGATTGTCTGTCTGCCTGAGGCGCGATTTCGCTCACTAGCTGCCGGGCCAGACGGCCCGTGTCAACTTGCTCCAGCCCCGCTTCTAAGCGGCCGGAATCAAGTCGTGACAACAACATGAGGTCCTGCACCAGGTTCCCCATTTGCCGTACTTCTTCATCAATCTCAACAACATATTGCTGCGCCGTAGATGGGTCCAGGCCGCCCTCACGTAAGGCTTCACTTCGCAGGCGGATCGCTGTTAGCGGTGTTCGCAGCTCGTGTGAAGCGTTGCTGGCAAACGCGCGCTGTTCGTCAATCATCGCCTCCACCTGAGCTGTCATCTGGTTAAACGAACGGGCCACCTCGCCAAGTTCATCCTGGCGTGTCTCCGGCAATCGCTCTGAAAAATCACCTTGCGCGATCTTGATCGTTGCTTCCCGCATCTGCGCCAGCGGTTTCGTCAGCGTGGTAGACAGCCACACCGCCGCCAGAGCCGCCATGGCCGTTACCGCAATCACCGTTCCACCGAGCGCCAGCCAGCGTTCCCAAATCAACTCTTTTGCCGCCGATATGGGGGCCGACACCTGGACGGCACCGATCACCTTACTCTCTTCAAATATAGGCGCCGCGGCATAAATCAGGTCGTTCCGCAGGTCACTGCTGGCAGCGCCATCCAACGCCAGATGAACAACCGCCAGGTTGGTATCGCTGCCATCGTCACTGCTGGCCAGGATGTTACCCTCCCTATCAAACAGGAGCAGGCTTGCCCCGATCTGTTCAGCATACGACTGCAAAATTGAGCTGAGGGCAGCCTGGTCAACGGCGTGTTCCGCCTCCTCCTCAATGGGCTCTTTTAAGACTTTGGCAACCAACTGAGCTTGCTCCGCGATCCCCTGGGAAAAATCCTGCAACGTGCCTGCCAGGATCTGGCGGCCCGCGAGTAGAGCCACAATCGCAAAGCCCAGCAAAATGAGGCCAGCATAAGCAATAATGAGGCGGCTGCGCAAGGTCCTCAATGCTATTCCTTTGCCGCGAAACGATAACCGATGCCGCGAATCGTTTGGATCAAGTGTGGCTCGCTCGGATCCACTTCAATTTTCTCGCGCAGCCAGCGGATGTGCACGTCGAGGGTGCGCGTATCGCCTAACCAATCAGTCCCCCATACACGGTCGAAGAATTCAGCGCGTGTAATCACCTCACCTGGACGGCTAAGCAGCAGGGCTAGTAAATCAAATTCCTTCTGGCGCAATACCAGTTCCTGGTCGCCCTTGTAGGCGCGACGTGTATTAAATTCCAATCGTAAGTTGCCAAAGGTAATCTGATCAGGTTCACTCTGCTGGCGGCGATCCAATTCGATGCGGCGCAACAATGCCTTGAGCCGCGCGATGAGTTCGCGTGAACTAAAAGGTTTCGTCAGATAATCGTCAGCTCCTAACTCTAAACCTAGTATGCGGTCTACCTCGTCGCCGAGCGCCGTAAGCATGAGAATGGGCACAGTGCTTTCTTGGCGAAGCGTGCGGCAAACATCCCAACCGTCCATCTCCGGCATCAGCACATCCAGAACAACAACATCCGGTTTCCTTTCACGGGCCAGGGCGAGCCCTTCGCGGCCGTTGTGAGCCACCAATACTTCATAGCCAGCCTGGGCCAGGGAACGGGCAAGCGGGCCGGTGATCATCTTTTCGTCATCTACCAATAGAACAGAGGTCATTACTGGGATTGTGACATAGGTAATGAGCGTAATCAATGGCCGGAGAGTGACTTAAGGTAGATTTAACATTCTTTTGGCTTCCCTTAACCTTGCGCTGTCTTTTTTAGATAAGATCAGGAAGTGCAGCCGCAAATACGGCCGTAACATCAGAATTAACAAGGTATGGAGTTTGTCAACAATGAAACATACGCTCACCCGAATTATCTTGATCGTTGTCGCTGCCGGCATCGGTCTATTTCTGTTAATCCAGTTCGTCCCCTACGGCCATGACCACAGCAATCCCCCTGTGGAAAGCGAACCCAATTGGGACAGCCCCACAACTCGAGAACTGGCACAAACGGCCTGTTTTGACTGCCACAGTAATGAGACTGTTTGGCCATGGTATACCAATATTGCTCCCGTTTCCTGGCTTATACAGCATGACGTGGAAGAAGGTCGCCAATATCTCAATTTTTCTACTTGGAATAGTGGTGGCAAAGGGCGAGAGCCAGACGAAGCCATTGAGGTAATCAGCAGGGATCAGATGCCGCCGGCACAATATTTCATCATGCACCCGGACGCCCGCTTGACGCAAAGTGAGAAACAGGCCCTGATGCAAGGGCTTCAGGCCACGATCTTTCGCTAGTTTTCCCTACAGCTTTCTCATAAGAAGATAACGAAGGAGCTTAACTGATGAGTCGAATCAAAAGTATCTTGATCGCCGGAACCTTTACCGGGCTGATTCTAATAACCGTTTTAGCATTGTGGCCAGGCAGTTTGGAAGCGCAGACGCCTGCGGCAACATCTTCGGTCGCGGCTGTGGCAAATGATGTTTCGTTGACAAACAGCCTTACTTCTGAAGAAGCATTACGGGCCTGGCAAGACTATAGTGCACAACTAGAGCAGACGGTGCGCGTCCTACAAGCGCGAGATCAAGCCTATCAGCAGCAGTTGGATAGTGCCAGTCGTACGATCGTGCGGCTGCAGGCTCAGATCAACAGCGACCCAGGATCTTCTTCTATTGGCCAGCATGAAGAACACGAACGTGAAGAACATGGTAGTCTGGAATTTGGAGAATTTGATGACTAAGCATGCAGGCAAGAACAGGCAGCAGCACGGTATGTTAAAGGCTGCGCTCCTGACCGGCAGTATATTCGCGACTTTCGGTGGGACATATTTGTTGGGAGTTCAGGAGCATACGGCATCAGCGGCAGATATATCTTCGGATAAACCTGCCATCGTGCTTACTGCGCCATCGAAAACCTCGGTATTAAGACTACCGCCATCCAGCCAGCAGAATCAGGTGCAATTAAATCCGGTGCCTCAAGTAATCCGGCCACAAATCAACCCTGTCGCCAGGACGAGATCATCGAGGTAAATACTGCGCGAATTCGGAACGTATTAGCAATGAGCACGACATTTCCTGACAACTGGTACAAGCACAGCTTTCATGCCATGGGCAGCGACATGGCCATCTGGTTGGAGACGCACGACGTTGGCACAGCTGCGGTGGCTTTCAGCAAGGTCGAGCGCCTTTTTGAAGCCAATGAGCAAGCACTTAGCCGTTTTCGTCCAGACAGTGAACTATCGGTGCTGAATGGCCACAGCGGGCAGTGGGTCCGCGTATCGAGGCTGTTATGGGATCTGATGACCCTGGCGCTTCAGATGGCCAAACTCACTGGCGGCTACTACGATCCTACTATTCTCAATGCACTGAAGCGATATGGCTATACAGTTAGTTTTGACCAGTTAACCCAGGCCGATTCCAGCAATCCTGCCCCCCTCATGCCGCTGCCCCTGGACACATGGACTGCTATCGAGCTAAATGAAGCCGATCAGGCTGTCTTACTTCCCGCCGGGATGAGCGTCGACCTGGGAGGTATCGCCAAAGGGTATTCGGCTCAGCAAGCTGTCGGCATTCTGCGAGACATTGGGCCATGCCTGGTGGATGCCGGCGGCGATCTGGCTGCCGGGCCGGCGCCCAGGTTCTTCCCAGGTTGGCCTATCGCAGTTAGCTCTCCTTGGGCCACGGAAACTGGCGCGCCAGCCGATATGTTCGTCCTCTGGATAGCAGACGAGACAGCAGCCACTTCCGGCATTGACTACCGTAACTGGCAGCACAATGGTCGACGAGTTCATCACCTTATCGATCCAGCGACTGGAGCACCGGCTGCAACTGATGGGCAAACAGCAACTATTTTGGCAGATGAGGCCGTGGTGGCCGAAGCTTGGGCGACCAGCGCGCTGGTCGCCGGTTCAGAACGGGGCATGGAAGCGCTGCTGGATGCCGGCTTGGCCGGACTGATGGTGACCCAGTCCGGCAATGTCCTGGTGACCCCGTCCATGCATGAACGCCTTCAGGGCCAGGCAAACCACCAGGCGCATGCATCAGCGGCGCTGGCCTTTAGACATAGTCTAAGAACCAGCGCTTTATCCGGTACAACAATTCGGGACTTAACATGACTACACGATCCAATCTACTGGCGGCAAACCGCGAGCGTCTCCCTAGAGCTATAATCATTCTTGTGGTCATCACGATGGCTGTGCTTGGACTTGCTCTCCTGGCGATGACGATCCAACTCTTCACTCCTGGAGTGTCGGCGGCAAACCTTGTTACTGGGCTGTTGGGAATGGGGAGCAAGACGCCCTGGCATCTCTCCCGTGCGGCCGGAACGGTCGCCTATTTGCTCCTAGCTGGCTCTACTATCTGGGGATTGCTGTTAAGTTCCAAAATTGTGAAGGAAGCAGTCCCGGCCGCCCTATCCTTAGCCATGCACAACGTCCTCTCCTGGCTGGCGCTGGCATTTGCAGGCCTCCATGCCGTGGTGCTGCTCCTCGATAACTATTACGAATACCGGCTTCCCCACCTGGTCATTCCCTTCATCGGTCCTTACCGCCCGGGCTGGGTAGGGCTGGGCATTATTGGTTTCTATCTGATCGCCCTGCTTAACATCAGCTTCCAGTTCCGCCAGCGGATTGGACAGAAGCGCTGGCGCACGCTCCATTATCTGTCCTTTGCCGTATTTGTGCTGGCAACGGTCCACGGCATAGGCTCTGGGACAGACAGCACCAAGGCAGGCATGCAAGCAGTCTATATAGGAAGCGCGCTGCTGGTACTTTTCCTCGTCCTCTATCGAGGGCTGATGAGCACTGCCTTCCGGCCAAGGCAGCCAACAAGGTAAGCGTAAGGCTGTTCTGGTCTATCCTACAGTCTAAGAAATTGACCATCCCACCGTATTGAATCCATTAAAAGTGGTATAATATGTAGTGGAACAGCCCTGTTCCAAGTTTCGTCGAAGAAGCTGACCCTCGCCTACTGTCTACGAGAGTTATGCACTGTTGCTATGGTCCGTTAAATTGAGCGGCGTAGCAGAGGGTGTTAACAGGTAAGAGACTTTATCCCATATCCTTTGTCTACATCCTTGGTCTACATCGCGTGTTGTGATGAGGAATAAAACATGAAACAACGCGGATTTTTCTACATTGTATTGATTGTTGGGGTATTGCTGATCCTGGGCCTTTTCTCGTTCGCGCCAAAAGGAAACTCACTGGATGCAGCGTCTGGCATGAACGATAAGGGCAGTGCGCCGGCGTTGGCGGGCCAACTAAACGAGTCGAGTCTTACCGGCACACCACCTTCAAACTCGGCGAGCGATGAAGTTCCCCCTCCCAACCTCAATAACCAGATTGACTCCGTTAATGTCTTGCCTACGCCGGTGCCTGGAGAAACTCAACTTTTTTTTGTTCCAACAGACAACGATGCGACCGCCACGGTGCTGAGTCTCTACAATACGGACTCAATCACGCACACAGTCGCTTTGCGTGGCTTCAGCTACAATGGTGTCGTGGTATATTCTCTCAACATCAGTGTGAAGCCCACTAGTTTCTTGCGCCTATCGAGCGACTCCATCGCGTCGGCTCCACCGCCCAGTTGGGCAACACCCGCTCCGATCATAACCAACTTCACCGATTTCACGTATTTCGCCAGTCTTTCGCTGCCAAAGGGTGTGAAGGCCGAAGGTTATGTTCTCTTTAACCCGGGAACCGGTGTCGTCGATCCGCGCCATGATCAAGGAGCGATTCCTTTGCGCTTCAGCACCGATCCAGCCACCTTGTTCTTGCCCACTGTGCAAAATAATCCTTAAGTCAAGGTAGGCATTCAATCTGCCTGGCGGTGCGGGTCTAATAGCGCCTAGCGTCCAAGCGCCTGCTGCAGAAGAAACTGCACGAATATCAACAGAACGGGCAGGGCAACGGCCGTGAGCACGATGCGCGCGGTTTCCGGCCGCCAGGGCCAGGTCGGGACAGCGCTTACCTTGTTGTGCTGGATTTCAAGGCTCATAATCATGCCATTTAGTTTATCCGCCGCGGCATAGTTTTCCTCCGTGAGACTCTGGTTGAACTTGGCAAATAACTCCTCAAATTTTAGCTCAATTTCTTGCAGCGCTCGCATCTGTTCCGCGGCCATCAACTTATGCAGGCCCCATAGCGGCCAGGCGAACACCAGCACCACCAGTGCGCCAAATAGCAAGGAAACAGCCAGGACGGCTGGATCCGCCAGAAGCTCCGGGTTAATGATAATCCAACCATAAAAGAAGAGGGCCAGGCATAGGGATGTTGTGGCGGTCAACCCCGAAAAGGCTTGCACGGGCCGGATTTGGAAGATATTTATTCGCAGGAAATTTGAGCTTATTTCATACACCAGCCGCAGCTGCCTAATAGTGTGAAAGATAAGAACGCCAAACAAAAATGCGGAGCACTTATCGACGATGTGATAAATGACGGTGAACAGGGACAATTCTTCAAGCGCCGCGTAGCGCTGCGGCTCACTGGCTATCATGGGGAAAAAGATAGTGAAAACAGTCAGGGCCAGGCCGGCCAGCAGCGGCGCGAAAAATGGCATATTGGCGATTCTAGACTGGTACACACCAAGTTGCTCGCGTGACATCGTCAGCACGGGCTTCAAGCCTTCCAGGGCATGCAGCGCCTGCCTATCCAGAAATTGGATCGTGGCCAAGAGATAGGGAATCGCCAACCCATTAAAAACGATGACAGGAAGCAGTTCAGCGGCAAGGAAACCGCTGTCCAGGTAGAGGAAGAAGAGCTGCAGGCATATCAGGACAATGCCCAACATACCATAGAAGACCCACGGCCGTATCCGCAGGCTCTCCACCCAGTGCAGAAAACGATCGATAAGACTGATCCTGTCAGCCCCCCCGCTCTCCTCAATAACCATACTTTTCACACCGTCTTTGACCCATTATCAATTGCTTTCACCAATCGCCTGTCCCTCTGCCTCATAGGCCAGGTGCGGAATGTTAACGGCGTCGGGCGACAACGCGGCCCTCGCATCTGCGCCTTGATCAAACTACACGGTGGAAGGTTCGAGTGCGCGCTGCATCCACTTATCAACATCCACACCTTTCCAAAGCAGCCAAACGGTAAACGCCAGTTCTCCAGGGATCGATAGTACGATGACTACCGTCGAGAGTATTCCGTCGTACTGAGGTACGAGGAGGTGCCCATAACTTTGTGCGAGATAGCCGACCGCCCCGATTACCAACAAAATACCCAATATTTTGGGCAAGAATTCTGACTTGTAAACCAGATAGCCAAGGATCAGGAGGTGAAAACCGAAGATCAGCCCCCAAATGATAATGACGAAGGCATTTGTATCTAGAAACAGCAGCACCAGCGCCTCCAGTTGATTCGCATCGAATACGGTCAGGTAGCCTGCGCCCGCCAAAACCAGAAGGGCGGGAACAGCAGTAAACAAATTGACAGCCTGCAAAATAGATTGTCCAAAACGGGCAAGGGCGGCCGCGAGAGCAAGCGGCCGATTCACTGGCCGGAACAGAGCATAAAGAATGGCGCTCACCACAATTTCAACCAGAACGATTATTGTTTCAGCCGCCATGCCGAGGCGGAACATCGACTCCGACGCCAAGAGGTTATCGAAGGTCGCAGCGGGGTCTCCAGGTACAACAACGCTGGTCCGGCCCATAAAAAACGCGAAAGGGCCGACAAAGAAAATGAGCAGATATAGCGCTCCGACAATTCTGGCGTATACCTGTGGCGATGGTCCAATAATGCGGCTTGTCATTTTAATTCCTCCTTATGGCTTAATGGCAGGCAAAACAGTTTGTTCAATGATCGCTCACACTCTGCTGGCCAGAAGTCAAAAACCGGACAGCCGTGCTATCATGATCATGTGTCAGACATGAAGTAACAGAAAGTCTTCAGGCAGTGATGGCATGCGCCAGACAACTATTGTTACGGCGCAGCATTTTTAGATACGATATGGTTGCTATGCCCAGGGTAAACTCGGCTATTATATGATAAGATAGACTGCAGGCAAATTCCGAGTCAGCCTGTTTTTCCAACAGCTGCGCGAGGAGCTCTATTACAGCCAGAGCACCTGGTTTCTGTGGGCTGCAAGCAATACCAGCAAACGCATTTTGGCCAGAAGAAATGACCTTTACAAATCTTCCCATACAGTTTACCCGTTTTATTGGACGAGAAGCTGATTTGGCGGAAGTAGAAAGCTTGCTCGCAGCGTCTCGCCTTGTCACGCTCACTGGCCCAGGTGGGTGCGGCAAAACACGGCTGGCGATGCAAACGGCAAACCAGGTCAGCGGCATGTATAGGGATGGCATCTGGTGGGTAGACCTGGCCACGTTACGTGATCCCACCCTCCTACCGCAGCTTATCGTGCGTACATTTGGCTTGCGTCCGGTCACAGATCAACCGATGATGGAATTGTTAGTAAGCTTTGTGCGCTCGCGGCAGATGCTACTTGTGCTCGACAATTGCGAGCACCTCGGTGATGTTTGCGTACAGCTTGTCCGGCGATTGCTGACCGAAGCGTCTGGAATACAGATTCTGGCAACGAGTCGCGAAGCTTTGTCTCTTAGCGGCGAGAACATTTACCCTGTTGCGGGCCTTGCCTGGCCTTCTAAAGGCACCAGGCAATTAGATGACATTCAGAACTTGGTGGAGTATGACGCTGTAAGTCTCTTCGTTGAGCGGGTTCGCGCCATCTTGCCCGGTTTTACCCTAACGGCCGAAAACGCTCACTCAGTCATTGAAATATGCCAGCACCTGGACGGTCTGCCCCTGGCGCTAGAGTTGGCAAGCGTCCGGGCGAATGTGTTGACCGTTCAGGAAATTGCGGCCCGGCTAAATGGCCGTCTTGCCCTCCTCACTGCCAGCAAACGTGCTGGCTTCGAGCCACGCCACCAGACCTTAAGAGCTGCCATTGATTGGAGTTTCACCTTGTTGACGGCCGAAGAACAGCTTTTATTCAGCCGTTTGGCAGTCTTTGCCTCCGGTTATTCGTTAGACATGGCCGAGGCAATATGTGCAGGTGAAGGGATTGAAGCCGGGCGCGTGCTGGAACTACTTTCGTCACTTGTCCATAAATCCCTAATTATCGCCGAAACTACGGGCAGGCCCGAGGCGCGCTATCGCTTCCTAGAAACAATCCGTGAATATGCGCTTGAAAAACTTGATGAGTCAGGTGAGCTGAACCGCTTGCGCGACCGGCACTTGAGTCTTTTCCTTAGCCGAGCAGAAGAGGCCATGCCCAAACAATTCGAGGCATACCAGCAGCTCTGGTTAAATTGGCTCGAAAGTGAACATGACAATCTGCGTTCTGCTCTTGCTTGGGCACTGGAGAGCAAGCAGATCGAGTCCGGACTGCGTCTTGCCAGCGCGCTTACACTATTCTGGGAGATCCGCGGGTATGTGCTCGAAGGCCTGAGGTGGCTTGAGCGCTTTCTGGCTGAGTCAGACGAACATATTTCTCTCAAAGTACACGTTGATGCGCTTGTTTTTGCCACATTTCATTCTATGTTGATCGGCAACGCCCGGGCTGCCAAAACTTTCGCGCAAAAAGCGGTTGATTTAGCCAAATCCGCAAAAGATCCAGACGGGCCGCTGCTTGCCTTTGCCAGGGATGGCCTGGCTTCTGCCGCAAGAGCCACAGGTGACTTTCAAGCAGCCTTCCATCTTACTGAGCAAAATATCTCCTATTATCGCCAGGCGGGGCCATCCTTCTATCTTGGCATGTCTCTACTTGCCCAGGGCGAAAACTCAGTCCAATTAGGACGTTATGAATATGCGCGCGAACGATTGAATGAGAGTTTGGCTTTGGCCTGCCAGGAAGGCGATGCATTCCGTACGGCACATTCTCTCAACACACTTGGCGACTTGTCACGCATGGAGCAGCAGTATGTCGAAGCTAGTGAGGCGTACGTGCGTGGGCTTGAACTCATGTGCGAGTTGGATGCCCAACGCGATCAAGCCTCGCTCTTATCCAATCTTGGCTTTGCTTACTTGCACTTAGGAGAACTCGAACGTGCTTACCATTCGTTTACGGAGAGTTTGGTCATTCAGCGGTCTCAGCAGAACCAGCCTGGCATGATTGAGTGCCTGATCGGTCTCGCCGCTTCTGCCGTCGAGGGAAAACGGCCTGCTGCCGGCGCACGCCTTTTCGCCGCGGCTGCACACCTTGGTAAACAACCTTCGGCATCGATCTGGAAAGCGACGCAGGTGGAGTTTGAACACTATCTCAATCGTGCCCGCAGCGGGCTTACAGAAACGGATTTCCAAGCGGAGCAAGCGGCGGGAAGAGCGCTATCGCTCGAAGAAGCTCTGGAGTATGCCGGCCAAATCCAGTTCCAACTAGAAACCTTGCTGCAAACCAAGCCAAAGATACCGGTCTTAACCTCGCGTGAGCGCGAAGTCGCTGAGTTGATCGCTAAGGGCAAGACAAACCGCGACATCGCCGAGGAACTTGTGCTGAGCAAGCGCACGGTCGAAAAGCACGTAGCCAACATCCTTGCCAAGCTTGAGTTTACTGGTCGCGCCCAAATTGTGCGTTGGGTGATCGAGAAAGAGCTATCGCAATTTCCCGAGTAACAGCCACAATAACTCACCTCTAAAAGCTGACTGCTGCGGGCCGCCTGCATCATCTCATCTTTTCTTGCCCTCAATCTCTGAAATACGTATATGACATACGTATTTGCACCCATGTCGCGCAATCTTCGCTCTGCCATAATGCGGACATCAAACTAATTGATCTCCAAAACAGGTGAGGAATGATCTTGGATTTGCACGATTTTCTTTCCGAAGAGTTTGTGGCCGCCTGGTTGCTGATACTTAGTGCCTTGATCTTTGTAGTCGGCGGCATCCTGTATACCGGCAGAGCCATTTGGAAGTGGCCAGCGGCCCAATCACGAAGCTACCTGTACTGGGAAAGAGGCTTTGTTATGGGCGCAATCCTGGTTGCGACCATGGGGCTAGTGCTATTGACGCAACTTCTTGAGGGGGCAGGCGACAAAATCGTAGCGCCCCTAGCCATGACGTTATTTCTCGTAGGAACTATCCTCGTGCTCGCGGCTGAATCCTTTTCTCTAAAATTGCTGGATGATAACTACGCCGCGATTGTCACCTCGGTTATCCTGGCGTTTCTAGGACAGGCAGCCTTTGGTATCTCCATTTTGCTTACCGCCTATCTGCCGGGATGGGTGGGCTGGGCAACTGTGATTTGGAGCCTTGCCTGGTTAATCATTCTGCCCATTGCGAGGCCGAAAGATATGTACTATCCATGGCTCCATTATGTCGCACCTTTAATTATTGGAATTGCGCTTCTGGCAAAAGGTTAGGCAATGCCAAGTACTACGACCCTTGTTCATAAGATCTTTGACCAGGCGTTCAATCAGGGAAATCTTGCCGTCGTGGATGAACTTATTTCGCTCGATGCCATGGCTTATGCGCCGGGTTGGGGAATTCCTACTGGTCGACTAGGACTCAAACAGTTGATCGCCAGTCTCCGCATGGCCTTCCCCGATCTTCAATGCGTGGTAAATGACGAAATCGAATGCCAAAACAGGGCAGCGGCACTTTGGACCTTGCGCGGTACCCACCATGGGGCGTTTTTTCGGACATTGCCAACTGGCAAGCCAGTTGAGGTGAAGGGGCTCCTGTTTGCTAATTTAGAAAACCAGCAAATAACGAAAGGCTGGCTCATGATTGATCAGATGAGCATGCTCCAGCAAATCGGCGCTGTGCCACCGATACTTTGAATACCATGAAACTACCGTATCCAGAATCTTCATCGCTTCCCATGGATACTACGCTCTTTTACTTCAACGGCGTGCCGGTTGCGGCGAAATCCGATTTCTGGGCAGCCCCTATCGTGCCAGCAAGTTACCTGGCCTGGGCAGCTTGGCGGGTGCCGCGGCCGGCATTGGATGGCTGAAATAGAGCCAATCCTTCGGCTTAAGACAGAATTCGAGAAGGAGAAAAAGTGATGAGCGGCGAACCCCAACCTCTTACTCCTGATATGCTGGTACATTCTGCTGGCAGCCTGGCGATTGTTGTCGGGATCATCTCACTGACTGGTATTGTCTTCCTCGTCGCCATGTTCATCTGCTTCGCGAAATCGCTCCAATCTTTAGGCGCGACGTTTGGGATGATCAACGATATTTGTGTGGCCCTCCAATACTTACTGACGATTCCTATTGCCCTGGCGCTGGCCCAGGTCCTCCGGCCGTACAACCCGGCTTGGATTCGTTTTGGGACCATTCTCGGGATTCTCATGATGCTCATCATCACAGGGGCGCAACTAGCGTTAGTTTTGGGCCTGGTTGCGTTCGAACAGGAGGTAGTGTGGGTCACGCCGGCAATGATTCTTGGGGTGGGAACCTGGCTGATGATTACCGGAGTGGTGTCTCGCGCCACAGGAAGTCTTCCCCATAGCGTGCTCATGAGCAGTCTGGCTGTTCCCTATCTCGGCTACCCGGTATGGGCCTTCTGGTTAGGGTGGCATCTAGTTGGCTGGTAAGGAACAGGTCGGCACTGCTGCAGCGAAAGAGTAACGAGGAAATAGGCAATGGACCGAAGAATTTTGAAATGGATAGGGATTGTCTTAGGATGCCTGCTTGGCCTGCTCATTCTGTCTTCTGCCAGTCTCTATGCTCTAGGAACTGCCAAATTCAACAAGGAATACAGTTTTCCCGTTGAGACCGTGGCCATCCCCACAGATGCGCAGTCCATTGAGCGCGGCCAACACCTAGCTACCATCTTCCTTTGCACCCGCTGCCACAGTGAGAACCTTGGTGGCGAACTATTTTACGAGATACCAGGCATGCTCACTATTCCCACGCCTAACCTCACCTCCGGCGCGGGCGGCGTTGGGGCATATTTTACCGATCAGGACTGGGTAAGAGCGATCCGGCATGGCGTGGGCTACAATAGAAATGCCTTGTTCATCATGGAATCAAAGGCCTTCTACTATCTCACCGATGATGACCTGAGCGATTTGCTGGCCTACGTCAAGAGTGTGCCGCCGGTAGATAATCAACTCCCTGCAAGAAGCCTCAGCCCACTGGGACGCGTGATGATGGGCGCCCGGTTGTTACCCCCCCTTGCCGCTGACGAAATAGACCATAACAACCGGCCAGAATCCGCACCTACTACACCGGGCATAACGCCCGATTACGGCCGCTACCTGGCGCATACCTGCACTGAGTGTCATGGCCCTGATCTAAATGGGGCCCCCTTCGGTCCGCCCGGACAAGAAGTAATGACACCCAACTTGACTCCCGGAGGCGAACTTGGCACCTGGACGGAACAAGATTTCCTTAAGACCATGCACACAGGTGTAACACCGGCCGGGACCGAGCTCAATGAGGAAATGCCCTGGAAGAATTATGGCCAGATGACCGGCGATGAACTAGACGCGCTTTGGTTGTATTTGCAATCGCTGCCTAGATTGGCGCAGGCATCCTAGTATTCTCGCGGATTTTGAGTTCAACTACGCTCTCGCTAAAATCCGCTCGCTATGAGCGCGGATGAGGCGAGGGGACAATGACAACAGATCAGCCGGTAGAACGGCCGTGACCACCACCCGCTTCCTGGAAAAGTATGCGCGTTGGTTGGCTGTAACGCTACTGCTGATTTTTGCGGCGCGCCTCCTGGACGCGGCCGTTCGCCAGTCCGTCACTTTCGACGAAGTGTTACATGTCTTTCAGGGTGTGCTCTATTGGCGCGAGGCACCACTTTACGCCGTCGTGCGTAACCCCCCGCTGATTAACGCCTTGATCGGCCTTCCGGTCAATTTGCTGGCGCGACCTGCCCTGCCGGCCGATCTGGCGCGCTACGCCAACCAGGATTGGTTGGACATCAGCAAAACCTTCATGTGGCAGACGAATGTCAATGGTTTGCTGCTGAACTGGATGGGCCGGCTGGCGATCATCTGTCTATCGCTCTTCCTGGCGGCGCTGGTCTATCGCTGGACGCGTGAGCTGTTCGGCGCACTACCAGGATTACTAGCCCTATTTCTGGTTACCTTTGATCCCAACATTCTGGCCCATGGCGCGATAGCTACTACCGACATAGGTCTATCGTTCTTTCTCCTGCTGGCGGCCTATTTGTTGTGGCGTTACTGGATCGCGCTTGACACCGGGCGGCCACGCTGGCCGTGGATGATACTGTCTGGCATGGCTGCCGGCTGCGTTTTGGCCGCCAAGTTTAGCGGCCTTGTGTTGGTCATAGCCCTGCTCCTGATCACCGGGTACAGGCTGCTGACTGGTCGGCCGCAGCGCGAAACGGCCGCGCGCCAGCTTTGGGAGACGGCCGTGATTCTCCTGATTGCCGGCATGGCGTTTCTGACCATCTATCGCTTCCAGTGGGATACCCTGTTCCTTGATTATCAGCTGCAGCAAGCGCACCAGCTGGGCGGGCACAGTGCCTATCTGCTAGGGCAGCTGGCAAAAGAGGGCTGGTGGTACTATCTGCCCCTTGTGTTTGTGGTCAAAACGCCGCTGCCCGTATTGGCGCTTCTGGTTCTTTGCCTTTTTCAGATTTTCCAGCAGCGGGACTTCCGCTGGCAGACCTTGTGGCCCCCGCTGTTGGTGGCAGGCATTTTCGCTGCGGGCTTGCTCAGCCGTGCCAGCATAGGCTACCGCTACCTTGTGCCGGCGCTGCCCTTAATCTATGTATCTATTGCGCGCCTTGCCCGGCCTGCACCGGCAGCGGGGCGACTTTCTCAATGGCTCGTTTCCGGGGCAGCCATAGTGGTTTGCCTGATCAGTCTGGCTATGCATCCCCACTACCTGGCCTATTTCAATGTTCTTGCCGGCGGCCCATGGAACGGCTGGCGTGTCGTAGTGGACTCCAACATCGACTGGGGCCAGGACCTGGCCCGCGTGGGCGAGGTGATGCGCGAACGCGGCGCAGCCACGGTGCGGGCTAACTGGTTGGGCACGGCGCCGCTCGAAGTCTACAGCATCAATGGTCAGACCATTAACGGCTGGCCGTGGCCGGGTGAAGATCCGCTGCTGGATGATTTTTACCCATCACGCCCCGCGCCGGGATTGTACGCGCTGAGCGTAACGCAGTTGCTCGGCGTTTACCTGGACGATCCGGCGCATTTCGCCTACTTCCAAAATCGCCGGCCTGATGCCCGCGCTGGGTATTCAATCTTCCTCTATGAGGTGCCGCCGCAGGGCGAAGCGGTTGGCCTGAGTCTCTCGGGTATTCCTTTGGGCGCCATCCGCAGCGACGACTACGAGGCAGCTTTCGCCGGCAATGATGTGCGTCCTCGCTGGTTCGACGCGCGGCGCAGCCTGCTTTGGCCCGGCGGCGGGCAGGAGGCAGTTTGGACGGCCGTAGGCGATGGGCACATGCCAGAGAATCCACTGCTGCAATCTCTGTATCCCACGAGCGGAGCGCGGCTCCACGGCCGCAGCGAGCAGGGCCTTGGCTATAACCTCTTTTCGTGGCCGCAGCCACCCCTAGATTCACTGGAACTTGACCACAGAGATTTTGGCTACACCCTTGAGCCGGTTCTTGGAGCTGCAGCCTGGCAAAACGGCCGCCGGCCTTTGGATGGCGCGGCTGTGTTTGGCGGGCAATTGCAGCTCCTGGGCTACGAGGGGGAACTGGACAGAGCCAGTCCAGGCGAAACCCTGACGCTGCTCAGCGTCTGGCAGGCGATTGAAACGCTGCCGGGCCAAGCGGCCCAGCTCAGCCTCTTCGTGCATTTGCTCGATGAAGAAAGCCAGGTAGTGGCCCAACATGATGGGCTAGACATACGTCTTGCCGGCCTGCGGGGCGGCGACCGGTTCGCCCAGTTACATACATTGCCCTTACCGGCCGATTTGCCGTCGGGAGAATACGCGCTGCAAATCGGTATCTACGACCCCGCGACTGGCGAGCGGCTGACAGTACCAACCGCGGAAGGAGCAGCCGATCGGCTGCTCCTCAATACGATTACCATCACGGATGAAAACAGTTCGTAACGGGGTATTTGCAACGAGGCCACATTGATTCTTAAAGAAATCCTCCTCACCCCAAATAGTGGCCTTCATTCGATGAGAGCAGATTTCAGGCATACCATAGGCTATAACGTTTTGGCCCTGGGACTTATCTAGAATTTAGTGAGTCGGGCAGCAGTGCTTCCAGTTAGGTTACGCCGTAGTCGCGTAAGCAGCCTTCGCTGCGTCCGGTTTAGTGGCTAACTCATCAAGCGAGGATTCCGCGGCTTTCCCTCGACCTTCGGACCAGAGCGCGAACCAAGCCAGGCCACAGCCAGCCCAACGGGTATCCCAGCATAACGCTGGAGCCCATGGAGAAGCAGCGCCCCTGCCTTGCGCCGCAGGATACCGGCGCGCATGGTGGCAATGCCAAACAGCAAGCCGCCCAGCATATAGGCGATCCTTGATAAGCCATAAATGCCCGGCAGCGCACCGATGTTCATCTCGCCGGGAAATCCATTGATAATGCCCGGGTTTTGAGAGCAGTAACACGCAAGCGTTGGCCCATCACCCTGCGGCGCAGACCAGGAATAGGCTGCTCACCCTATCAGCGTGACGCAGTTGAGCAGGCGGTTTAGCCAGTTGTCAATCAGGCATTTCTGCCAACTGGTTCAGGTTATGAACTGCCGTATGATGGCCATCACCTCTTCCGGCCGCTCCATCGGCGCGTTGTGCCCGGCCTGCTCGATCAGCGCCAGTTCCGCGTTCGGCAGCCGGTCGGCAAGGATGGCTTGGTGCTCCGGCGGGAATTGAAAATCGTCCCGGCCGGCCAGCACCAGGGCTGGCGTCTCAATATCGGTCAGCCGGTCCATCACTGTCCAGCCGGCCAGCAACTCGCGAAAACCATAAATCTGCGCCTCAGGCTGCATCTTCACTTTGAACCCGGCCGGCACGTCACGGATCAGCGCCAACCGGCTGGAGCGATAGTAGTAGGCTTTGGCGAACTTCATCGCGACCCGGAAAACCTCGTCGGGAGCTAACTTACCATTGAAGAAGCGGCTCGCTGCCCCTACCGCTGCCGGACTGTAACCTCGCTTGGCCAGCAGCTTTGGCGCGTTCTCACGCACCCAGCGCGCATCGCCGCAAGTATCCAGTAATATCAAGTGCGAAAGATTATCCGGATAGCGCAGCGCGTACTCCAAGGCTACCATGCCGCCAAAGGAATGACCCAACACGGCCCACTTCTCAATGCCGAGCCTTTGTCGTATCGCCTCAGCATCGGCCGTCAGGTTATCCCAGGTCATACTCGACACAGGGATACCATCCGATCGGCCGTTGCAGCGATGATCAAGAAAGATCAATGCAAAGCGATCCGCGCATGGTAGGAGTGGCAAAAGGGACGTATGGTCCATGCCCGGGCCGCCATGCATAAGCAGCAACGGATAGCCCTCACCGATAACCTTCACAAATAGGGACACATCTTCAATCTGGATCCGGTCATTGATAATAGATGATTGGTCCATATGTTACCCAACCTTACGTACCATGTGATTTTGGCGCTTTTAGGCTACCCGCTTTCGGGCAGACTCTTGCGCGCGAAATCCGCCAGATAGTGTTTGCGAGTTTGTTTTCCGTATTTATATGCCAGACCTGCTAAGTTAATTGGACTCATTGGAAGTCTGTTTGAAGGCGTAGGTGAGAACACAATGATTCCATTATGAGCAGCCGCAGCTTTCCGGACAAGTGACTTTCGTCCTGTTCCAAATAGAAGGAAAGCCATTAAGTAAAAACAAAACACCTTGGTATTTACACCAAGGTGCTAAACATAGGCGCGCAGGGCTCGAACCCGCAGTTCCGCACCTCACGGAACTGAACCATACAAACAGCAAAACGCGAAGATGGCGTCTCTAAGGAAAGTCACACTTGACTTTGCGGTAACAGGAGACTTTATACTGCTTAACGGATATGAGTTGGAATCGTCCGGAAACTAAGTCTAGACATCATATTGTTTCGAATTGGAGGAAGAACGATGTTTGAATTAAATTTGCAACAGCAATCTACCGGATACAAGGTTGGTTGGGGAATTCTATTGTTCCTGGCTGTAGGCAATGTCCTGGGTCATATCGGCCTGCTCATTTTCGAGCCCGAGCCCTCATCTATTTTCGTAGCCTGGGCGGCCTTCAATCTCCTCGCAGCGACAATTTTGACCATTCCTTATAAACGCGGTGAAAGGTGGGCCTGGTTCGCTATCTGGTTGATGATCGTGCCTTACACTTTGATAATCTTCTTCAATTCCGAAGTTGGCCCTATCTATTTGGGCGAAGCCATTATCATGATCATTTGCCAGTTGCTGACATACAACACGTTCTTTTCAGAATAAGAGGTAGATGATCGTGCGTGCTTTGTTAGCAGGTGCCGTCGCGGGCACGATATCAGCGCTGGCTTTCACCGTTGTGCATGGGCTGCTGATCACCAGTATATGGTTCATGCTTATGCCAATGTTAATCGCTGGGGCACTATGCGGTTTGTTTCTTGGTTGGAGCTATATCCTGCTAGCGAATAAACCAACGGTTGCAGGCTGGTTCCGTTATAATGGCCTGTATTTGATTCTACTGCTCTTACTCGGGCCAATATCGCTGCTCGTATTCGAACCTATCATCTCCATTCCAGCTTTGCTGGCCTCACCGGACGGCTTGCCGGTAGAGATAATGCGTGAGCTAGCCCCACTGGCCACGATATACACCGTCGTTATATCCTTGATCATCACATTACTCTACGGCCGTCGCTGGTCCGCCTTTTTTGCGGTATTGGTCACCACTGCAGTGCTCATATTGCTGCTGGGCCTCAATATCGCTCCCATGGGACTAGTCTTTCTCACAGGAAGCTGGCTGTCAATGCTGCTGGAATTGATGGCGTTGATTCTGACCCTGGATCTTGTTTATGCACTGGCATTCGCTGCCCTTGGTCATGATTGGCTGTGGAAATCTCAAAGCCGGATGTTTTTCACTTGACTCTCCCCTTGGCGGAGGGTTTATGATCTTTTAGGTTGCTTTAGACTTCGCACTTAGTTGTACTGTTGAGCGTTGCGTTAAGTCATCGGCACCCAGCCGATTTCTTGGAATTGATCTATCTAGGGAAAGGATCATATCGGATGTCTGAATTGATCAATCACAAAGGGAACATGCTCAAAATCAGCGAATTTGCGCAGTTGTCGGCGGTTACGGTTAAGACTCTGCACCACTATGACAACATTGGGCTCCTTCAGCCGGCATCTGTCGACCCCTTCAGCAACTACCGCTATTACACGATAGATCAGCTGCCGCGCATCCATCGCATTATGGCCCTAAGAGAGCTGGGGCTGTCGCTGGAGCAAATCGCCATCATGTTGAGCGACAACGTAACAACTAACGAAATTCGGGGCATGCTCGCCCTGAGGCGAGCTGAGGCCCTGCAGCAAATGCGCGTAGCAT
>JBJYWX010000102.1:0-4918 GCA_046259695.1 Promineifilaceae bacterium (SeqCode) | reverse complement strand
AGCGATTTGCGCAGCTTGGCGTCCAGGCCCACCGTCAAATCATTGTCGGGAATCACCAGCTGCAGCGCCGGGCCAAATAAAGGAACGCGCGGGACCATATTAGTGTCAACTGCACTAACTTTCTGCGTCAGCGCCCGCATCTGCGCATCTGTATCCCAGGTTGGATCGAGGCCAAAAATGCCGCGCCAGATCGGATGCCAGATCAGATAACTGCTGTTGACGCCATGTGACTCAGCCTCACCGCCAAAGATTGCGAAGCCGCGTTCCTGGGCCATCGTCAGCGCTTTGGCAATCAGCCGCGATTTCCCGAGCCCGGCCTCGCCCACAAGGCCAAAAACGTGACCCTCACCTTTCAGGGCGCTGTCCAACAACTCCCCAATTCGCGCAACCTCGACATCTCGCCCGACCAGCGGCTCGCTCTCGTTATCGTCCGGAAGATGCATGCCTATGCGCGGCTTAACCGCCTGGAGCACGGCGATGGCTACCGGTTCCGATTTTCCCTTGACCCGGATCGGTTCCTTGATTTCCCAATCAAACAGATCAGCGATCTCCTCTTGCACATTCATGCTGACCAGCACCGTGCCCGGATCACTGGCCATCATCAGCCGTGCCGATAGATTGACCGCGTCCCCAAGCACGCCGTAGGTCCGGTGCGCCGAGCCGCCATAGGCACCGGCGCGCATGCGTCCCCTACTAATACCTATCTGCAGCGGTTCCAGGAACGGCAGCTGCTGGGGCAAGTCTCTTAATTCGAGGGCAGCCGACGCGGCACGCGTTGCATTGTTCTCGTGCGCCAGCGGCGCGCCAAAACTGGCATACAGATAGCTGCCTTTATCCCCGATATTGAGATCGATCAGTGTGCCCTGGAACTTATCTACGATTTGCTGCACGGCGCGAATCATGGCGTCCAGCTTTTCTCCCGCGGCTTCATCATTGTCGTAGTCGATGCCGGAAAAGCGCATAAACACGGCCACTGAAGGCCGGATCTCCGCCAGGAAATCGCCCAGGCCGCGGCTCAATCGGCGGTAAACGGAAGGCAGCAGCCAGCTGCGGACCTCCGTTTCATCCAGCGCATCCGGATCATAGACCGGCGGCGGCGGCGGCTCCGGCGTTTCTACCAGCTTGTCGAGCACGCCAAATCGCCGTCCATCCGCGGCAATACGCACCTCGCGAATCAATGCCTGGTTCTGGCATGCTTGCATCGCAAAAGGAGCAAGCAGAACTTCACCACGGTTGGCCTCGTGTTCTGCCGCCGCCAGCCTTTCCAATGTGGCCCCGGCCAGGGCATCAATCACACGGCTCTGCGGGTCGCCCACGAGGAAACGGCGCGCCGGGCCGACGGCCACCGCCGCTTTCATGCTCAATTCGATCACGCTGCCCGCCGGCGTTTCAACGGCGGCAAAACTGGTCATTGCTTCCTGCATAGCTGCCGCGCAAGCTGCTGCTCTGATCCCGCTGTCGCCGTCGAACCAGCAGGTCACCGCGTCGCCAGCGAAAGCAATGGCGCTTCCACCCCAACGGTGCAGCTCATTGATCAGGGCGTCATAGACCTGGTTGAGGAAACCAGTCAGTTCCTCGGCACCGCGCTGCGGGCCGAGCTCGCGGACGAGCGCTTCAGTGAGCGGGGTGAAACCGGAAATGTCGGCAAACAAGGCCGCCCCTTCAGTACGATCGGGCAGCGTCTCGTGCCTGGCCATGGCCACGCGCCTGTCCATAGGGATGTAGGCCAGTAAACTCTCGTTCATCGGCGTATATTCGGCAGTATAATCACGGCCAGCAGTAGAACCAGCACGTGAAAAATCTGATCCAACCAAATCTCCACGGTCGTAAAAAGGGGCGTCGTGCGCGGCATCTGCTTGATCGTTTCGATCCACCAGGTGACCGGCTTACGCGTATCGATCAGCAGGTGGGTCACGCCCACACCTAGGGCAAGAAACCAGGGAAACACAAGCATCAGGCCGAGGGCATGAAGCCCGCTGTGTACATAAGCGGCTGGATGGCGCAAATTCGTTTTGTTGCGCGCCATCCAGTCCGTCTGCAGCATCCAATCGACAACCATGTGAATGGTCACTGCCCAGATAAAGACGCTGCTATTGACAGGCAGCATACTGCTAATATCAAGGTTCATAAAGCGGCTCTAAGCAAATTATCCAGGGCGCTAAAATTGTTCAGGGGTCGATATCTGTTCCGCCCTACTGCCGTCGGCAACCGGCCGGCACAAGCGAACATATCGTACTATTTTACCGCAATTACGCCGAGTTGGTAACAATCGCAGAAAGGATTTACCAAGTAGGACGGTTTTAGCTCCTGCCCGGCCGCGTACATCCCAACCGGTTCCAGCGCCGCCGCTGGGCAATACTGACGTAATACAACAGTTGCAGCACCGACGTGATCGCCGCCGCGACGTAGGTAAGCGCCGCGGCGCGCAGCACGGCTTTACTTCCGCTGCGATCTTCCTGCGACTGGCGCAAACCCGTCTCGTCCAGCATAACCAGAGCGCGCCGGCTGGCGTCGAGTTCTACCGCCAGGGTGAGCACGGTAAAGAGGACCATGGCCGGCACAAAGATGGTCCAGAAATAACCCATATTTTGGAACATCATTCTTTATGACTCCTGCGCCGGGGGCGGTTGTGCGATTTTAACAGGGCCCATGGTAGCAAATTGGTGGCCGTTTGTCAGTAACCTGCGCCAATCACTCAGCGGCCCAGGTCACCATCACATCGCTGTCCAGAAAACGGCCGTAACGCTCCGCGGACTCCGTCACACCCTCTCTCTCCGCGCCGGCCAAAGGCCGGAACAGTTGGAGCGACATTTCGAGCTTATTCTTGCCGCGCTGGCCTTTCCAAATCCCACTGATTTGCCCGTTGCAGAGAATGGAGGGAACAAGCATACCCTTGCTCGCCGACCAGGCTGCAGCGTACTCATCAGCGAGGATGGGTGTCCGGTCGCCGTAGGCGACTATATACTCGTCAAAGCGAGGCACACAGTGAGCCAGCGGTTCCGCTTCCACCTGTCCCAACAGCCCGGGCGCCATCCAGTAAGTCTTGCGGGCGGCATCGAATGACGCCAGTTCTCCCTCTATGGCCTCCAGACCGGCTCTGGCGTCGGCTACCAGCAGGCCCGACCACCAGCCAAAATCCTGCACAGTCGCCGGGCCGTGACTCAGAAAATAGCGCCGTGCCAGTTCCGCCAGCGCCGAATTTCTCTCCTCAAATACGTCTTTTGCTGCCGGGGGATGGCCGTAATGAGACTGGTTCTTGATCTGCGCGGCGATGCAAATCTGGTTTTCCAGCCCGGCACGCTGCAGCATGTAATAAAGGCGCTGTCCTTCGGTGGCGATGCCGGCCGTCTGCAGCACATCACGCATTTCCTGACGGCTGTGCCTCCCGCCGCCGGCCACGGTTTCCGCCAACAGAGCCGTCGCCTCGGCCAGCGTTTCTTCGCTCAGCCCCAATTCACTATAGCGGCGTTTGTTGGCTTCGATCAGCCGCGGCCGCAGCAGGGCCAGCATCCAGGCGGCGTCTTGGGCCGCCAACAGGTGCAGCGTGCCGCGCATCGCCCAGGTATGCACCAGCTCGCCGGAAAAAACGGCTTTCTGCACCGCCGCTTCCGTGGCAGTGGGCAGCCGTAGGCCGATGGACCACAATGCGCCGGAATAATCCTGCGCCTGAACCGCGCCCAGCCAGGCGACGACGTCCGCGGCGTCTGTGAAGGCCGTGCCCCTCAGCCGCTGGCTCTTCAGGCGCGCGGCGCCGATATCGGGTTCTGTCACCTTGTGGGCAGCCTCTACGGCAGACCAGCGTGGGGATACTCAACCGTTGTTTTGTCGATCCGGCCGACCACACCGAGCCGGTCGTCAAAGGTTGAGGTGCAAACGAAGAGGGTCTTCCCGTCCGGACCACCAAGCATCGCCGCGAACGCCTGGTACTCCACGGCCACGCTGTCCGTGATTTCGCCGCCTTCCAGGACGCGCATCACACCCCCAGGCTTGCCCGGTGAAGCGACCCAAATTCCCCCTTTGGTGTCGAGGCAGATGCCGTCGGGTATGATCCGATCCTGGTCAACTACCAGGCCGCGCTTATCAAATTCGGCCCAAATGCGCCGCTCGACGAGGAAACCTTCCAGGGTAATGGTGAACGCGGTCAGGCGTGCGGCGGACGATTCGGCGACTATCAGTGTGGCGTCGTCGGGCGTGATTACCATGCCATTCGGAAAAGCCATGCCGCGCGCGACAATGCCGGCTTCGCCGCTTGGCCTTACCAGGATAATTTCCGCAAAGCGCGGCTCGGCCTGGGGATCGCCGATTTCGTAGCCGAAGTTACCGACATAGGCGTTGCCTTCACGGTCGACGACCAGGTCATTGCAGGTGTAGGAGGCCAAGTCACTCAAATCGGCCACGATTACCAGACCGTCCGGATCGAGGCGCAGCAGGAGCTGATCTTTCATCGAAACGACCAGCATACGGCCGTCCGGCAGCCAGCCCAGTCCCGACGGGCTGCCGGGCACGTCGGCGATCTCTTCCAGGCGGCCATTCATATCGACGGCCAGCACTTTATTAAGCTGCTGATCGGTAAACCAGAGCCGGTCATTGTGCCAGCGCGGGCCTTCCGGAAAGCCAAGTCCATCTACCAACACTTCGGTCGTATACTGCATCGCCTTTTTCCCCAACCCGGCGGCTGCGGTTGGCCCACAGCCTCGCCGGCTCGCTCTGTATCTACCGTTGACAGGATGAACTTAAGTCTACCGTTTTTCGGCCTGTTTGGGAAATGCGTCAGGAACCGGTCGCTAAAATCCGGCGCCATGAATAAATCGTTGCGGGGCGGCCCGGCGGCCGCCCCGATTACCCTAAATTATATTACCCATAGTATCCAAGAAAAAGCTTAAGGCCCAATGCCCCCGCAAAAGAGGCGAAGTCGCCA
>JBJYWX010000101.1:0-4397 GCA_046259695.1 Promineifilaceae bacterium (SeqCode) | reverse complement strand
CGCCTCTTAATCCAGACGAAAGCCTACCCGATGCGCGCGTTCTTCCCGTACGCGCGCTTGTCGTTCAACTGCTTGATCAGGGCCGGCACATCGCAGAGCGAGGTGACGCGAAACAGGCCGCTTGTAAGTGGCTGTCCATCCCCGATCTGCCGCCGATCCAGCCAGATGCCTGCCGCAAAGTGGCCAACTTTCACAGCACCGGCGGCATCTACCAGGAGATTATCGCCAATCAAGGCACATCGTTTGGCCGGGCGGCGCAAGCGTGCGGCTGCGCGCTGAAAGATCGTCTTGGCCGGTTTATGTACGCCAAGCTCTTCGCTAATAATCATGTGCTCGCCAGGAACCAAATCGCCGACCAGTCCCTCCATCACCGGGCGCGCAGACTCCGAATGATTGGAAATAATGCCCAACTGAAATCCTCGTTCAGAAAACCACTGCAGCGTGGGGCGACTGTCGTCATACAAATAAGTAGGTAGCTGGGCATAGGTCCCATAAAGGCGTCTTATCGTTGCCCAGCTCTTATCTTCTTCGCCCAACAAGTCAAGGAGGTGACGGTAAAAGCGGGCGATATCTCGGCGTGTTTGCGGCTGTTTCACCACTTTCACCCGTCCCGCATCGACCTCGGCCTGGTATTTAGCCAACGCCGTCTCAATGCTTGCCTGCGAATAATTCAGGCCGGCCATATGAAACATCGCCGTCAGGCGCTCGCCCATCGTATTGTTTGCTATTAGCGTGTGTGCCAGCGTGTGATCCCAGTCAAAGAACAGCGTATCGATGGTTGGCCGCATCAGGCCCACTCCCAAATATGCATAGGTACGTGCCTTTCCTAGGGATAAGCCGTTGGCTCCGGCGTCGCTGTGTCCGGCGGTGGAACAGTCGGTTCCAACTCGCCTGGTGTGCTCGTCGGCGTTACCAGAACCGGTGTTGGCTGCTGTGTTGGCGTTTCGGTCGGTTCCAACGTCGGCGAGGGCAGCGCGGTGGCGGTCGCCGTCGGCGTATCGGTCGGAGTCGCTGTGGGCGTGGCCGTCGGCAACGGCGTTGCCGTAGGCTGAATCACCGTTACAAAAGCGCGTTGTTCCAGCGTGACCGGATCATCTTCCGGCGTATAGGGATTATCCGGGCCAAACACTAGCAGGCGCAGCGTCACCGGCCCGCTGTTGTTAATTAATGCCGTGTCCCATTCGGCTAGGAACCCATTCTCAATAGCATAGGGCTGGCGACCGCTGATATCTCCCCAGCCGCCCGGATTGTTTCCCAAACCATACTCTACCTGGTAACCGGCATAGTTGGGGCTGTTGGCGGAGCCGATCACGGCCACGCTGTTGGTCACCTGGGCGCCTGTTGCGGGCTGAGCGATTTCGGCCTGCGGCCGTGGCGTTAAGGCATCACACGCTTGCTGCGGAGGCAGCTGCAGCGGTATGGCGATAGTGCGCGTCTGCGCCCAGTTCTGCCCCTGGGGCGTTTGTTCCAACCATAACTGGGCATCGTTGCGCTCACGCTGAAGCACATCGTCGTTGCCAAAGACCAGTATCGTAAAAAAATCGGCGTTATATACGGCCTCCTGGCATTGTTCATTAGCGCGCAGATTCGTCCAAAGATCCACCGCCTGCTTTTGAATAAAATCGTGGCTGCTATCTAGCGGCAGCTGGCCACTGGCGAAATGCTCCTGGCGTCTACCCTGGCATTCCGGACCCGGTTCTGTGCCCGAGTCGGCGCAGATCTCCATATCTACTACAGCCGCCGGTCGCGTGAAATCGCGCGCCTGGCGATTGGCCAGATACGTAGCCATAAAGGAGTTCCAGATAGGCGCCGCCACCTGCAAGCCCGACTGCCCTTCATTGATTGGCGCATTATCGGTGTTGCCCACCCACACGGCCGTGACTACATCCGGCGTATAACCAATTGTCCAGGCATCGCGCACGTCAAAGCGATTAGTTCCCGATGTGCCGGTCTTAACCGAAACAGCGTGCCCCGGAACCACGAGGGGTGTATTGCGTCCGAAGGCCGGCTGCCGCGCATCGTCATCGGCCAGAATATCGCTCAGAATAAACGCATGCTCCGGGCTTACCACTTGCGCTGCCGCTGCATCGGGTGGCGTATATTCATAAACAACTTCGCCACGGCTGTTCTCGATGCGCTGTATGGAGAAGGGGGGCATAAATCGTCCTTCGTTAGCAAGGGCGCCAAAGGCACCCGCCATTTCCAACGGCGAAATCTCCCCCCCACCAAGCGCGAGCGACAGCCCGTGCTCGCGCGGCTGCCCAACTTCCGCGCAGCCCGTATCACTCAGGTCCGTCAGCCCTAATTTCTGGACATTGTTTATGAAGTTACAGATACCGACGAACTCCAGCGCCTTTACGGCCGGGATATTATAGGAATTGCCCAGCGCCAGACGCAGGCGCAGCGGCCCGTGGAATTGATCATCGTAGTTCTTCGGCTCGTAAGCGGTGCCCGCATTGTCTATAAAAGTAGTAGCCACGTCCCAGATCAGCGTCGAAGCGGTCCATCCGCGTTCCAGCGCCGACAGATAGACCAGCGGCTTAATCGATGAACCTGGTTGGCGCGGAGCAAGCGCCATATTAACCTGGCCGCTGATCGACTCGTCATTGAAATCAAGACTTCCTACTAGGGCCAAAATATCGCCGCTGTTGGGCTTGAGCACAACCATCGAGGCATTGTTAGCGCCGGCGGCACGAATGGCATTGCGCTGCGATTCCATCGTTGCCTCAGCAAGGTCCTGCACGTTGGGATCGAGTGTCGTGTAAATACGCAGCCCGCCGCGATAAATCGACTGCGCACCCAAGATGTCCTCCGCTTGTTGCAAAACAGTAAGCGCAAAATGCGGGTGTTCGATAGTCGCTACCGGCGGCGTGATAGTCGTGAGAAGTTGCACAGCTTCATCTTGGGCGGCACGAGCCTCTTCCACCGTAATAAAATCTTCGGCGAGCATCAGGCTCAGCACTTCGCCCTGCCGGCCCAATGCTTTGTCCGGAGCGGTGAATGGATCCCATAAAGCTGGAGCCTGCGGCAGGCCCGCCAATAGTGATGCTTCTGCCAGCGTGAGTTCATCAGCCGACTTGTCAAAATAAGTTTGGGCCGCGGCTTCAATCCCATATGCCAGGTTGCCGTAATAGATCTCGTTCAGATACAGTTCAAGAATTTCTTCTTTCTCGTACGTACGCGAGATTTCGGCCGCCAGAATAATCTCACGCACCTTGCGCCGAAAGGTGCGTTCGGTCCGCTCATCTTCGTCCAGCAGCACCGCGCGCACTAACTGCTGCGTGATCGTGCTCGTTCCGGAAACCGGTTCCTGGTCTCGAGCCGCCTGCAGCACGGCGCGTGAGATGCCGATCACGTCAAAACCCGGATTTTCGAAGAAGCGCTGATCTTCCGTGGCTATCGTTGCGCGTATCAGCTGCGGGGATATTTCTTCCAGGGGCACATACAGCCTGTTTCCCGTTTCCGGATCTGCCTGTGAATAAAGTAAGTTGCCCTCACGATCATAAATACGTACCGTCTCGAACGCACTGGCACGCGCGCTTAGCTCTACCGGAGAGGGCAGGGTACGGGCGATCGCCGTGTAGCCAATGGCTGAGCCGGCTACGGAAAGCATAACCAACACTATCCCGGCTATAAGCGTAAATAGGACCAGGCGCGTAATACAGCCGCCCCAGTTTCTGGAACCGCTTGCGGCTGGTATAGACGCAGGGGCAGGATAGCGGCTTCCGGCGTCTGCAGCCGCCGGGCGCGCATTCTGATAGCCGGCGCTATGCAGCTGCGTCGGCGCCTCAGAAGCAGGCGTTATGGGCCGGTCACTGGGGAAAGCAATGCGCGGGCGGACTTCGGTCGCTTCCGTATCGCGTTCTAGAGGCCGCGCCGCCGGTGGTGGAACAGGTTGCCTCGCGGCCGGACTGGTGGGCTGCTCAGGCTTCTTCGCCGCAGATTTTTTCGTCGGGCTGCTCCCGGCCACGGTAACCGTCGGCCCATCGTCATCCGCCGGACCGAATATAAGGGGTGCCGGTATCTCGGACGTCTCTTCTTCATGGACGTTTGGGCCGGCGTCGGCAGACTCGCCATGCAGCAGGTCAAGCAGCGACACGGTATCGTCGCCATCCGTTTCGATTGGCTTGTCGCTCTCCTGGCCGGTGGCGCCGCGCTGTTCAGGCTCCTGTGGCTGTTGTTTTTCTTCGTCGCGTTCGCTCATTGTTTATCAAACGCCAAAATGGGGCAAAAGGTTCCCAAAATCTGCGACAGTCGGCTTATTGCTGCTCGTCAGGCATGCTCTTAACAAGCATTAGCCACTCACCGCGCTGGACACTCTTCTCCGCCTGGTTCAGGACACTGTACTTCATCTCCAATAGTCCGCCTCCCAGACGTGGCATGGCTTTCTTGTCTGC
>JBJYWX010000100.1:0-8534 GCA_046259695.1 Promineifilaceae bacterium (SeqCode) | reverse complement strand
AGACCCGCAGCGGGCGGCAGAGTTAGCCAAAATTGAGGCGGAGATCAGCCATGCCCGCGATGGAATATGGGCGGCGCAGGCCGTCGCCGCCAGCGTCGCCGTGGCCATGGTTGGTGGCACGACAGAGGAAATTGTCGCCGCCGGGCGGCGCTTCCTTCCCGAAGATTCCTGGTTGGGGCGCGCTATGGGCCGTGCCATGCGCATCTGCGATGAGGCACAGTCAATGGAAGAGGCCTGGGAAGCGCTGCATACAGCGCTGTGGCTGCCGGAACACGCCGCGAGTCCCGAGGCAGTGCCGCAGCTCTACGCTGTTTTTCGTCTGACGGACGGCGACTTCATGCGCGGCATGATGTGGGCCGGCAATTTTGGTCGTGACGCAGACACGATTGCCGCTGTGGTCGGCGCGCTCGCGGGGGCAAAACAGGGCATAGAGGTGATACCCGCCGATTGGGTAACCAAGGTGCGGCGCCCTGCCGGCGTCTGCCTGAAATTCGCCGCACAGAAAGACGTGGTTCTTATGGCTGAAGAACTGGCAGATTTGGCCGGTCAAAGAAATGGAGCCTGATGCCTGCTAGGCAGGGAGGAGAACATGAGCAACAGGTTTGTGCAAAGCTGGCGGGAAATGAGCGCGGCGGACCGCAAGGAAGCGCTTGCCGGCTACCTCTTTATCTCTCCCTGGCTGATTGGTTTCCTACTATTCATTGTGGGACCGATGCTCTATTCACTCTATATCAGCTTCACACGCTGGAATATCGTCGGCGATCCCCGCTGGGTGGGTTTGGCAAACTACGAACAAATCTTCACCTCTGATAAGGATTTTCGCCAGGCGCTGCTCGTGACGTTCCGCTACGCGCTGATTTTTCTGCCCCTTTCGACCGTTGTCGGCCTGGCGATGGCCCTGGCATTGAACACCAAAGTGAAGGGCGTAAGTGTTTTTCGTACCCTCTTCTACTTACCCTATGTTGTGCCCAGTGTCGCGGCGACGCTGGTCTGGGTCTGGGTGCTGAACGATCGCTTCGGCCTGTTGAACACGGTCCTGGCCTGGTTTGGCATCGACGGCCCTAATTGGTTCGGCGATCCCAACACAGCCCTGTACGGTATCGTGATGATCGGCCTGTGGGGCATCGGCGGCAGCGCCGTGATCTACCTGGCCGGGCTGCAAAACATCCCCGACCATCTTTACGAAGCGGCCGTGGTGGACGGGGCCAACACCTGGCAGCAGTTCCGCCATGTAACATTGCCCATGCTCAGCCCCACAATCTTCTATCTGCTGGTAATCGGCCTGATCGGCGTCTTTCAAACGTTCACCTCTTCATACATTGCTACCAACGGCGGGCCGCTGCAAGCGACGTTCTTCTACATGCTTTACATCTACCAGAAAGCGTGGGAATCGCTGCGCATGGGCTACGCGTCGGCGCTGGCCTGGGTGCTGTTCGCGATCATTATGCTGCTGACTCTGCTCGTTTTCCGCAGTTCCGCGCTGTGGGTTCATTATGAAGCTGAGCGCAATCGTTAGGAGGATTACGGTATGAGCGTCACCCAATCCACACCTAAGATTAACAGGCACTGGCTCTTCTCGACCGTGCGCGGCTATACCGTTCTCTTTATTTTCGCCGTGATTTTTCTTGTACCTTTTTATTGGATGTTCGCGACCGCATTGAAGAGTGATGAGCAGCTTTTTCAACTGCCGCCGGCCTGGGTGCCTATACCGGCGATGTGGGAGAACTTCGCTCGGGTCTTCCAGGAAGTACCTTTCGAGCGTTTCCTGCTGAATTCGGCCTTTCTGGTGGCCTGGAACGTAGTCGGGCAGGTAGTGTCCTGCACGCTGATCGCCTATGGGTTTGCCCGGCTGCGTTTTCCCGGCCGTAATGTGTTGTTTTTCATCCTGCTGGCTACTCTGATGGTTCCCAGCCAGGTAACGCTGGTGCCGCAGTTTATCCTTTTCGCCAAATTAGGCTGGGTCAATACCTATTTGCCACTTATCTTACCCGCCTTTGGCGGCAGCCCTTTCTTGATTTTCCTTATGCGCCAATACATGATGACCATTCCTTTTGACCTTGACGAAGCAGCGACGATTGATGGCGCCAATCGTCTTCAGGTTTTGCGTTACGTGATTGCCCCGATGTCTGTGCCGGCCATTGTGCTGGTGGCCGTTTTCACCTTCACAGACGTTTGGAACGACTTTATGGGGCCTTTGATCTACCTCAACGATCCGCAGAAGTTCACGGTCACGCTCGGACTCAGCTTCTTCCAGGGGGCGAAAGAGACCAGCTGGAACCTGTTAATGGCCGGCTCGCTGATGGCCATGATCCCGCCCATGATTTTGTTCTTCCTGGCCCAGAAACGCCTTCTTGGCGGGTTGGCCGCGGCCGGCATCAAAGGGTAAAGCATCGGGATGGCCGCGCATTGAAGATGGAAAGAAGTTAAGCATCTGCCGGCTTGAAACAAACGCATTGAAGGCGCCGGCCAAGGAGGTGACTGTCCGAAGAAAACCTAGCTATGTCATCAAAAAGGGTGAAGACGAAACGTATTAGACCCACACCGGCTTAAACCCGCACCTGCGCGCCGGCAGGCAGCCTGTTTCGTCCCAGGAAGTAAGTAACAAGCACAACAGCCATCTGGGCGACAGAACGCCCGGATATCAAGAGCGATTAAGGAGTAGGATCAAATGAACGCCAAAAAAGTAGCTTTTCTATTGTTGATATTGGTGGCCATAGCCGTCACGGCCTGCGCGCCGCAGACGGTAGAGGTCACCCGCGTTGTGACGGAAACCATCACTGAAATGCAAACACAGCAGGTTGAAGTTACGCGGATCGTTGAAGGAGAGACGATCACGGAAGTTCAAGAGGTTCAAGTCGAGGTCACGCGCATCGTCGAGGTCGCTCAAGAAGAGGCGGCGGTCGCTGAAGCGGGGGAAGACGAGCCGGTCACCATCACCTGGTGGGGAACGGAGCGCGGCCGCGATACAGCCACCACGCGCGACCTGCATTTCCAACTGGCGCGCGCCTTTGAGGAGACCCATCCAAACACCAGTATCGCTGTCTCACTCTTCCCCAGCCGGGCTTTTGCCAACCGTGTTTTGACGGCAATCGCCGCCGGTGAAGGGCCTGACATCTTCTACCATTACTTCGCCACAGACATCGCCACGCAGGGCTTCCTCGAAGATTTGACGCCCTACATGGAGGCTTCCGGCATCGACCCAACGGAACTATGGTTCCCTATCGGCCAGCAGCGCGCTGTCTATGACGGCCACTACTACGGCGTGCCCCGCGATGCGACGGCCGGCTTCATCGCTTACAACAAAGATATGTTTGATGCGGCCGGGCTCGACTACCCGCAGGAAGGGTGGACGATTGACGACTACCGTGAATTGGCCATCGCCCTGACTAATGTCGATGCTGATCAGTACGGCATTGGGGCCATTGTGGGCTCGCCGGGTTGTTTCCAGTGGTCCACGTTCTCCTATAACATGGGCACGGACTTCATAAGCCAAGACGGGAAAGAAGTTACCGGTTACCTGGACACGCCTGAAGCAGTCGACGCGCTGAAGTTCTGTCTTGACCTGACGGCGACCGACAAGGTATCTGCCCCACCCGGATTGCAGGAGCAGTTTGGGGAACTGGTCTTCCTTTCCGGTAATGTTGGCATGCAGCATATATCCACCTGGGAGCTGCCAGCCATCATGGAACAGGCCGACTTTAACTGGGGCGTTGTTGCCCCGCCGCGGTTCAATGAGGACACGGATGAGATCGCCTGGACGGACTCATACATCTACTATATGTCTTCCGACACCGAGCAGAAGCAGCGGGCCTGGGAATTCCTGGAGTGGCTGAGCGGCCCCGAAGCGGCGAAGATCGTAGCCGAAGCAGGCGTCTGGACGCCAGCGGTGCCCGCCGTGTGGGAAGAAATGGGCTGGACGGAAGACGAGGTCCTGTCTGTTGCCTGGAACGAACTGCAAAAGGAGACGCGCGTACCTAACTACGAGCGCTCGCAGTTCTATTGGGATTGTGTCGGCAATATCTTTACCGACGTCTGGTCCAACTACGTTGACTTGGGCGATACGGATATTGAGGGATTCCTGGCCACGGCCGTGCCCGACGCACAGGCCTGCCTAGATGAAAACTACGCAGCCTTAAGCGAATAGCATTAATATACAGGGGGCAGGGTGGCAGCGGCGCTGCCACCCTGCCCCCTGCTCTCAGAGCAGATGAGCAAGCTTCCTGCTGATTACAACGAGCGCGTCTATGCCGGATGGCTGGGCAAATGTATCGGCGTCCGTTTCGGCGCGCCTCTGGAAGGTTGGAGCTACCAGGAGATAGCGGGCACGCTGGGCGAGGTAACCGGCTACCTGCCCCTGCCGCCTGGGAAACTGTTCAAACCCGACGATGACACGGCGCTGCCGATGATCCTGATCCAGGCCCTGGAGGATTACGGGCCGCAGGTCACGGCGGCGCAGTTCGGCGAGACCTGGCTCAACTACCTGGCCGACAGGCGAGGCACGCTCTGGTGGGGTGGCTACGGCGTTTCAACGGAGCAAACCGCTTACGAGAATCTGGCAAGCGGTGTGGCCGCGCCCCTGTCCGGCTCGACGGCCCTAAATGGGGCCGCCGTGGCCGAACAAATAGGGGGCCAGATCTTCAGCGATATCTGGGGCCTAGTCGCGCCCAATGATCCGCGGCTGGCGGCGTCGTACGCGGCGCGAGCGTCCAGCGTCTCGCACGATGGTGATGGCATCGCCGGCGGTATGTTTATTGCCGGGCTGGTGAGTGCGGCGTTCAGCGAGTCGAAGCCCCGCAAGTTAGTGCAGGCTGGCCTTTCCTTGATCCCGCCAAACAGCGAGTACGCCCGTGTGGTCACGGCCGTCCTTGATTTCCACGGGGCCAATCCCGCCGATTGGCGCGCCGCATATCACTTCTTGTTTGAAAACTTCGGCTACGATCGCTATCCGGGCGAGGTGCACATCATTCCTAACGCCGGTGTCGTGGTCATGGCCCTGCTGTACGGTAACGGCGATTTTTCGCGCACAATCCAGATCGCCAACATGGCCGGCTGGGACACCGACTGTAACGTTGGCAATGCCGGCGCGATCATGGGCGTAGCCGTGGGCCTGGCGGGCATTGGCGGCGAATGGCGCGGCCCGCTGGACGATCTGCTGGTGACGGCCGGCCTGCTCGGCAGCCGCAATTTGTGGACGATCCCGGCCTGCGCCGATCTGTTCGCTCGTTCAGGGCGGGCAGTCGCTGCCTCGGAAGGCGGCGCTGATGGGCAGGCAGATAAGCTGGCGCGCCGCCATTTCCGCTACCCGGGTTCGACACAAAACATGCAGTTTCGCGGCGACAAGGGACGCGTGATTGCCCTGCAGCACGCCCCGGATTCCTGCCTGTTGGCCACGGTGCGCAAACTCAGCAAAAAAGGTGAAGTGCGGCTCTTTGCCAGGGCCTACGTGCGTCCCGCAGAACTCAGCGCCAACTATTATGGGGCCAGTTTTTCGCCGCTGATTTACCCCGGCCAGACGGTGCGCGCGCGCCTGATGCTGCCGCAGACGCCGGGTTCGGAGGCGCCGGATCTGCGCGCCGCTCTTTACGTCCATGATGGGAATACGGGCAGCGATTACCAGGCCCTGGCGGAGTCGCTGATGCCGGGCGCGGGGCACGAGCTTGTTTTTGAGATCCCGGCCAAACACAACGCCCTGCTCTCCGAGGTGGGCATCGTCCTGCGCAATATGGGCGCGCAGCCCTGGACCGGCAACCTATGCCTGGAATGGCTGGACTGGGATGGCGCGCCTCATTTCAGTAATGACTTTGCGCTAGAGCGGCCGGAATACGGCGCGATCAGCCAGTTTACTTTTCTGCGCGGCTACTGGCGCCAAGAAGACGGCCGTTATCATGGCAGCGGCGCGGGCGTCAATGAGAGCTACAGTGGCGACGTAACCTGGCGCGACTATTACCTGCGCGTACGCATGCGGCCGCTTCTTGGCGACCATCACCTGGCCCTGGCCCGGGTGCAGGGCGCGCGGCGCAGCTACGCGGCCGGCCTGGGACCGGAGGGCCGGCTCGTGCTGTACAAGAACCAAGGCGGTTACCAGTCCGTGGCAGCAGCTCCCTTTGCCTGGCAGGCCGGCGAGGAGTACGAGATTACGATCAGCGCAAATGGCCCGCTCATCAGGACCAGCGCCGCGCCGGCCGGCCAGCGGGCCGCGGGCCATCTTGACTGGGTGGACGAGAGCGAACCCTATCTCAATGGGCAGATCGGTCTGGCCAACTTCGCCGGCTGCCACACGGAGTTTAGCGGCTTCTCAGTCGGGCCGGTGGGTAACGAGGCGTGACGGCCGGTCCGTTAGCGGAAAGCGACCGACTATGGCCGTTTTTTCACCCGGAGCGCATTGCCGTTGTTGGGGCCTCAGAGCGCGGCCTGTATCCAGCCGGTTTACTGCGCAACTTGATCGACAACGGCTTCACCGGCGCCCTATACCCTGTCAATCCAGGGCGAGAAATGGTATTTGATTTGCCCTGCTACCCGGATCTGGCCCAAACACCGCATATCCCCGATCTGGCGATCCTTGTCATTCCGCGCCGGCATGTCCCGCCTGTGCTGCAGCAGTGTATCGAGCTGGGCGTCAAAGCGGTGCTGATCATCTCGGCCGGCTTTGCGGAGGCGGATGACGAGGGGCGGCGCCTGCAGGCGGAGATAACGGCCCTGCTGGACGGCGCTACGCCGGCAGTCATTGGGCCGAACTGCGCCGGGCTGGCTAATATCCCTGACCGGGTCGTGGCGACGCTGCTGACGACGCCGCCGAAAGCCGGGGCCATCTCTCTGGTCTCGCAGAGCGGCGCGCTGATGATGGCCCTTTACGGCCTCTTTGCCGAACGGAACCTGGGGCTCAGCCATATCGTCTCCCTAGGCAACCAGGTAGACGTGACGCTGGCCGAATCGCTGCTTTACCTGGCGCAGGAGCCACAAACGGCCGTTATCGGCGCGTTTGTTGAAGGCATTCGCGACGGCCGGATGTTTGTCCGCGCGCTGCAGGAGGCGCTGCTGGCCGGCAAGCCGATTGTCCTGGTGAAGAGCGGGCGCACGGCCGCCGGCAGGGCGGCCGCCGCGACCCACACCGCGGCCCTGGCGGGCTCGGACCGCGTCTTCAGCGCCGTTTGCAGCCAGTTCGGCGTGATCCAAGTCGATGACGTGGACGAGATGCTGGACACGATTGAGCTGCTAGCGGCGTTCGGCGATAGGCTTAGCGGCCGCCGCCTGGCGATCGTCACCCAATCGGGCGGGATGGGTTCGCTAGCGGCCGATTTTTGCCAGCGCGCCGGCCTGGAGCTGCCGCCGCTGAGCGCCGCCGTCCAGGAGCGCCTGCACGCCCTGACCGCGGTCTTACAGTTCGGCGATCTGGGCAATCCGGCTGACGTGCGCGGCGCGGGCGCCAAGGGCCCGGCGCTGGCGGACACCTTGCAGCCCTTCCTGGAAGATGAGCAGTTTGACATGGCGCTGCTACTGCTCGCGAAATCGACCTTGCGCGCGGGCGAAGATGAAACGGCCGAGGCGATCATACAGGCTGTGCAGGCAGCGGAGAAACCCCTGATTGTCGTCTGGACGGGCCAGAGAGGACGCGGTGAACCGGGCGTCGAACCGGCCACCGGCCTGCTGCGCGAAGCGGGCGTGCCTGTCTTTGATAGCCCCGGCCGGGCGATACGCGCCGCGGCGCGTGTGGCAGACTATCGGCAGTTCCGCACCGGGTGGCTCGCCGAAAACCGGGACAGCGATGCATGAGCAACGGACGATGCTGAGCTACGGCGAGACCGAGGCGCTGCTGCGCCGTTATGATATTGCCCTACCCGCCTCCCACCTGGCGCAGACGCCGGCGGAAGCCGCCGCGGCAGCGGAACTGCTCGGATTTCCCGTGGCGCTGAAAGCGATTTCCGGCGACATCAGCCACAAATCGGACCGGGGGCTGGTACGCCTGGGACTGGATAGACCGGCCGCGGTGGCTGAGGCGGCGCAGGCGCTCCTGGAGAAGGTGGACTGGGGCACGGAAGCGACCCTAGAGGGGCTGCTGGTCCAGCGTTTGCTGCCGGGCGGGGTGGAAATGATCGCCGGCATTCACCATGATGCGCAATTTGGCCCGCTTGTGCTGCTGGGCTCGGGCGGCGTTCTGGTCGAGCTGCTGGATGACGCGGTGCTGCGCCTGCCGCCGCTGACCAGGAGCGAGGCGCTGTCCATGATCGAGGCTACGCGATCCTACCCGCTGCTGCAGGGGTTTCGCGGCTTTCCGCCGGCCGATATCGATGCGCTGGCAGCGCTGCTAGTTAACCTTTCACGGCTGGCGCTGGCGGCCGGCTCGACCCAGCTCAGCCTTGACCTGAATCCGGTGCTTGTTCTGCCGCGCGGCCAGGGCGTGGGCGTGGTAGACTTCCGCGCCGAAGTAAGTAGGGAGAAGAGCATATGAGAGTAGAAACGACGATTGCCGAGGTGCGAGCCGATCGCAATCTGGCCGGCGGGTACGACCAGGTGCAAATGGCCGGCCGATATTCGTT
>JBJYWX010000099.1:0-3730 GCA_046259695.1 Promineifilaceae bacterium (SeqCode) | reverse complement strand
CGATGAGATGGCAGCCATGTTCGGCGAAGTGCCCGGCGCATTGACCAACAGCCTACGCGTTGCAGATATGTGCGATGTCAGTCTGGAATGGCAGGGTTATCACTTGCCCGACTTCGATGTGCCGGAAGGGTTCGATGCGAACAGCTACTTGCGCCGCTTATGTGAAGAGGGTCTTGCGGACCGCTACGGCGAGACGCGGGTTAAGAGCGACGAGGGGCTGCGCCAGCGCCTGGACCATGAGCTGCACATCATCGGATCAATGGGTTTCGCCCCCTATTTTTTGATTGTATGGGATTTATGCGAATGGGCGGCGCGCAGCGATCGCTGGTGGGAAGCGAATCATGATCCATTTCCTTATGACAGTTACCAGGAATGGAAAGACAATGATATCTGGTGGAACGTGCGTGGCTCCGGCGCCGGATCCGTCGTCGCCTATACCCTTGGCATCACCAGCATCGATCCCCTGCAAAACGGCCTGATTTTCGAGCGTTTCCTCAATCCTGGTCGTGTCTCTATGCCCGACATTGATCTCGACTATCCCGACGACGCCCGTCATTGGATGGTAGGCTATACCATGCGTCGATATGGGCACGAGAAAGTGGCGCAGATCATCACTTTCGGCACGATGGGCGCGCGGGCGGCGATTCGCGATGTAGGACGCGCTCTGGACATGCCCCTACCGGATGTGGATGCTATTGCACGTATGATTCCGGCGATTCCGGGGAAACCGGCCAGAATCGGCGACGTGCTCAATAACGATCATGAATTTTACTCCAACGAGCTGGCCGAACGTTATAAGCGAGAAACGGCCGTCCGAACCTTGCTCGATAACGCGCGCAGTCTGGAAGGCGTTTCGCGCCATGCGTCGAGCCACGCCGCTGGCGTTATCGTTTCAGACCGGCCCCTACATGAATACGTACCTTTGAACCGGCCAACGGGTGGCGAGGAAGGGCTGGGTGGAATTGATCGCGTAACCCAATGGCCGATGGAGATTGTGGAATCGATCGGCCTACTCAAGGTCGATTTCCTTGGTCTGAGCACCCTGACTGTCATGCGTCGCGCGGCACGCCTCATTGAGCAGCGTTACGGTGTCGTCTACACCATGGACAATATTCCCTACGATGTTGGCCAGAAGGGGCCGGATCCGAGCAAAGCCCCGGAGGAATTGTTCGAAATGCTGGGACGGGGCCAGGTTGGTGGCGTGTTTCAGGTGGAAGGCGCGGGCATGCGCCGCTTGATGATGGAGATGAAACCCAAGCGCTTTGACCACATCATTGCTGCCATTTCTCTCTACCGGCCAGGGCCAATGGAGAATATACCCGAATACATCCGCCGCATGCACGCATCGATCAACGACGACAAGGACATCGTTGAGTACCATACGCCGGAGCTTGAGCCCATCTTGCAGGACACCTACGGCATTCTTGTCTACCAGGAGCAGATCATTCGCATCGCGGCAGACCTGGCCGGTTACGCGCCAGGCGAAGCGGATATGATCCGCAAGGCGGTGGCCAAGAAAAAACAGAAATTGATGGACGAACACCGCGTGAAGTTCACGGAGGGGGCGATGGCGCGCGGTTTTAGTCGCGAAGTATGCGATGCTATCTGGGGTGATATCGAGTTTTTTGCGCGCTATGGCTTTAACAAGGCGCATGCCGCCGACTACGCCAAGGTAACCTGCCAAACCGCTTTCTTGAAAGCGCACTATCCTGTCGAATATCTGGCCGCCATGTTGAGCGTCGAGCGAGACAACACGGAAAAGGTGCGGCGCTATTTTTCAGAGGCGCGCAGCCTGAACATAAGCATATTGCCGCCGGAAATCAACAGCTCTGCGCTTGATTTCTATATTGAGGATTCCGAAACAGGACCGCTTATCCGTTTTGGCCTGGGCGCAATCAAAAACGCCGGTGTGCCCTCACTCAAATTGATCCTGGATGAACGTGAGGCCAATGGCCCATTCGAAAGCTTGCAGGACCTGTGCGATCGTGTCGATCTGCGGCGTGTCGGCAAAAGGACGCTCGAGTACATGGGCAAGGCGCGCGTGTTCGAGCCTTGGTGCAGCGTCCCCCAATTCCTGGATGCACTCGATCGTATCGTGGGCGAGAGCGCGCATACGCATGAAGCAGCCGCCGTTGGCCAGCTTAGCCTTTTCGGCTCTACCAATGGCGGAAGTGGACTGCGGCTGGAAGCTGAACTGCTGCGGTCTCCGCAGCAGATAAAGGCGCAAGATAACCGCCAGTTGTTGGAATGGGAAAAAGATGCGCTGGGCGTCCATGTTTCGGAGCACCCGCTTGAGAGGCCGCTGGCATTGCTGACCGAGCGCACAAATGCTGTCCTCAATGATCTGCAGGATCCGAGCAGCAACGGTAAAGCCGTACGCGTGGCCGGCGTGATCAGCCATTTGCGAACGTTGACGACCCGCAAGGGAGATCCGATGGCCTTTGCTACGCTCGAGGATCTGGATGAAAAGGTTGATCTCGTCTTCTTCCCGCGCACCTGGCGCGAGGTGCGTGATCAGGTGCAGGTCGATCAGGTTATGCTGGTGTCCGGGACCGTACAGGTGAAAGACGACCAGCAAACCAGCTTGATAGTGGACAAGGTGTTTACGAAGCTGGAGCAAGCGCGTGCGGCCGATGAGAGCCATAGTATGGGCGGATTCGCGCCCGCTGGCAATGGCGCGCATGCCGCCTCACCCCCCAAAGGTAAACCGCGCCCTGCGCCTGCTGCGGCTCAACCGCCGTACGAGCCACAGAGCACACCGGAAAGCGGCTCTGCGCAAGCACCCCCTCCACCGCCTAATTTTGACGATAACTGGAACGGTGAGCCAGCCCCATCACCGCCACAGCCGCGCTCGGCCGTAAAGGAACCAGAACCTGCGCTCACTTCCTCTAAGACCGTAGTAACACAGGGTGGGCGAGCCATAGAAGTTCCCAGCAATGGTGGGCACACTAGGTGTACGGTAGTCGTCGAAATCCGCGCAGTCAGCAGTTGGCGCGAGGTTTGCCGCCGCACGAAAGAAACGGCCAAGACCTTTCCAGGCACAGATTCCCTCTGCCTGCATATACCTGAACACAATATGCAGATGGATTTGCCTGCCTGCACCACCCAATTTGGGAGTGAGCTAATTGATGCTTTGGAACGGATCCCCGGCGTTATTCGCGTCTATGAAGGGTGATCGGCGGGACGCTGCACGTTCTATTCTTCCTCTTTGACCTGCCGGTATGCACTATGGGCGCGCTGCGCTGCACTTAACCAAGCGGCCAGCGCAGCCGCATCACCTTCTTCCAGCATGTTACTGAATATCGCTAACGCTGCCTGGTATCCCTGAATCTGCTCCAGCACAGATTCACGATTGGTTAACAGAATGTCCAGCAGCATATGCGGATCTGAGCCGGCCAGGCGGGTCGTGTCGCGAAAGCCGGACGCGCTAACATGCCACAAATCGGCGTTCGCATCTTCGGCCACCAGGCGCATCAGGGTCGCGGCCGTGACATACGGTAAATGGCTGACCGACGCGACCATTTGGTCGTGGATCAGCGCATCAAGAAACATCGGAATGGCGCCCAGCTTAGCCAACACCTCCAGCACATAAGCTTCTACCTCAGGTGTTGTGCGCGCGTTGCGTGTCAGAATAACTGTCTTGTGGCGATAAAGCTGTGAATCGGAAGCTGTATAACCAGCCATTTCCTTGCCACACATGGGGTGACCGCCTAACGCGGCGAATGATGGC
>JBJYWX010000098.1:0-8586 GCA_046259695.1 Promineifilaceae bacterium (SeqCode) | reverse complement strand
TCCAGGATAACCTGATCCTGAAAACTTAGCCTTCTGGTGTATGCCTCAAGCGCGGGTAATGCTTCCACAGCTTTCATTGTCCGCAAAGAATTGGCCGCGCTGCGGTGGACAAGGTAAGAAGGATCGCGCAGCAAATCAATCAGCGCTTCGATGATTTGTTCGCGCCGCGCCTTTTCCTGGCCCTTGCCGGTGTCGCCCAGCGCCCTGACCGCCGCGGGGCGCGCCGCCTCCGGAGTCGCACCGTATGGGACACGGGCTAAAAGGGCATCGATTACCTCCGGTTGGCGCGTCGCAGCCAGAGCCTGCAACGCGCCGGCCTGCACGATGCCGTTGAAGCTCTCCTTCTGAGCCTCGGCCAGCAGAAGTTCCAGGGGCGCTTCCTGGCGTTGTTTGCCCAGCGCCTCCAGCGCGGCGCGCTGCGCGTGATAGGGCAGCGGCTCGTCCAGGCGGGCCTGCAGTGCTTGGCGGATGCGATCGTCCCGGTACGCGCCGGCGGCCTCAAATAGGCCGGCCATTACCATCGGGTCCTGCTCAAAACGGACCAGCCGCGCCAGGCCGGCTACGGCAGCTTCATGGTTGGCTTGT
The DNA here is from genome assembly GCA_046259695.1 of Promineifilaceae bacterium (SeqCode). Lineage (GTDB taxonomy): Bacteria > Chloroflexota > Anaerolineae > Promineifilales > Promineifilaceae > JAACFF01. Next base: position 8,001 of record JBJYWX010000098.1, on the reverse strand, counting down.
GCCAGCGCGCGAGCCATTTCCAGGCGCACGCCCCAGAACGATTCGTCTTCGTACGCTTCAACCACTGCCTCGATAGCGCTGTAATTGCCAATTTCTACCAGTGTTTTTGCCGCCTGAATACGGCCGATGACGTCCGGCGCTCCGCGCAGTTGGCTGCGCAGCATCGTGGCGCCGGGATTAAACGTCAGTTTATGCAGCACCTTATTGTATGGATCGAAACGCACCTGCTGCGGGGCTGCCGGCATGTTGATGACGAATGTCTGCCGTTCCTTTTCGAGCATAACTGGCGTCAAATAGGCCGTCCCATCGATTACCCACCCCAGATCGCAGTTGAGAACAAAAGGAGGGATATTTTCCTTGTCGTCTACCTGCTTCTGTTCGACCTCGAACGTGCCTTGCTGTTTGTTCTCATCATAGTTAAACGAGACATGTAAGTCAGGATAGCCGGCGGTATAGAACCACTGATCGAAGAACTGGCCCAGCGAACGGCCGGAATGTTCTTCCAACACCAGGCGGAACTGGTCGGTTTCTACCACCTCTCCGTAATAGCGTTTTAGATAGTCACGCACGGCCTCCCAGAAAACCTCGCTGCCGATTTCCTCGCGCAGCGTATGCAGCCGGCAAGCGCCGCCAGGATACGTATGGGCGTCAAACATCTCCCAGGAAGAACGGAAATGGCGCGTGACGATGGGCCTCTTGTAGCGATTGTCCGCCTCGTCGAAGTACCGCTGAGCGTCGCCGAAATACTGGTAATCACGCTCTTCTTTGGATGCCGTTTCCTCAAGCCAACATTGTTCCATGTAGACCGCCCACGATTCTTTGAGCCAGGTATGGGCAAAATCGCGGCAGACGATAGCGTCGCCAAAATAACTATGCGCCATTTCATGCAGATTAACGAGATCAACGCGATACCCGATTTCCTTGGCCAGCGCTGCATCCTGCACATATCCACTGCCCCAGCTTGTCAGCGAAATATTCTCCATCGCGCCAAGAGCACGCGGCACGGCAAACTGGTAATACTTGGGATAGGGGAATGGCATCCGCAGCTTCGTCGTCAGCCAGGCCATTATTTCGCGTGTCGGGCCGAACGTGCGCTGCAAGTCTTCGGCCGTATGCGGGCTGGTGCAAAAATAGGCCAGCGGCACCTGCTTCTGACCGCCGTCAAAGATGCCGTCATCAAATGTAACAAACTCACCAATGGCAAAACAGATCAAATAACTGGGACAGCGCTGCTCCAACCGCCAATGCGCTGTCTTTGTGCCGTCGTCATGGTCAACTTCGTCTACTAATGCGCCATTAGCCAAAATCGTCATCTGCGTGCCGGCGCGCAGAAAAAAATCCAGTGTCGTCCGGACCTGCGGCAGGTCCACGCATGGCAGCCAATATCGCGCGCGCTCTGATTCATGATCGGTAACTACATACCGGGCCCGGTCCGGGTAAGCCGCATCCGGCCCGGAGAATATCAGGCCATCAACCGGTTTCACGATTTGATAGGCGACTTCCACGCGGCGCTGTTCATTTTTGGCAAAAGGCTCTGCCCAGCGGATGGTAAGTTTCTGGCCGTCATAGTGCCAGGTAACCGCGTGCCCATCAACGTCGCGCACCGCCACATCTTCAAAACCAACGGCATCCAAGACCAGTTTATCTGCTTCCCAACCTCGCCCAATGACAGTCGTCACTACCCGGCCGGCGGCTTGCTCACCCGCAATATCGACCTGTAAATCAATGTCCAGATGCAGCGGCTCCAGCAGCAAATCAGGCGGGTACTGTGCTGGAATGGAAGGATCAAAAGAAGCTAATGCGGAACGGCGCGAACGGCCGTCTTGTACTTTCACAGACATTATTTCTCCCAGATTTGAAAAGCGCGGTCCGGAACAGAGCAGCCTTTGCAATGATGCATAGGCGACTCTGTATCCTTGGGCTTCCTACCTCGTCCATTGATGATCTCCGGATTGACACGCACGATAATCGTGCCCGCAGCAGCCAAAAAATAAGCGCATGCCCGGGTAGACCCATGCGGCGGGCCAGGCTATCGTACCCGCGGACAAGCACAATATCGCCGCGTCAACAGCCTGTAGTAACAATACGGTCACCAGTAGTAGGTGCCCTGATCGTTCCCGTCTCGGTTGTGGCCTGATTGTTTGTGACAGGTGACCGCCCCAGACATCGACCATCCGCTATTCAATCAGCTCTACGAAAACGGCCTCCGTAATGCGTGGTCCCAATACAACGCTTTGCGGCCGATCCGCGACCTGCACGCGAACTGTCTCGTCGAATGGCACATAGTCCAACACAGCGATTTTTGCCTGAGGATGAAGGCCCAATCTGTCCAAGTAACGCAGTAAATCGGAATCGTTATCGTTAACGCGCCGCACTACGGCCCGCTGCCCCGTGCGCAGTTCATTAAGTGGTGTGTCCAGCAGCGGAGCAATGATCAATTCCTGCGTGGGAATGGGCTGGCCGTGCGGATCGCGTTTCGGATTTCCCAGAACGGCCGCCATGCGCCGCTCCATATCTTCCGAAATCACGTGCTCCAGCCGTTCAGCTTCGTCATGTACCTCATCCCAGGAATAACCCAGTATTTCATGTAGGAATAGCTCGATCAGGCGATGGTGGCGAACCATTTCTAACGCGGCCAGTTCACCTTCGGGCGTGAGCGTTACGCCCTGATGCTTCTTATAAGTCACCAGCGGCGGCTCATCCTGTGCCATCTTCTGCAGCATCCCCGTGACCGATGCGGGTCTGATTTGCAGTTGCTCGGCAATCTGAGAAGTTGAGGCGCGCCCATACTGCTCTGAGAGATCATATATTACTTTCAGGTAATCTTGTGAAGCGGGCGAAATCGTCGCATCCATGCTGCACTGCTGCTTTGCCTGCCTAAACGGAACTAATTGATGATTTAGGCAAACCTAAAAATCCTTTGCTACATTATACGTGCTTCAGGTCGGAAGTCAAGCGGTGCGGGCTGGATCGGCCTTTGGCAAGGTCAATACGGCTTGTACGTGATCACCATCTTGGAGCGGAATCGCGCTTGTGGTTGCTGTGGACGCTGAATAGGGAAGCGCTGCGCCATCGATGGCATAGAAGGTCCGCGTGGAAACGGCCATAGCGGGCGAGGCAGCGGCGCCGGCGAGCGGGCTTTTGCGGGCTACCAGCGAGCGCCCAGCCTGGTTCAGCCGCGCCGCCGCCGGCACCCAGTCCGGCTGCAGCCGCCGGCCGTAACCATCTTCCGTTATTAGAATCACCTCTTCCTCTTGGGCCGGCAGCGCCAGCAAAACCCTGTCCGTTTTCCCGCAGTTGATCACCTGCGAACCGCTGCCCGCCAGGTTAAGCATGGGCCAGCGCAGGCCGCGAGCCCCACGTGTCAGGACTAGAAAATCGCCGTCGTCGTCGATGCCCATGAACGCAACAGGGAGCCCAGGCAGTGGGTCGTCCAACCTCAAAGGCACAGGCGCCTCTATTGACTCGCGCAAAATTGGAAGCGGGTAGGCGCGCGCGAATCCGCGCGACGAAACGAGGAGTAAGCGTGCTTTGGCAAACGCTGCGCGCCAGGAGCCTACCACGCAGAATGTTTCCTCAGGTTCAAGCCGGTAGAGGTCATCAACGCGCAGCCCCATCTCGGCCAGCTCCAACAACTTCCGCGGCGTCAGCAGTAAAAAGCGATAGACCGAGGTAATGAGCAACAGGGGTTCATCCACAGCCGCGACCAGTGCCTGCACGATGCGCTGGCCAGACAATTCCAGCGACTGCAGTGCCCGATCCGGGCTTTGATTCGCATCCAGCGCTGACGCATGTACCTCGCGCCCTTCACCGAGCATGACCAGGGCCAACTCTATGGTGGTCCCGGTAGCGACTCCGGCATCGAGCAAAATGCGCTTCTGCATCAATTCAAGATTGACGGGCGCAATCCTGGGACGGGAGCCGCGTGCCTGTGGCGGCCTGTCCACATCGGTGGGACTGTAAGCCCGGGCCTCGACTTCGCCGGCGCTAATCTGATGGGCGTAGATACCAAGCCCGGCAGTAACGCTGCTAAAGGTGTCCATGCTTTGCACTTTGGCCGCCCCAAAATGGCGGGCCAGCATTTCATGGAAAGCCGGTATCTGCGCCGAACCGCCAGTGCGCACCACCGCGTCGATATCTGCGGTCGACAGTCCGGACGCCGCGACGGTACGCAGCAATTCTTTTTCAATAGCCAGAATTTCGGCGTTGATAATGCGTTCAAATTCAGAACGCGTAACAAAATCACGTACTTTAAATTCGGGCCCATCCAGCCGCATTTCCGCGCCTCGTTTCTGCGAAAGCAATCGCTTGGCAGTTTCAACTTGGTCAAACATTTTCAGCCCGTAGTTACTGGTAACGAGGCTGATAAGCGCTTCGATCTGATAACGGCGTTGGGCCGTGCGCGCGATTTCTTGCAGCGTGCGCCGGTTCTCCTGGCTCTGAAGCTCAATGAATGTTTGCCAATTGGAAAATTCGTCATAAATCCAGCGCGGCACCGGCCTGGCATCATGGCGCGGTCCATAGTAACTGCCCTCGCCAAAATGGGCGGGAAGCTTGGCCCGTGTCAGTTTCTGGTCAAATATGTCGCCCGCTACTGGCAGACCGCCCGTCGCCAGCACCTCACGCCGCCGAGGGTCACCCAAACGCATTACCGTTAAGTCCAGCGTGCCTCCCCCAAAATCGAATATCAGGCAATTTTCTGGCCCAGTGAGGGTCTGCTCAAAGCTGAGCGCCGCTGCCACTGGCTCGTATTGCAGATACACCTTTTCGTAGCCGGCCCGAAAGGCGGCCTGCAGTAGGCGGCCCTGCGCCAGGCGGTCATGTTCCTCATCCGTGGAAAAATGCACCGGCCGGCCAAGCACTACCTGACTGATTTCGCGGCCAAGGAGTTGTTCAGCACGCACGCGTGTTGCGGTCAGATAAAGGGCGATCAGGTCTTCGAGGCTGTAGAAATTTTGCCCAATGACGGCGCCAGGGTGGTCCGGCTCGCGTAAACGGCTTTTTATCGAGAGCAACAGCCGCCCCGGTTCGGAAACGTCAACCCAGGCATAAGCGTCAGTCACATAATAGAGGTCTCCCCCGTAGACCTCTATTTCACCAATCCAGACTTTCCTGGTCTTGACGATACGGCCGATGTTCTGTTCGTAGTAGCGGTCCAGCGCTTCACGCCCAATGTGCAGCGCCTGGTCATTGGTCACGTAAAGCGCCGTGCGCAAAATGCGTGGATTGGCATTATCCGCGTCAAGCGGCAGAACGCTGACAGTCCGGCCATCATAAACAGCCATTCCCGAATTGGTTGTGCCAAAATCCATGCCGACTATCACAGTAGACCTCTATTCCAGCGGCAGAGCATTTGCCATGGCGGATAAACTAGGTTCCAGGCCTGTCCAGAGCGCGAAGGCTGCCGCTCCTTGCCGCAGGAGCATGCCCAGGCCGTTGCTGGTCCCGCATCCAGCTCCCTTTGCCAGGGCCATAAATCGTGTACCTGGCGGGTTGTAGACCAGATCGTAGGCAAAAGTCCCGCGCGGAAAAGGCAGCCAGGCGGGCCAGACCGATAGATCGGAGGCCGGAGACATACCCAAAGGAGTCGTATTAACCACCAGCGGCGCTTGGCTGGCCGCTGCGATGCTCTCCAGTTGCTCCAGAGAGCGCGCAGTCACGCCTGTTGTCAGGCCCAGCTCCCGCACCAAAAGCTGCGCCTGTTCAAGGCGGCGAGCCACGACCTGCACGCGCCCGCCGCTGGCCTGTAGACCGTATACCACGGCGCGCGCCGAGCCGCCTGCTCCCAGGACCAGGCAGTCTCGCCCGCCGACGCGCACATCCAAGGCAGCGAGGTCGGCCATGAAGCCACGCCAATCCGTGTTATAACCGAGCAGGCGGCGCTGATCGGTCTCTTCTACTACAATCGTATTTACGGCCCCGATGGCCGCGGCGGCGGCCTCAATCTCATCCATGAACGGCATGACTGCCTGTTTGTGCGGCACGGTCACGTTGGCGCCGCGCAGCCCAAGCGCCCGCAGACCGCGAACGGCCGCACCTACTTCTGACGGTCGCACCGGCAGCGGCACGTAAACCCAGTTCAACCCACGCTCGGCGAAAGCTGCATTGTGCATTTGTGGGCTGAAGCTGTGCCCTACCGGCCAGCCTATCAAACCGACCAGTTGTGTCTCACCGTCTATCGCCATATTAGCTACTGTTCAGGTCCATTCCATCAAAGAAAGGTACGGGGGCCTGGCCGCGCCTCTGCCTGAAGGCAAACGGCACGCGCAGGTGGTGCCCAGGCGAGAGCGGTGGCAGCTCGTCTTCGGCAAAATAACGCGCCGCTACGACGTCATCATTCGGCCGTGGCGATCGTTCTTGTGACTCAACCTGAAACAACACATGATAGAAGTGGATACGCTTGTCGCTGTGCCAGAGGCGCGAATCATAAATGCCGAGCAGTCTGCGAACAACACCGGAAATGCCCGTCTCTTCACGCAGTTCGCGCAGGGCCGATTCGGCCAAAGTTTCACCCGGATCAGTAATGCCACCAGGCAAAGCCCACAAGCCATCATCCTTGCGCCGCACGAGCAGGATCTTGGCGCGATCAAAGAGTACTGTTTCCACGCTGGGCATAGCACTCAGGGCAAACGCGTTGTTTCGATAACTTTGTAGCAGCGTCTGGCTGTCCTCCTCGGCGATGAGCGATTGGAGCCGGGCGCTGACAGATAGAATAGCTTCAAAGCGCTCTTCATCATAGGGATTACCTGCGAAATTGAGGCCAAAAGCAGCGATCGCGCGCAGTTCGCGTGCTAATTCAGCGATTACCTGCGCATCGCACAACTGCATTCCATCGCGTGCCATCAAAGATCTCCCACCGCCGACAGAGCCAGCGCGGCAGCCACGACGGCCGCCGTCTCCGCGCGCAAGACACGCGGCCCCAGTGTGACCGGGCGCATGCCAGCCTCGCGCGCGCCGGCGATCTCGCCATCGGTAAAACCTCCTTCCGGACCAACGAAAAGAGCGACTTGCAGCGTCCTCTCCGGTTCTCGTAACGGCGCCAATGCCGCGACTATGCCCAACTTAGCCTCGCCCACCCAGGGAATCAAGGCTACCTGGCAAGCATTCGCGTCCGCGACTGCCTCGTCAAAACGCAGTGGCGTATTCAGTTCCGGCAGCCGGCTGCGGCCGCTTTGCTCCGCCGCCTCGGCAATGATGCGCTGCCATCGCTTGCGCTTGGCAGGCTTTAAGGCATCCTGCCGCACCACGCTGCGCTCGCTGACAAACGGCACAAAACGCGAGACGCCAATTTCGGTGCCTTTCTGCAATATCCACTCGAAGTTATCTTTCTTAAGCATAGACTGGTAGAGCACTAACTCCGTACGCGGTTCCACTTGCGGGCGCTGGCGCGATTCAATGGTTCCGGTCACCTGGTCAGTCGTCACCTTATCCATTAACACGGTGTACTCCCAGCCGCTGCCGTCGAACACGGTGACTCTCTCCATCTGGCGCAGGCGCAGCACATTGTAAATCTGCCGCGCCTGGTCACCCTCCAGGGCGACACGCCCGCGGCTAATCTGCTCAGGCTGCACAAAAAAACGGTTGTGGCTCATAGCGCAGAAGCCGCCCCTTTGTCGATTATGAAGACCATCTCATTCTCGAACATCAGTTCCTCGGCCGGCCACGCCTGTCCCGCGGTCAGTTCACTGAAGAACTGCCGGTAGCGCTTCACCAGGCTTCGCCCGCCATGTGTGCTTATCGTGGGGAAAGAAACGACCAGGAAACGTGCTGCCAGTTGCTGCAAGAAGGTGCGGCCAGATCCAGGATAGTTGCGCTCAAAACGCGGCATTTCTTTTAGGAAGAGGGCTACATCTGCGCTCTCTTGCGGCGGAGCAAGAGCGATATCTTGCATGCGCGCCAGGGGCCGTAAACCTTGCAGCTCGAAGAAATGGTTGATAAAGGTGATCCGTGTCGGGATCTTTCGGATCTTCAACAGGGGTCGGGTCGGTTACGATGCTCATC
>JBJYWX010000097.1:0-1818 GCA_046259695.1 Promineifilaceae bacterium (SeqCode) | reverse complement strand
TGCTGATGGCGCTCTCGCGCGGTCTGCGGACGGCTTTCGATGCCAAGACGCACCGCCAGGTGAAACAGGCCTACACGCGTTTCAGTTACGTCTTCCTGACGGCGGGCTATTTGCAGGACCGCCCGGAAGGGGAAGTTACTGAGGAAGTGCTGGACCATCTGGCTGAAGCCGAAGATGCGTTGGTGCTGGCCTGGGGACAAGGGGAACTCTCGAAGCGTGGCGAGCAGCTTGAGGCGCAGGATGATGCGAAGGCTCGTGAAGTCGGGCGCCAGGTTCTGAACCAGGTCCACCGTCAGTTGTTATTGCAGGCCATCACCGAACAATGGGTCGAGTACCTGACCCGCGTAGAAGCGCTGCGCGTGTCGATCGGTCTGGAGGCTTACGCCCAGCGTGACCCGCTGGTACAATACAAATCGCAGGCTTCTGAGATGTTCCAGGGGCTGCTGGCGGACATCCGTTCTTTGGTGATCAGCCGCGTGTTCGCTTACCAGCCACGGCGCATCCAATTGACCCTGTCAGATACAAGCGATAGTTCTGCCCCTGCCCCCGCTGCGCAGGCAAGTCAGCAGGCAGCGCAAAGCGGTAAAAAGAAAAAGAAGCGAAAGCGACATTAGTAATTGAAGAGCGATACTACTACTCCGTTAAATATCTATAAAATATTACCAAAAGTAGAGTTGCATCGCCATCTCGAAGGTTCATTGCGCCTGCAAACCATGCTGGATGTGGCGCGCGCGCATGGCATCTCGCTTTCGAATAGCATCATGCGCCTGAGTGATATGGTGCAGGTGCAGGATGAGGATCCGCTCACCTTTCAGAATTTTCTAGCCAAATTCAATACGCTACGCCTGTTCTACAAATCACCGGACGTCATTCACCGGGTGACGCGTGAGGCGGTCGAAGACGCCGCCAAGGACAACATCAGATACATGGAATTGCGCTTCACCCCAGTGGCTTTGAGCCGGGCCGAGCGTTTTCCCATACACGATGTGATGGACTGGGTCTGTACCAGCGCTGCGCAGGCGGCCGAGGAGTTCGATATCCAGGTGCGGTTGATCGCATCCGTCAACCGGCATGAGAGTCTGGAACTGGCCGAGCAAGTGGCTTGGCTGGCAGCGGCGCATATCGACGATGGCGTCGTCGGCATGGACCTGGCCGGGAACGAAGCCGAATTCTCTGCCCAGCCGTTTGCCGGCTTGCTCAGTGAGGCCAAACAAGCTGGTTTGCACCTCACCATCCATGCCGGGGAATGGGCCGGCGCGGAAAACGTGCGCGAGGCCATCGAGCAGGTGGGTGCGGAACGCATCGGTCACGGCGTACGGGTGATGGAAGATGAAGACGTGGTGGCCCTGGCGCGCGAGCGTGGCACGACTTTCGAAGTGTGTGTGACCAGTAACTACCAGAGCGGTGTTGTCCCGGCCCTGAGCAACCATCCCCTGCCGCGCATGTTGCAGGCCGACCTGAACGTGACCCTGAACACCGACGATCCGAGTGTCTCACGCATCGACCTGACACATGAATTCAGATTGGCGCACGAAGACCTGGGCATTCCTCTGAACGTGCTCAAACGTAGCGTCCTGGCCGCTGCCAAAGCTTCGTTCCTCCCGGACGATGAGCGCGAAGCGCTTTCCATATATCTGGAGGAGAAACTGGGACTCAAGTTGTGGAAAGAGGATGAATAAGCGAGTTGTTTTTGCGGGGTGAAATAAGGGGGTAAGGTCGCCTGCGGACTGAAAATTCGATAACTTTTCGATTCAAAAACACCTGAAAAGAAGAACCCCAATGCCTAATTATTGGCTGAATGAAGCGTCATCAGTTTGG
>JBJYWX010000096.1:0-6158 GCA_046259695.1 Promineifilaceae bacterium (SeqCode) | reverse complement strand
CCTGGCGACCCTCTAGGAATAGGACGCAGACAAGCGCGGAAAGACGTCGTAAAACGCGGATCCATCCTAAAATTCTGCGCGTTAAGCCGCGGAAAATCCGTGTTCATGCACGTCCCATTCTTACTTCACGTACCAGGCAACATTGGTATAGGGTTCACCCCACTCGTAGCGCGCCCGTTCAGGGACGAGCCGCCAATGGCCCAAAAAACGTTCCAATTCGCTCATCTGTTGCCACCTTTTTCGCGGCTGGTTCTATGCGGGCGGCCATCCACCGCGTATTGTAGCACAGGGCCGCGGGTTGACGGCCGTGCCGGCATCACGGACAATACCGCCGGTCCGCGAGGGACATCGAGACCACGTACTGGGGAGAACGCACGCCTATGAGACTGTACCTCATCCGCCATTGTGAATCAGAAAACAACGCCTTGTGGGCACGCACCGGCTCCAGCGACGGCCGTTCGGCCGACCCACTGTTAACGGAAAAAGGGGAAGCGCAGGCGGCGCGGCTGGCCGCCTACCTGGCCGCTAATCAGCAAGCGTCGCCCCACCCGCACCGTGGCGGGCCGCTGCGCGACGGATTCAGGATCAGCCATCTCTATACCAGCCTCATGCAGCGTTCGGTAAGGACGGGCCTGGCCGTCAGCCGCGCGCTCGACCTGCCGCTGGTGGCCTGGATCGACATTCACGAACGCGGCGGCCTCTATCTTGACGATGAAGAGAGCGGCGAGCTGCACGGCCAGGAAGGCCCAGGGCGGGCCTTCTTCGCCAAAACCTATCCCGAACTGCTGCTGCCGGAAGCGTTAAGTGAGGAAGGCTGGTGGCGACGGCCGTATGAAGAGCGTGATATGGCGTTGGGCCGGGCGGCGCAGGTCGTTGATCGCCTGCTGGCGCAGCACGGAGAGGGCGACGACAACGTGGCCCTAATCACCCACGGTGGATTTATTCAATCGCTTCTGCAAACTTTGTTCGGAATCTTTCCCGCCGGCTCGCCCATCGCCGCCGCGCGTGATGTCTGGTTCAAAGCCAGCAACGGCAGCATTACCTGCCTAGACATCACCCCCGACCTTCTACGGCTCACCTATCTCAATTACATAGATTACATGCCGGCGGAGCTGTTGACCTAGTAGGCAGCAGGCAGTATTCAGAGCGTCAGTAGTCAGTTCCCAGTTCCCAGTTTTCTGTTCCTTCTGTTTGCTGTCTACTGTTGACAGTTCCTGGTTCCCAGTTCCCCGTTTTCTGTTCCTTCTGTTTGCTGTTTTCCGTGGACTGTTGATCGTTCGCATAGCTCTCTCCCGGCTCCAATATCACCACTTCCACTTCCGGGGCGATGATGCCTGCGTGGCTTTCGAAGGCATACGGTGGGTGGTGCAGGAAAGGCATCTGGATCCAGTTCATGCCCATCGGGCAGTAAGTGCCCCAATGAATCGGGATGGCCGCCCGCGGCTGCAGGTAGCTCAGCGCCTGCGCCGCACGGTAAGGATCCAGATGGCCAGCGCCCAGCGTTGGGCCATAACCCCACACCGGCAGCAGGGCCACATCCAGGTTGCGACGGCCGATATCCGTCATTTCCGGGAATAGATCGGTATCGCCGGCGAAGTAGACCTGGTGCTCTCCCTCAATTACATAGCCCACACTGTCCGGCGTCGGGCCAAACACCGGCCGGCCACCGGCGTGCTCCGCCTGCGTGGCCATAATGCGCACGCCGCGAATGTAGATCTGCTCCTCGACACCAATTTCGGTCACGTTGTGGAAGCCGCGGTTGCGTAGATAAGTGCGCGTGCCGGCGGGCACGATGATCCGCGTGTCATTTCCCAGCCGCCGCAGGGACGGGGGGTCCATATGATCCCAGTGCAGATGGGAAATCAGCACCGCATCCAGGTCCCAATCGTCCCAATCGGGCAGGTCGACCAGACGGCCGAGATGGGCCACCCGCCTGCGCAGCAGGGGGTCGGTCAACAGCCGCACGCCATCAATTTCGATTAGGACGGTGGAATGGCCGATGTAGGTAATGTGAAAGTCGCCGTTCGCGCCAAACATCCACCCCAATCTTAGGCGATGCGGCTAATTTGTCGAGCTTGTCTCAGCACCTGCTCAAATGCGAATGGGCATGAAACTGAAATAGAAACCATGCATGAGAGCAGGGATACGAAGGTGCGAGGGGACATGGCTCTGCATGTATCTTGCGTTCCAAGAACCGGCGAATTTGCACTCAGGATTGGCTTTGCACCAAGACGTCGGCGTCCAATAGGTCCTGCGGCCGTCCTGAGGCGCTTTGAGAAACTTCCTTAACCCCATCCAAGATATGCGCTAAGCTTCTGAATCGGTGCCCACGTCGCGTGGGCGCTGTTTGGCCACAAGTCGCCGGCTATACGAGCGACTCCAGCTCGCGGTTGAGCGTTTCCTGTTCCTCACGCACGGCCGCCATCTGCAGCAGCAGCTCGGCGGCGCGCGCTTCATCGCCACCCGCCAGCGCCTGTTTATGCTGTCCTTCCAAGAGCTGCAGGCGGAAGCCGGCGTCTTCCAGGGCATTGCCCAGGGCGTAACGACGGTGTGCCATTTCGCGCTGCGCCTCCTTGCTCAGCGGCGGCGGCCGGTAGTCGTCCACCCAGGAAATATCTTCCTCGGCCGCCTCGACCGAGCGCGCCTCTTCGCCGGCGCGGAAGCGCACATATTCCTCGTAACTGCCTTTGAAAATGTGCAGCTCGCCGTCTTCTATTTCCCAGATCTGGCCGGCCAGACGGTTGACGAGGTAACGGTCGTGCGAGACGAGGATGATCGTGCCGTCGAAGTCGGCGAGGACGCCCTGCAAGATCTCCTGCGAGGGCAGGTCGAGATGGTTGGTCGGCTCATCGAGCAGCAGCAGGTTGGCGCCGCCGGCGGCCAGCAGGGCCAGCGCCAGGCGCGCCCGTTCGCCGCCGCTGAGCGCGCCGACTTGCTTAAAGACGTCGTCGCCTGTGAAGCGATAGTGGGCCAGATAGTTGCGGCCGTCTTCCGGCGACATCGGCCGCTGCGCTAACAGTTCGTCCAGCACCGTTTCGCGGTCATTAAGCTGCTCGTGCGCCTGGGCGAAATAGCCGGCGTTGACGCCGTCGCCGAACTTCACCGATCCCTGCAGCGGCTCCAACTCACCGGTCAGCGTTTTCAGCATCGTGCTCTTGCCGCTGCCGTTGGGGCCGATCAGGGCCACGCACTCCTGGCGATCGACCTGGAACGGGCCGCTGCGGAACAGCGGCCGTCCTGGGTAGCCAATGACCAGGCCGCGGGTCCGGGCCACGCTGCGCGCCGAGCGTTCCTCCGCCTGCAGGCGGATCGCCAGCGGCGGGGGCGGGCTGTGCGGCGGCCGCAGGTCGCGAATGCGCCGCGCCGCCTGGTTGGCGCTGAAGGTGCGTTGTCGCCCGCCGATTTCCAGCCAGCTCTTGCCCTCACGGCCGCTCACGCCGACCTCTTCCAACAGCACAATGTCGCGCGTCAGGCGCTTCAACTTGCCGCGGGCGATATCCCGCTTGCCGCCCGCCAGGTGCTTGCGCACAAATTCCAGCTCTTTTTCCAGCCGTTCTTTTTCGGCGGCAAAGAGCGCCAGTTCGCGCTCCCAGACAGCCTGGCGCTGGCGCAGGAAGCTGCTGTAATTGCCTTTGTAGGCGGCCAGACGGCCGTTCTCCAGGTCCCAGGTGTGGGTCGTCACCGCGTCCAGGAAGTAGCGGTCGTGGCTGACCAGGATCAGTGAACCGGACCAATTGCGCAGCGTGCGCTCCAGCCACTCGACGGCCGGCATGTCCAGGTGGTTGGTCGGCTCGTCCAGGATCAGCAGGTCCGGCTTTTCCAGCAGTAAACGGCCGAGCAGCACGCGCGTCTTCTGCCCGCCGCTGAGGTGCGAAAGCGGCGTCTGCCAGCTCTCTTGACCAAAGCCCAGGCCGGTCAGCACGCGTTGGATATCGACATCGTAACCATAGCCCCCGGCCACCTCGTAGGCTTCCTGCAGCGCGCCGTATTGTTCGACCAGCGTCTCGTCCGCGCCGCCGGCGGCCATCGCCTTCTCCAGCGCCCGCATCTCTATTTCCATCTCACGCAGTCCGCTGTACACCGTCTGCATCTCTTCATAGACGGTGTTTTGCTGCCCGGCGAAGGTCAGCACCGCCTCCTGGCGTAGGTAGCCCAGGGTCAGCCCCTCTTCGCGCTGCACAACGCCCGTGCGCGGTTCGGCCAGGCCCGCCAGGTCCAGCAGCAGCGTCGTTTTGCCGGACCCGTTCGGCCCGACCAGGCCAATCCGTTCGCGCCGCTCTACGGTGACGGAAACTTCTTCGAAAATATCATTCGCCCCAAAAGAGTGGGCGAGTTCCGTGGCGCTCAAGATCGGCATGGGTCAAGAAGAGGGCCGGCGCGCCGCCCCTAAGCGTAGCTGGCGATCATGCGCTCGATGGCGTCCAGCCCGCGTTCCAGCGCTTCCATCTCCGGGCCGAAGCTGATGCGCGTGTACTTGCGGTAGCGAGCGTAATCGCGCCGGCGCTCCGGATTGACATCGAAAAAGACGCCGGGCACGGTAATCACCTGTTCTTCGAGCCCTTCCTGGAAGAAGCGAATGCCGTCGTTCAGCGGCGGCGGGAGCTGCGCCAGGTTGGCCCAGACATAAAACGTGCCTTCCGGTTCTGCCTCGACCAGAATGCCCAGGGCGTGCAGGCGCTCGAGCATGTAATTGCGCTTGGAGCGAAAATGGCGCTGCAGGGCCGCGGCGTCTTCCAGCACATTTTCTGTGTCCAGCAGGCCCATCACTTCCGGCTGGAACGGGTTGTTGGCGCCGCCATCAAGGAAAGAACCGGCGCTGGCGATGGCCTTGATCACCTCTTTCGGACCCACGGTCCAGCTAATGCGCCAGCCGGGATAGCGCCAGCCCTTGGTCAGGCCGTCGACCAAGATCACCGGGTCATCATTCACGTCCTCGACGTAGCGCGCGGCGGACACCAGCTTCGGCCCTTCGTCGGGGCGGCCGGTGTAAATGTAGTGGGAATAGAACTCGTCGAGGATGAGCGAGCAGTGGTAGCGGCGCGCGAGCTGCACCCAGCGCTGTAGTTCCTCCCCTTCGACGAGCTGGCCCGTGGGATTACAGGGGTTACTGGCCAGCAGCGCTTTCAGGCCGCGCCCGAGGATCTCGCGCTTGAGCGTCTCAATCGGGATGTGGTAGCGGTAATCCGGCTCCAGGAGGATGGGGATGCTGGTAAACGCCTTAAAAACGCTCAGCAGTTCCTCGTAGGCGGTGTAATCGGGCAGAAAGTGTCCCATATTAATCTGCCCCAGGGCGGCGGCGAGGCGAGTCAGAGCGACGCGGCCGCCGCCGGCGATGCTCACATTCTCGTAAGTGTACTGGGAGCGCTTGCCCACGCGATAAAGGCGGTTATATAGTTCGGCCACCTTCTCGCGCAGCGCCAGCTGGCCCATCACCGGCCCATATTCATGGTTAGCGGGGTTCATGTGTACGCTTTCCACGCGCGGCGGGCCGCCAGGGATGAGGCCCGTTTCCGGCGCGCCCTGCCCCAGGTTAGCCCAGGCATGGTTGTCGTAGCTAAAGCCGCGTTCGCCCGCCTTGCCCATGACATAGATCACGCCCGTGCGCGGCACACGGCGAAATCCAGGGATGCTAATCTCATCATTCATGACTGCTCAGATATCCTACGTTGGTTTGGAGGCCCGATTGTCAATCGTTTGTCGCAGGCTGTCAAACGCGACACAGTTGGCCCCGTGGGAAATTGTAGGGGCGCGGCGATTGGGTATGGCCATCGTTTGACATCGATTCTTTCGTTACCAATCGCCGCGCCCGCACCCGGCCTGCAGCCTATTCGCGGCCGGCCAGGTCAGGTATAGTTAGCAGTGCATGTGGACATGATTGCCCAGCGACAAAAGGAAATGAATATGACAGAACGCTACTTGGACGTGACCCAGGAAGCCGGGGCAGCCTTCTTCAGCCGGCAGATAGAAGGGCCGGTGGTTATGCTCAATCTCTTGCGCTTTCGGGAGGTGGCCGATTACTCGGCGGTGCCCGATTTGGCCCCACCGCAGCCCATCTCGGGACAGGAAGCGTACCAGCGCTACATCGACCTTACCCGACCGTTTCTCATCGAGACAGGCGGCGAGATCGTGCTCTTAGGCGAGGGCGGGAACTACCTGAT
>JBJYWX010000095.1:0-8026 GCA_046259695.1 Promineifilaceae bacterium (SeqCode) | reverse complement strand
GTCATATACGGTGCGGAAGAGAACAATCTCAAACATCTCGATTTGACGATTCCACTCGGTAAATTTGTATGTGTCACCGGCGTAAGCGGCAGTGGCAAGAGTTCCTTCCTGATCGAAATCCTCAGCAAGCGCCTGAACCAGCACTTTTATGGCTCCAAAGTGGTACCCGGCAAACACGAGCGTATCGAAGGATTGGAGCATCTGGATAAAGTCATCGAAATTGACCAGAGCCCGATCGGGCGTACGCCGCGTTCGAACCCAGCTACTTATAGCCAGCTGTTCAACCCAATTCGCGAACTGTTCGCCAGCATGCCCGAAAGCAAGGTGCGTGGGTATAAGCCCGGACGCTTTAGTTTCAATGTTAAGGGTGGGCGCTGCGAAGCGTGCCAGGGCCAGGGCCAGAACCGGATCGAAATGCAGTTTCTGCCTGATATTTACGTGCCGTGCGACATTTGCCATGGGGCGCGTTACAACCGGGAGACCTTGCAGATCACCTATAAGGATCTGAATATCGCCCAGGTCCTTGACCTGACTATTGACGAGGCTTTGGAGTTCTTTGCTAACGTGCCGTCTATTAAGCGCAAGTTGAAGACGATGGCGGACGTGGGATTGGGCTACATACACCTGGGGCAGCCGGCGCCGACCCTGAGCGGCGGTGAGGCGCAGCGCGTTAAGTTGAGCCGCGAGTTGTCCAAGATCGCCACGGGTCGCACCATGTATATCCTTGATGAGCCTTCCGTTGGGCTGCATTCACATGATGTGGCCAAACTAATCCAGGCACTAAACCGGCTGGTCGATAAAGGCAATACCGTAGTCATTATCGAGCACAACCTTGACATCATCAAGGTCGCAGATCATCTCATTGATCTCGGCCCCGAAGGTGGTGATCGAGGTGGAGAAATCGTGGCCGAGGGTACGCCGGAGAGGGTGGCCGATATCGCCGGATCGTATACGGGAAAGTACCTAAAGCCGATGCTGAACGGCCGCTCCGCTTAGCTCCTCAATCAGCTGCGACAAAAAAGGCGGCTTCCCGCTTGGAAAGCCGCCTTTGCACAAAGGAGAGGAGAAGTCGTTCACGACTTGCTCTGGCCGTGCCCAGGCATCTCTGACACTGGGCAATATCGCATTACGCTGTTTCGAATTCCCCTTCGATTACATCCTCATCCGCGTTACTTTCCGGTGCTTCCGGCGCTGCGCCGGTGGTGGTAGAGTCGTTCTGCGCGGCCTGTACCTGGCTAAAGGCAACTGCAATTTGCTGCACTTCACTGGTCAACTGCCTGATGCGGTTCACATCTTCGCCAGCAGCAGCTTCTTTTAGCTCGGCAATTTTAGCGTCAGCAGCCTGGCGGTCGCCGGCGGCGACCTCGCCATTCAGGTTGCCCAAACTCTTTTCTGTCTGGTAAATAACCTGGTCAGCCATATTGCGCGCCTCGATGAGCTCACGCCGCTGTAAGTCTTGCGCCGAATTTTGTTCCGCTTCACGGACCATGCGCTCGATGTCCGATTCGTTTAGATTCGTGCTGGCTGTAATCGTGATCGCCTGGCTCTGGCCCGTGGCCTTGTCCTGCGCTGTCACATTCAAAATACCGTTGGCGTCAATATCGAAGGTCACCTCGATTTGCGGGACACCGCGCGGAGCCGCTGGGATTCCTTGCAGGCGGAAAACGCCCAGCGTGTTGTTGTCCGTGGCCATGGGCCGTTCGCCTTGCAGCACATGCACATCCACGGCGGTCTGGCTATCCTCGGCCGTACTAAAGATCTCCGACTTGCGCGTAGGAATGGTCGTGTTTCGCGGGATAAGCGTCGTCATGACGCCACCCAGTGTTTCCAGACCCAGACTCAATGGCGTAACATCCAGTAACAGAACATCGCTGACGTCGCCTGCGAGTACACCACCTTGTAGGGCGGCGCCCATCGCCACCACTTCGTCCGGGTTTACGGTCTTGTTGGGTTCTTTGCCGGTCAATTCGGCGACCAATTCCTGAACCATCGGCATACGCGTCGAACCACCTACTAGGACGATTTCGTCCAGGTCACCAGCGCTCAGCTTGGAGTCTTGCAGCACGCGCGTCACCGGCGCTTTGACCCGCTCCAGCAGCGATTCCGTTAGCTGCTCGAACTTGGCCCGCGACAGCGTCATCTGCAAATGCTTCGGCCCATCGGCGTTGGCCGTGATGAATGGCAGGTTGATTTCGGTCTCCATCACGCTGGACAGCTCGATCTTCGCCTTTTCTGCAGCTTCGCGCACGCGCTGCAATGCTTGGCGATCCTGTTTCAGATCGATGCCCTGATCGCGCAGAAATTCGCCTGCAATCCAGTCTACGATAGCCAGATCCCAATCATCACCGCCCAAGTGTGTATCGCCATTTGTGGCCACAACTTCAATGAGACCTTCGCTGACTTCAAGAATCGAGACGTCGAATGTGCCGCCACCTAGGTCAAAGACGAGAATCGTTTCGTCATTCTTTTTGTCTAACCCATAGGCAAGGGCGGCCGCGGTCGGCTCGTTGATGATGCGCAGCACGTCCAGGCCGGCAATGCGGCCGGCGTCTTTCGTGGCCTGGCGCTGGCTGTCATTAAAATAGGCCGGCACCGTAATGACCGCTTTTTCGACTGTCTCTCCCAGGTAATCTTCAGCATCCTTTTTTAATTTTCCCAGGATCATCGCCGAGATTTCTTGTGGCGTATACGTGTGGTTCTTGATCGGCACGCGCACCAGGATATCGTCCTGTGCTCCACCCTCGATGGCATAGGGCAGCCGCTCGCGATCTTCGGCCGTTTCAGCGTCACTAAAATGGCGGCCGATAAAACGCTTCACAGAGAAAACAGTGTTCTCCGGATTAATCGTCGCCTGGCGCTTGGCCGTTTGGCCCACCAGACGCTCACCGTTCTTGTTAAAAGCGACTACGGAGGGCGTCAGCCGGCCACCCTCTGACGTACTGACGACTGTCGCTTCGCCCCCTTCCATGACGGCCAGTACGGAGTTGGTAGTTCCGAGGTCAATACCTACAATTTTGCTCATTCCGATTTCTCTCCTAAGAACAGCAGACTGTACCTGCTGCATAATTGATGTATCCTATTGTCTTCCTGCTAGGGCTTAAGTCGCCCAGGCCAGGCAACCATTAAGCAGTATAGGCAGCGCGCATTAGAATTGTCTATACATTATGTATATCTTGTATTAGCAAACAGGGGACCTATTTGATTTCAATCAAACAAAGCACTGAGCCATCGTTCGCCGAATTTGTCATCCTCCTCTCCCTGATGATGTCGCTAACGGCGCTATCTATAGACGCCATGCTGCCGGCGCTGCCGCAGCTGGCAGCCGACCTGCAGGTTCAGAGCGCCAACAGCCGCCAGCTTGTCATATCAGCCCTTTTTCTGGGCCTAGCTGGTGGACAACTTATCTTTGGCCCCTTATCTGACAGCGTTGGGCGAAAGCCGTCTATCTATGCCGGATTGGGCGTATTCATTGCCGGTTCAATCATTTCCGCGTCTGCGGTTAATTTCCCGATGATGCTTACAGGCCGCTTTATGCAGGGTGTCGGGGTTTCCGGCCCGCGAGCGGTTGGCATGGCGCTTGTGCGTGATCGTTATAGTGGCCGGGCAATGGCGCGCGTTATGTCATTTGTGATGACAGTTTTCATCCTTGTGCCGATGATCGCGCCCATATTTGGCCAGGCTGTACTGCTTTTTACAGGTTGGCGCAGTATTTTTGTCGCCTTTATCTTACTGGCACTCGTCACCCTTGGCTGGTTCGCTCTACGCATGCCGGAGACCCTCGATTCGCGCGACCGAGCCCCGTTTTCCTTACAGCGGATAGTTTCAGCGACGCGTGAGATCCTGCACATAAGGCCTGCCGTTGGCTTTACAGTGACGGCCGGTTTGATCGGAGGCGCCCACCTAGGCTATCTGAATTCGGCGCAGCAAATCTTCCAGGAACAATACCAACTGGGTCAATTGTTTCCCTTTGTTTTTTCTCTTGTCGCCCTTTCGATCGGACTAGCCTCTTTTCTCAATGCCCGTTTGGTCATGCGTTTCGGCATGCATTTTCTCGTTCGTAAATCGCTTTATGCCATGATAGGACTTTCCCTCCTGGCACTTATCGCGGCCATGGTTATGGGCGGGACTCCTCCGCTATGGTTACTGGTGATTTACCTGCTCCTGGTTTTCTTCAGCGTAGGCATTCTATTTGGCAACCAGAATGCCCTGGCAATGGAGCCGCTTGGCCACATGGCCGGAATTGGCGCTGCGATTGTGGGCTCGTTTGCCACCTTCATTTCAGTGCCTGCAGGGACATATATCGGGCAGAGTTATAATGGCACAGTCGTTCCGCTAATAGCCGGTATGGCGATCTTGGGGAGCGTATCACTGCTCATTGTCAATTGGATCGAATCAACGTAATAAACGCTCGATGGGAGATTAGATGTCATGAAGAAACCGGGAACGAATTGGGAGCCGCCAAGAACATGGCAATCTGTTACGACGATTGAGGCGCACACCGCGGGAGAACCGCTGCGCGTGATTACCGGCGGCTTTCCGGATCTGCCGGGTGAGACTATTCTGGCCAGGCGGCGATACGCCCGGGAGCATTACGATTATCTGCGTACGGCTCTTATGTGGGAGCCGCGCGGCCATGCGGATATGTATGGGTGTATCGTGACCGCGCCGGCTAGCGCTGATGGGGATTTGGGCGTGCTTTTTCTGCACAATGAAGGATTCAGCACCATGTGCGGCCATGGGATCATCGGCCTGGCGACGGTGGCACTCGATACGGGTATGCTTGATAGGCCAGGTGAGCGGCCTGTAATCAGGATGGATACGCCGGCCGGACGGGTCACGGCCTTCGCCTCGCGTGAGGAAGGCCGCGTTTCCTCTGTTTCGTTTCACAATGTCCCCTCCTTCGTCTACGCACTCGACCAGATCGTCGATGTGCCGGGTATAGGGCGCGTGCGCTACGATATCGCCTTCGGCGGGGCCTTCTATGCTTTCTGCCGCGCGGAGGATGTCGGCGTGGATCTCACCGCTGCGGACTATCGGAACCTGATTGACGCCGGTGTGCGCATCAAGCAGGCGGTGCAGGCCAGCTCACCACCCGCCCACCCATTTGAAGAAGAGTTAGGTTTTCTTTACGGGACAATCATTGTTGGAGAACCCTGCGATCCTGCGCACCATAGCCGCAATGTATGCATTTTCGCTGAAGGAGAGGTGGATCGCTGCCCAACAGGAACTGGCGTCAGCGCCAGGGCGGCGCTTCATTTTGCGCGGGGCGAACTTGGTGTCGGTGAGCCTTTTGTGGTCGAGAGCATCTTGGGCACCACGTTCACGGGCCAGGTGGTGGAAGAAACCACGTTCGGCCCCTATCAGGCAGTCATTCCTCAAGTGACTGGAGCAGCGCACATTATCGGGCGGGCAGAGTGGCTAATTGATCCAGACGATCCGCTGCGCGACGGCTTTATCTTGCGTTAAAGGCCGCTCTTATTCGCCAGCCGTTCTCCAAGCATAGCATTAACTAAGTTGCAGTTGACGTTTAGGCGCAAGTCATAGACAATAGTTTTGGTAATAGTCGTACAAAAAACCTTGTATGGACTGCGTTACCATGATCCCAATAATCACTTAACAACAGGAAGGTGTATGACAATGATTACGAAGCTAATCAAACGCGTATTCCCGGCGCAAGATGAAGTAGAGGCGCACTGTGACGGCCCTTGCGGTGTGTACGATCCGGCATCGGCGCGAATTGCAGCGGAAGCGGTCCTTTCAATGACCAAGAAGCTCCTGGCCTTGGAGCACCCGGAGCATGACGATAAGGAAGCGTCGGCCGAGTTTCATAATTCAAGCTGCCGCTATACGCTTATCAAGGAAGAGCAGGCTCATATTTGCAAGTCGGAAGTGCTTGTCTTGTGGACCGATTACTTCAAGCCGGTTCACCTGGAAGAGTATCCCGATCTGCATGATATTGTTTGGCAGACAACCAAACTGTGCTCGCATGTCAAGCAGCACGTCGATCTGGATGCGGCCAACGAGTTAATGGAACGTATGGAGCAGATCCATAATATCTTCTGGGCCACAAAAGGACGCGAGGTAGCCTACTATACGGCGAGCTAGCGTCGGCGAGCAGCATGCTTGCTGAATCACTGCCGGACAGCGGCGTTCACGAGCTGCTGCTTTGGCTACTCGGGCTCCGGCGGCGCGTACGCGTTACCGGAGCCTCTATGATCCCCACCTTGAAGGAAGGGGACGAAGTGCTGTACGATCCGCGTGCCTACCAATCACGCCAGCCGCATGTCGGGGACGTGGTTGTCGCCCGCCGTCCGGACCGGCAAAAAGTGATGCTGGTTAAGCGCGTGGCTGCGATTGGGGCGGACGGGCGCTTCCTCTTGTATGGCGACAATCCCAGCGCCAGTACCGACAGCCACGACTTTGGACCGGTTGGTCGTGAACACCTTGCCGGTAAAGTAACCAGCCGCTTTGGCTGATCAGCCCTGATCGCGCGTTGCCAAAAAAACCCCGCTGAGAATGATAATGCTGCCCAGCATGACCAGCGGGCCGGGAAACTCCTTGAAGATAACCATCGCCAGTAATGTCGCGCCTACCGGTTCGCTGATCGCCACTACGGCGACATAGGCCGCGGGCAGGAAGCTTAAGGCCCAGTTAAACGAACTATGGCCTATCAGCTGGGGAAACACGGCGATAATCACGAAGAGTAAGAATGCCTTAGTGCTGTAACCAAACAGGGGCGTGCCTGTAACGAGACTAAAAAGCAGCAGCGTTAGACCGGCCATGCCGTAGACGATGGTAGTGTAGCTTATCAGGGAGAGATGGGGGCGCAGGCGACGGCCGATGATCAGATAGCCTGCGGCCGATATGCCGCCAGCTAAAGCCAGAGCGTTGCCGAGAAATGGATTGCTGCCGCGTGTTTCTGCGCTGACTGCGCTTGCACTAATAATCACCGTGCCAATCAAAGCCAAGATGATCCCAATTCGGACACCGCGTGTGAGTGGTTCGCCGAGCAAAAAGGGCGAAGCCAATGCGACCCAAATGGGCACGGTGGCCACAAGCACTGTCGAGCTTGTAATAGATGTCAGGGCCAGCGAACTGATCCAGGTGGCGAAATGCACGCCCAGCAGCAGGCCGGATAACATCGCCAGCAGCCAGCTCGGTCCGGGTAATGATCGGATTTCGTCGCGCTTGCCGGCCAACGTCAGGGGCAAGATGATCAATGCTGAGAGCATGGTGCGCCAGAAGGCGATCGCCAATGACGGCACCTCTTCATCTTGCGCCAAGCGAATCAAGATCGCTCCAGAAGAGATAGCCAGGATGCCAATTCCCAGAACCAGGTACTGTGTACTGCGCGACGGCGCACTGCCGGTAGAAACATTCATAGTGTTGCTGCACAGCCATCACTACAGGCGCATCTGATGACTTCGTGGGGCGCTCGAACTTACGCCGCGTCGTTAGCGGTTCGACTGTACACTTTCTGATAAACTGACTATAATGGTAGCGGATTTGGCAATGTTAGCATCTATCGGTCATGTGCTAGCCTAGCGGACCGGGATGCCTGTAAAATGCGAGAAAAAGGAGCAACCGTATGACTCATATCGTTACGAGACTGTGTTTGCGTGACACGGCATGTATCGAGGTTTGCCCGGTAGAGTGCATGGTACTGGGTCAGCCGGAGCAAGAATGGCCCTGGCTGTATATCGATCCTGATACCTGCATCGATTGCGGCGCCTGCGTACCAGAGTGCCCGTATGAAGCTATTTTCCCGGAAGAGGAAGTGCCGTTCGATTACGAGGCGCCGGCCGGCGTCTGGATCACCAACACCAAAGAGCTTCTCCCCGATGGCGCGCCATTCGAAGGCGAAATCGATGGTCACGAAGTCAAATTGCTGAATGCCAAGCAGTTGGCGGGAGGCGAGGTCCTGGACCTGACTGAGGATATTCCGCCGAATTACGATTTCTACTCCGAAGGACCTGGGTACGACGCACTGTAGTAAGGTTATCCTGTTACAATACCGCAGCCATAT
>JBJYWX010000094.1:0-6488 GCA_046259695.1 Promineifilaceae bacterium (SeqCode) | reverse complement strand
GAACACCTTCCGTAATGGGCTGGTGCAGCCAGCTTGCGAAAGGGTGGGTGGAAGCGGCGGCAATGGCGACCCCGTTTCGTTCAGCCATGTCTACGACCGCGCGCCGCAGCCGGATGACCTCCTCGCGCACGCCCTTGATGTCCTGGCAAACCTTAGTGCCGACTTCGACCTGCGACTGCATGAATTCCGGCTTCAGGTCGAGGCTCTCGGTTGCCTCTCGATCCTGCGACACGAGTTCGCTAATGTAAGCGTATAAGTCGCGCGTTACGGGATCAATTATCTGGTATTCTTCTTCGACGCCGAGAGTCAGAGGTGGTTTAGGCAGGGACATGGATATTTGCTTCCTTGCTGTTCAAATAGGCCTGGCCGGCGGCTGCCCTGGCCAGGTTTGCGGGCCGCCGCCCGTCATCTAATATTACCAATTGCGTAAAAGTTCTACCACTAAACGCACACCAAAACCAGTAGCACCAGGTTGGGTGTACGGCTTTTCCGCGGTTTCTTGTAACTCCAATCCGGCGATATCGAGATGAGCCCAGGAGTAGTCGGTAAACTCTTTCAGGAAAACCGCGCTCGTGCCGACGCCACCAGTTCGGCCGCCGCTGTTTTTCATATCGGCGACGCCGGATTTTATCTTCGCCCGGTACTCGTCCCACAAAGGCATGGGCCAGATGCGCTCATGCGTCGCCTCCGCTGCGGCGATCAGGCGATCGCGCAGATCGCTATCGTTGCAGAATAGGCTGGCGGCGATGCCCTCGCCCAGGGCAACGACATTAGATCCGGTCAGCGTCGCCATATCGACCACGGCGCTTGGTTCGTACCGCTGAGCATAGACCAGCGCATCGGCAAGCGTCATTCGCCCTTCAGCGTCGGTGCTGATGATCTCAATTGTCTTGCCGTTACTGGCCGTAATCACATCCGCCGGGCGATAAGCCCCGGCGTCCGGCATATTCTCGGTGAAGGGCGTGATAGCCACGACGTGCAGGGGCAGTTCCAGTTGGGCAATCGCTTTCATGGCGCCAAGCATGGCCGCCGCGCCGCCCATATCGGCCTTCATCTTACCCATGCCCGCTACCGGCTTCAAGCTGATGCCGCCTGTGTCAAAGGTGATCCCTTTGCCAACCAGCACAATTGTCTCCAAAGCGGGACCATCGCCGTTATATTCAACGACCACGAATTTCGGTTTTTCGCCCGCACCCTTGGCCACAGCCAGGAAAGCGCCCAGGTTTTGATCATGGGCCCATTTTCGACCGCCGACGAAGACATCGATGGAAGCGAACTCGTCTGATAAGTCCTCGGCCATGGACGCCAATCGCGAGGGCGTGGCGATGTTCGGCGGCATATTGACCATCTCGCGCGCCATGTAGACGCCTGCGGACACGGCCTGCGCCGCCGCCGCGCCGGCCTCGATCGCGTCCATTTTGTCTCTCTCATACTCGACGATGGTCAGCGCATCTATCATGTGCGGATCAGTCGCACTCAGGCCCGGCGCGTGATAGCTGTACAGAGCCAGCAGGGTGCCTTCTAAGGTTGCCTGGGCCGCTGCGTCGACTGCGAGTCCGCCGATGCCGGCCCCGTGGACGATGGTTGCTACATGATTCGCCTTGAGTTCACGGGCGCGCAAAATGGCGTGTGCTGACGCGCGCCGGACGCTTTCCAGGTCAAAACCTTCTCGCTCACCCAGGCCGGCCACGAGGACGCGCTGGGCGGCGATCGCGCCGCGCGGGTACAGCACGGCCGTGTCGCCTAGTTTCCCACTAAAATCCCCGCCAGCAATGAGATCGCTGATAGCTCCGCCAAGCGCGTGATCCACCGCACCGGTCGCGCCTCCCGGCGCGGTGACGCCTTCAAATAGATTAACGATGATCGTATCTGCCGAACTTTCCAGCAGGTCGCCTTGCTCGGTTGTAATGTTCATTTTATGGCTGTTCGCTCCTTCTTCCGGCTCATTGGCAACTACCAGGTGGTATAGTATAGTCCTGACTTGACAGGGTGTAGCTGGTAATTGTACCATGCCAACACGCGCCTCTAAAGGTGCAGAAAAGAATGGGTAAGAGAGAATATGAAAGTGAACTTCTATGCCACCCTGCGGCAAATTGCCGGGCAGAAATCAATTGAGGTAGATGTGCCGCATGGTGTGACTGTTGGCGAACTGTTGGAGGCGGTTCTGGAGCGATTCCCGGAGATGCGCGCCGAACTGGTCGATGAGAATGGTGAACTTTATCGCCACGTTCATTTGTTTGTAAATGGTCGTGATGCGCCGTTCCTGGAGAACAAGATCGACACGGTGATCCAGCCGGGAGACAAAATAGACTTCTTCCCGGCAGTGGGGGGTGGTTGGCGCGAAAATGACTGAAACGCAACTCCACGCCATACCTTTGTGGCTGCTGCGCGAGTACCTGGTGGAACTTGGGGGCGAAGCCGTGGCAGATGATCGGGTTGTGGGCGACGGTTGGCAGGCGGTTCTGGAAAAGCAGCCGATGCGCCAGCTAGGATCGCTGCGCGTTGGAATTGTACAGATTGTTTTGGAGGGTACGGCCGATGCGCTGGCCGTGCTTCTCCCCGAACTGGAAAAGAAAACTATGCGCGCTGGAGCATGATAAATGAGTATCGACCAATCACTTTGGGCGGAGGTGGACGAGCAGGGGAGATTGGTATTGGATCAGGCAGTAGCCGAACGCTACGGTTTAAGGCCCGGCGCCCGGATGCGCCTGGACCAGGATGACAACAGCATTCGCCTGCACCGCCCGGTAACACACCTGGCGAAGCTGTATATTGAGCCCACGAACTTCTGCAACATAGATTGCCTGACCTGCATGCGCAACAACTGGGACGTGGAAATCGGCCGTATGACCGAGCCAACGTTCGAGCGTATCTTGCAGGAACTGCAGACCCTGGCCTCGCCGCCGACCGTCTTTTTCGGTGGCATTGGCGAGCCGCTTTCGCACAGCCACTTACCGCAAATGATTGAGCGTGTGAAGGCCCTTGGCTGTCGTGCCGAAATGATCACCAATGGTACCTTGCTCACGGAGGCGAAGGCAAGGGCCATAATCGACGCCGGTCTTGACCTTATTTGGGTCTCGATCGATGGCGCGCGTCCGGAAAGCTACGCCGACGTGCGCCTCGGTGCGGAGCTGCCAAAGGTGCTGGAAAACCTGGAACGTTTCCGGCGCCTGCGCCGCCCGGCGCACCATCCGGTCCCAGAGATCGGTATCGCCTTTGTGGCTATGAAACGCAATATTGCCGATTTACCGCAACTGCTGCAGTTGGGCAAACACCTGGGCGTGATGCGCTTCCATGTCAGCAATCTTCTTGCCCATTCCGAACAAATGTATGGCGAGATTCTCTACGAAAAGGCGCTCAAGGACGTCACCTACTTCGACTCACCGTGGCTGCGCAAGCTTATTCTGCCAAAGTGGGACTTCAACGAGTACACGAGTGGGCCTTTTGTGGAAGCGCTGCGCAGCGGCTACAACATTATCTTAGGCGGCACGAACCTGGGCGTGAGCAACGATGTTTGCACGTTCATCGAAGATGGATCCATGATCGTCGGTTGGGATGGGGGAGTTAGCCCCTGCCCACCGCTGCTTCATACGCACACGGGTTACCTAAATGGCTACCCGCGCGTTTCGCACAGGCATGTCATCGGAAACGTACGCGATAGAGGGTTGATGGACCTTTGGCTCGATCCCGAGTATGTCGCCTATCGCGAGCGCGTACACAGCTTTGCTTTTGCGCCCTGTACGCCCTGCGGCGGGTGCGAAATCTCGCGTGAGAATTTGACCGACTGTTTCGAAAGCCCTGCGCCGGCATGCGGGGGCTGTCTCTGGGCTCAGGGTGTGGTGCAATGCCCTTAAGCTGAAGGCCCAGCAAGTCGATTTGTTTGCCCCACGTATGGAATGGGGCTTTGTTGGCCAAAGCGACTACTCGCTGCGCTTTTCTGTTGATTAGGGCGAACGTTTACAGCCGTCTAAACCTTCGGCAGCTCGTCTACTTCAATACCCAGCGCACGCAGTTTCGCTTCAGGCACTACCCCATTTTCCCATCCGCGGGCCGAATAGTAATCAGCCAGCATCAGGTCCAATTCGCAGACATGGCCCAAAGAACCGGGCATATCAGACGCCTCCTCGGTGAAGCGCCGCGGCAGGGTATCGCTGCCTTCAGCGTGCCCAGCCAGGTTGTTGTAATAGCGCTCGAGATTGTATATCCGCTCACCTGCTTCCAGGCCATCGTCAATCGTGAAGTTAATGCCACAGAACGTGGAATATTGTTCCGTGTACTCGGCCATGCCCATGGCGAAAGCGCTGAACTTGCAGAGGTCCAGGCTGTCTGAGAAAGCGTGTACATCCTGGAAAGCCTTGGCCAATTCACCTTTGCCTTCCCAATGCAGCGGATCGACATGCAGCGAACCAAACGGCATAACGTTCAATTCTGCTGCCGGCGTGTAGGCACGAAGATGGCAGGCGCCACGATTGCTAGTGGCGTAGCCAATACCCATACCTTTCAGGCCGCGCGGGTCGTAGGCGGGGATGGACATGCCCTTGACATTATTGCTGACCTCGGGATGGCCATACTGTGCGGCGAAGCGGGCAGGCCCTTCAGCCAGGGCGTCGCCAATGCCTTCCCGGTTGGCGATCATGGGCGTCAATTCCACCATGCGCTCCCAGTCACCCCATGCCAATGTCGGATCACCGTTCAGGTATCCTTTTTCCGACATTTCCATGTAAGTCGAATAAAGGTTACCCAGTTCAATCGTATCCAGACCATAATGGTTGCACTGGTCGATCAGCTTGGTAACCGCGTTGACGTTATGGTGGCCGGAGTTGGCGCCCAGCGCCCACGCTGATTCATACTCTACGCTTTCCATGCGGATACCCTTATAGGGATCTTCGCTCAGCTCAACTTCTTTCTTGCAGGCCACGGGGCAGGCATGACATGTCGGGTGTGATACCAGGATTGTGTCATACACGTGCTCACCGCTGAGGTTTTCGCACTCATCACCGTAGGATGTCACTCTGCCGTTGTACGAAGGCAGAGCGCCCATTGTGTTGGTGATATTCATCAACACATTGGTGCCATAAAGCGACAAGCCACCCTTGTTGGGGCTGGTGATATTAGCCTCGTCCATAATCACCGCCAGCGCGCGCGAATGGGCTTTCTTCCAGTCGTCGCGGTCGGCAGGTTTGGGCATGGCCTTCTTGGCCTTGATCACGACAGCTTTCAGGTTCTTACTGCCACCTACAGCGCCTGTACCGCCGCGACCGCTGGCGCGATCGTCTTCATTGACCCAGCACGCGAAACGCGAAAGATTCTCGCCTCCCTGGCCAATTGCAATGACACTCAGGTCCTTTTCGCCATAAAGGTCCTGATAATGCTTCACAGTCTGGTGAATGTCCATGCCCCAGACGTCGGAAGCATCCTTTAGCTCGATACCGTCCGCATCAATATAAAGATAGGTCGGCTTTTCGGCTTTGCCGGTGAATACCAGGCCGTCATAGCCTGCCCAACGCAGCCGCGCTGCTGACCAGCCACCATGGTGGCTGTCGCAAATGGTGTTGGTCAATGGTGACTTTGTGACTACCGCCATGCGGCCGCTCATGTTGGCGGGCGTTCCGGTCAGGGGGCCATTCATAAAGCAGAGCATGTTGTCCGGCGAGAGCGGATCGACGGAAGGTCCGTTTTCGAATACGTAGCGCACACCGAGCCCGCGCGCGCCGATATACTTGCGCGCCCACTCTTCGGGTATTCCCTTGACGTCGATCGAGCCTTCGGTCAAGTCAACATGCACCATCTGATTTGTAAATCCACCAATTTCCATCTGTTTTCCTCCGACTTGATAAAGTGAACTATCAGTCATCCAATAAACGATTACCAAGCTGTTTGCTGAGTTTCACTGATTTTAGTATTCTATCGTTTGCGTCACCTCCTTTCCTGGTTACTCTTGCGGCAGTTACCGCCCCGGCGGGAAAATGCTGATTGTGTCCTCGGGCTGTACTTTGCTGCCGAATCCACCCTCAAAGGCGGTGTTGCGGCCGTTAAGCAAAAAGCGCCAGCCGCCAGGACTGGGAACATAGGCCTGATAAACCTCAAGCCATAAACCATCCTCTTTTTCGCTGGAATGCCATACGGGTTTGAGCGCCGCGTTGCGCAGCTGCGGCACGTAGTTGAAGAACTTGCGCAGCAGCTCCTCCAGACTGTCGCTCGCAGATGCCCTGGCTGTCAGCATGCGTGTGCCGGCCAGGTGGCGCATGACGCCATACAAAGCAAAAGAAACAGAAAAGTCGCCCGATTCGAACTCGCGAGCGACTCTATATCCCATTTCCATAAGGTGCAGCTGCACCGACAGGTACTTGTTCCAGCCGGCCATTGCGGGTGCAACGATAGACCCAGGCAGGCCAGCCTCCTGCATACATCGTGCAAATGCGGCGCCTATGAGCCCAATTGAGGTGGTGACATAGGCGGCGGGTACGTGAATACTGCGGGGTCCATGG
>JBJYWX010000093.1:0-3558 GCA_046259695.1 Promineifilaceae bacterium (SeqCode) | reverse complement strand
GCCGCGACGTGACTGGCGGCTGACTGGCACCACGTATCTGTGGATGTTTTTCATCTACGGCTCCATCGTGTTCCTCTATGAACCGATCCACATACTTATTCGGGATTATCCCTGGTGGGCGCGGGCTGTAATTTGGTCCCTGGGGTTCACTGCCGTGGAATTGGTCAGCGGGTGGTTAATTGCGCGGTTGACCGGGCGCTGTCCATGGGACTACGTGGCTGCGGGAAAACGATTCGCCATTAATCCGTATATTCGTTGGGACTATTTCATTGTCTGGGCGGTGATCGGCCTGGCCCTGGAGCCGGTTACGGATTTTATTATCCGCTTGACGCCGTCGATTGAACGCGCACTGCAAGGAGGTTAGAACAAGATATGCTGGAGGCAAGCGAATTCTTTGATTTGAGCGATCCATTCGTGGCCTCATTCTTTGTCGGGACGCACTACGTATGGGACGCTGTGCCGCACATCGGCCGTCATGTCGCGCGCCTAACAGAAGGGGCGCAGGTCATTGAAGGCACGGTAATGCCGGGGGCTTATTTGAGCGACCGGCCGCTGTACATCAGCCCAGACGCGATTGTCGAACCTGGCGCTTATGTGCTCGGACCCGCCTATATCGGCGAGGGGGCCATTGTGCGGCATGGCGCGCTTGTGCGCGAAAATGTCATTATGCTGGCCGGCAGTGTGCTGGGCCATGCCAGCGAAGCGAAGAACAGCCTTTTTCTGCCGCGCGCCCATGCGCCTCATTTTAATTATGTGGGTGATTCAATTCTTGGTGAGGCGGTCAACCTGGGCGCCGGCACGAAGCTGAGTAACCTGGGGATTGTGAGCGCAAAGGATGAGGCCACAGGCAAACGGCCAACTATTGTGCTGGCCGTTGGGGAAGAGCGCTATGATACCGGCCTCGCCAAGCTGGGAGCGATCCTGGGTGACGGTGTGCAGACGGGCTGCAACAGCGTCCTTAATCCCGGCTGTATGGTTGGACCGCGCACCCTGATCTACGCCAATGTCAGCCTACGCAAAGGGTATCATCCAGCGGACAGCATCATCAAGCTGCGGCAAACGATCCGGCGTATGGAACGCCATCGCTGAGTTACTCAGCGACTGCCGCGGCCGCCCGTGCGGCGCAGTTCAGTAGACGAGATGTCGCGGCGGAAGATATTATCGGGTATCCCGGCAAATAACTTCTCGAACTGCTGTGGAACGGGCAGGTCGCCTACCTGCGCGAAACGGCCATTCTCGTCGGTGCGGCCAGCCACCAAGAAACTGCAGCCCAGCTCGGAAATCTCGCCCAGCGCCTCTCGCAGCGCTTCGTGACTGTTGCCGTAATAGCGCGGATGCAAAATGCGCGCGGCCGTATCGTAGCCAACAACAAAGGTCGTTCCGGGAAAGAGTCGCGCCTTCTCAATGAAAATGGGCGCTGAACTGGCGTATATGGTGTAGCGCCCGGCGAATTGGGCCATGCGGCGCAGTGCATCAGATGGCGCCAATGGCGGTTTGTCGGCATTGATGATCGACAGCTCGAAGGTGACTTCACAGTCCAATATCTGGCCGGCCACACGCGCCAGTTCAAGATGGCCGTCGTGCAAGGGGTTGAAGGAGCCGGAGAGCATGGCCCGCGGCGCCGAAGGTGGCTCGAGGATCTGGCCATCATCCTCTATGCCAAAGTAAGGGCGCTGCTTGCGCAGAATCGCCCGTACCAGCGCAGAGAAGTCAGTAACATCTATCAGCAAATCGTCGCCATCGGCAAAGGGCAGTTCAACCCGTTTGCTCATGCCGCACGCCTGCGCCAGGGCATTTAGCAGGACCCTGCTGACCATGTCTTCTTCGCCCGCACGGTCACGCGCGCCCTTCTCTAAGTGAAGCCGGTGGGCAATGAGCTGCGCCGGCTGCCAGGTAGCAATGTGAGCGCGGTGCTCACCGCGTTTTGGGCGGTCCGTTACGATGGTCGCCGAGCAGGCGATGCCTACCAGCTGCGCGTCCCCGTCATGCAGCCAGCGCGCACGTGTATAGGACCGTCCGGCGAGCAAACTCGCCGTTTCCGCAGCTACATACTGCGGCGGTTTCTGGCCTAAGAACTCGTCGAAAGAGGCGGTGCTGTAGGGGACAAGCGCTTCCAGGAGCGTGCGCGTTGCGCCGGCCACGCCTAACAGATCGGCCAACGCCTGCGTGCCCGCACCAGCAGTAACCAGGACCGTCAGCGTGGGGCAGTCATGTATCGCCTGTACCAATTCCTGGATATCAGCTTGCATTGGCGTCGATTGTAGCAGTTATTGGCTGCCGTTTCCAAACGTGGTGCGGACGGCGGCCAGGCGCCATAAGCTGATCCACTGACTGGCATGTACTGTAGAATTTTGATTCGAAACTTGATTCGGCCACCTGGCGACAGTAATGGCCTACGTGGGCCAGATATTCCTACGGGCCAGTGGATGATATTGGTTCAGCGGCGCTAGAGATCTTCTTCAAATCCGGGGGGATAGCGCAGCTCGCTGCCATGCATGGGGCTGTTTTTGGTTGTCCAGACTCCGCCGCTGCTGTCGTTCTGCAAATGATCGTAAAAACCCTGCACGCGGCTATCAAGGAGATCGATTTGATGCAGCAAAATCGCTTCTATAGTCTTGGGTGTTATGGGCGAGCCCCATTCCTGGGTACCGTGATGGGAAGCGATCAGGTGGACTAGTTGGCGCAGCTTGTCCTGCGGGAAGTCGAGGCGGGCAGCGGCCAGTTCGACCTCTACAATAGCGCGGACAATATGCCCTACCAAACGGCCGTCTTCAGTAGGTCCAAATTCATCATCGAAAGCGTACTCTTCCGTCTTGCCCATATCGTGCAGCAAAACGCCGCTCAGCAGGAGGTCACGATTGATATAGGGATAATGCCCGCTCAGGAATTCGGCCAGCCGGGCCATGGAGAGGGTATGCTCGAGCAGCCCGCCAATAAAGGCGTGATGCATCACGCGCGCCGCCGGCGCATTTGTATATCTGGCCAGGAAAGCTTCATCGAGCAAGAGCGCGGCCACAAGGCTTTGCCACGGCTCTTGCAGACTAGCGATGAGCTCGCGCAGTTCAGCGGTCATCTCTTCGATGGGCCGGCTGCTGGCTGGCAGCAGCTCGCCGGCCGCGACTTCGGCGGCCAAATTGGCGTCAGTGATATTTACCTGCAGCGCATTCTTGTAGCTGTTGACCTGGCCGCTAATCAAGACGGCTATCCCCGGGCGCAGCGTGTCGCTTATGTAGTCGGGTACATCCCAAAAAACGCCGTTAATCTGGCCCGTGCGATCGCGCAGCGTGCAGAGTAAGAACGGGCGACCGTCACGTGTTTTCCGCCGTACCAAATCGCTCAGCAGAAAAAGCTCGTTGACCAGTTCATCGCCGACAGCCACGTTATTGACGTAGATTGATTTCACAAATCCCTCAACTTACCCTAAAATGCCGATTATACTCGTATTCTGGGCTTAGGCGACGCTAGTTACTTGACATAATGAAAATAAGGAAACCAGGTAAGAAGAGAGAAGTAGAGAGTCTCTTATGAGAAAGATCATTGTTGGCATTTCCGGCGCCA
>JBJYWX010000092.1:0-1965 GCA_046259695.1 Promineifilaceae bacterium (SeqCode) | reverse complement strand
CGTGGGCTACGGTACCGGTTTGGGTAATGGAGCGGGCCACTCGCCATTGGTGACCCGCGGAAGTGGAGTAGAACAGCCGGTCCGGTTTGATGAACCGTTACAAATTGACTTGCCGATATGGTAACGCTCATGAACTGGCGCGGAGGCCGCGCTCCGAGTCGATTACTCCGGCGTTTTATTGAGGTTCATCACCGTAAAGAACCGCAATCTCTGCTCGACGCCCCATGCGATGGTAAAATCCGTGCTACGTCTAGGTTGACAAGCACAGGGCCTGGGAAGCTGTGTTTCCACGTGAGCGGATTCGAAATACATGAATATTCGAGAAGCCACACGAGACGACTTCGACCAAATCTGGCCGATCTTTCACGAGATTGTCACTGCCGGGGAAACCTATGCGTACCCGCGCGACACCAGCGTAGAGCAGGCCCTGGTCCTATGGATGGACACGCCAAGAATGACCTTCGTGGCCGAGGAAGACGGCAAAATCCTGGGCACCTACTTCATCAAGACCAATCCACTGGTGGAAGGCGGCCATGTCTGCAACTGCGGCTACATGGTTTCGTCTGCGGCCCGGGGACATGGCCTCGCGACTGCCATGTGCGAACACTCACAGGCAATCGCCAGAGAGTTTGGCTACGAAGCCATGCAGTTCAATTTCGTGGCGTCCAGCAACGACGCGGCGGTACGGCTTTGGACCAAGCTCGGCTTCGAAACCGTGCGCCGCTTGCCCAACGCCTTTCACCATCCCACACAGGGCGATGTAGACGCGCTGGTCATGGTCAAGCGGCTGTAAATATGGCCGTCGCATCCTGCCGGCGACCAGGCACGCGGGCCTTGATGCTCACGCAAGAGCCGCTGCGAACGTAAACCGGCAAAGAGGTCGAAGTTGTCCCCAAAGCCAAAGCCAACATCCGCTTCTTCGCGCAATTTCGGGTGGCAGCTGCTTTCGCGAGAAGTGAAATGCTTCTCCTCTGAAGGTGGTCACAGCACGCGCGTGGCCAGCGGTAGGCGGCGCACCAGGTGAGCGGCTGCGAAACACAACGCCACTCCCACCGGAACCAGCAGTGCCCACTTAAGCAGCGGATACAGAACGACGCCGCGCAGCGGATAGGTCAGAAAGACGATGATCGGCGCGTGAATGATGTAGACCGTGTAAGCGCCGGCCGCCAAGGCTGCCACCAACCTGCCCTGGCGGTTGAACCTGCCATGAAAAAGGGTCAAAAAGGCGATCACCATACCCACACAGAAGAAGCTTTCCCAAGCCGAGTAGAGGAGCGACTGCCAGGTGAAGCCACCCAGGAAGGGGTCCAGACTGTCGAGCGCACCCGCGGCGACCATCATCGGCAGCCAGATCACGATGCCTACGATGGCGACGACCGACCAGGACCGGCGCATGGGCGCAGCAATCTCCGGGAGCCAGCCGGCGCGTTGGGCAAGAATGCCGGCCGCGAACAAGAGCACATACTGTGGGAATGCGCCGAGTTGAAGATGCTGCCACTCGGCGCCGAGGGGGTAATAGATGCGGGCGGCAAAGGTCGCCAGGGTCAAGGCCAAAGCCCCGGCCAGCAGACCGGCCTGGGTAAGCGCAGGCCGCTGCTGCTGCCAGTCAGGCCGGCCCGGCCAGACCCGCGTCGCGGCGGCGCGGCCGAACGCGTAGACGGCGGAGAACACCAGCAGGCCCTCCAAAAACCACAGCGGGCCGGGCGTGAACTCGAGGTCGCGGTAGCGCGTCAGGATGGCCCGACTCAGTGGCGCCGGCAGCCAGCCCTCGGTCATGCCCTTGACGCCCTCGATCGCGGGGCTGATCAACAGGCAGAACAGCACGAGCGGAATTCCCAGGCGGATAAGGCGATCGCGCAGGAAGACCCACGTCCCTTTGCGGTCGAGGGCGCCCGGCACGAAGTAGCCGGCGATGAAGAAGAACAGGCCCATGAAGTAGGCTTGGTTCAGGGCCACGAACGCGCT
>JBJYWX010000091.1:0-3537 GCA_046259695.1 Promineifilaceae bacterium (SeqCode) | reverse complement strand
CCAGGAGACGCCTACAACCGGCCGGTTTGCCCCGTGCCAGCGCGGCTGCAGCCAGTACTCAGGTTGAGTAACCGGTCCCTCACCGCGCCAGTCGACATCGTGATCCTTCAACCGCCACCGCCACGCTGCGCTTGCCTCGCCGCCCCAGTAGCGCGCCTCTTCATACCCCCCATCTTCCACGAACATCGCGAACTGCGCCACGGTCACCGGGTAGCGGGCCACGGCAAAGGGTTGTTCAATGGTGCGAGTTCCGTCTTGATAAATGAACTCGCCCCCCGGAATCGTAATCAGTTCCGGCTCCAGGGTACATACGCCCGGCCGCGGGTCGCCCAATACCCCCAGCGCATCTCCCGCCTCCGCGCGCTGCGGCCGTGTCAGAGCTTCGTGTTCCAGAAGGGCTGTAAGCAGGCCGCGCAGCCGCGGCAGGATTTCCTTGCCGACCTCGTCCCGCTGCGCCGCCCCGCGCCCTATCGTGGCGCACATCTCCCCTGCCAGCCAGATCTGCCGCCACGCAGCCTCGTCACCGGCTTTAGACGTTCCATCGGGCAGCATCGCTTCTACGGCATCGAAAGCCTTTTCACGGTTATTCTGATTAAAGGCCAGCGTGCCCACGGCTAGATTCAACACCTCGCGCCACTCATCGTTTCCTGCCGCCAGTTCCTTCGCCCGCCGCTTGAAACGCCTGGATGCCGCCAGGTGGCACGCTGCCAGGTATTCTTGAAAAGTACGGTGTGGAAAGCTGTACACGCGCTCGCGCTTCCCTCCGCGCCCCACCAGTAGGTGCGCCCGCTGTTCCGTGTATTCCAGGAACTGCTCCGCTTTTCCCAGTCCTCCTAGGTGCGCCTCGGCGATCGCGATCACGTCCCATCTGGGAATATCGGCCGAGCGTCCGCGGTCTTCCGCCTTGCTGTGCGCTTCCCAGGCGATCTCCCACAACAAACGCTGTAAATCTTCTGCCGTTGTTCCCAGTTCGCGCAGCGCGTCGGGCATCTCACCCTCGCCCGTTTCCAGGCGCAGCTGCCAGCGCAGCAGCAGCGTTTCCACGCAGGCCTGGTACAGCTTGGCCCGTTCGTCGGGTAGCGTGCCCCGGAACGTCTGCACCAGGGCCATGATCGTCAGCAGCATTGGATTTTGCGCCAGCTCGTGCAAAGCCGGCCGCTGCACCGCTGCCTGGAGCGCTTGCGCCTTGCCCAGCGCCTCGCCACGCTCAAACTGCCCGCCTTCGATCAAGCCTCCATACCAGTTGTCGATAAACTCGCGGATCTGTTCCTTGTTCAAGGGCTGCAAAGTCTCAACCGCTGCGCCGGGTGGCGCTTCGTCACTGTCATACGAAAGTACGCGGCAGGTCGCCACCCAGCGGCTGCCCCCGTAAACGCCTTCGTTCAGCGCCTCGATCGCCGCCCACACCGCCGCGCGTTCCTCCGTGGGCACTTCATCCACACCATCCAGTAAAAAAAGCACCCTTCCTCGCTGCGCTAATTTTCGCAGCGGCTCCACCGCGTCGCCCAAATCCTCCTGGTCCAGCGTCTGACACACATAGTCCATAATTGCCGTACCGTCTGTGGGATCAAATTCTTGGCGTGCGAAGTCGCGCAGGACAACGAAAACAGGAACAGGCGCTTCACCTGCCCACCCTCGCGTTTCTAGTGTCTGGCCCTCACCGTCAAAAACCGGCCAGGCCAGATGCACGCGCCAGCTTCCATTAGTTGGCTGGCATGCCGCGGCCGAGAAGCAGTATGCGGCGTAGCGCAGCAGGGTCGATTTGCCCGATCCGGGATCGCCTAACAAGATCAGATGCCGCTGTGCGTGCAAATGGCCGATCGCGGCCGTCGACATTTTCTTGCCTTTGCTCCCGGTCTCCGGCCGCTGCCCGGCATTGAGGTTGATGAAAATTCGCTCCAGGGCCAGTTCGCCCCCTTTCTCACCCGACTCATCCAGGCCGGCCAGGGGCAGGGAGCGTGTGCGCCGCTGCACCATTTCCAGGTAGGGCTGCAGCCGGCGCCGCAGAATCTCCTCCCCTTCGAACCCCGCCGCTTCATCGACGGCGCTCTGCCGGTAGAAATCTGGTCCCTCGGCCGCGATCCCGGCCAGAACGGCCTCTGCGACATCTTGCAAATCAGTACGTGATCGGTTCGCTTCCTGTGCTGCCCTGACCAGGCAGTCCAACCAGCCATACCGCTCAGCATGCTCGACGACTTCGAAAACCTTCCGCGGTTTAGGAATCTGGCCGGCTGTGACGTCGTCCAGCTTTTGCCCGCACCCCTCCTGAAGCATTTGCCGAAACTCTGCTTCATCGAAGCCTTCTACCAGCGCTTTTACCAAACGCGGTTTCAGTTCTCGCCATCTCTCTTCCATGTGGCTCACCTATTCGCCAAATAAATGCCCCTGGCCATCCGCTTGCACAGACGCTCGAATCAGGGCGATCGGAATTCCCTCGTTATACTCCGCCGGCTCAGGCCCCGGCCCGCCGGCGTGGTGCAGCGCCACCAGCTTCCAACCCATGTCTAATACCGGCGAGCCTGACGAACCCAACTCGGTGTTGTTGCGGTAGCGCAGGCGTCTGCCCTTCCACGCCGTCCCCACGACTGCCTGCGTATCGATGGCCATTTTCAGTTCGCGGCCGCCCGGGTACTGGTAAATGATCAGTGGGTCGCCCTCGGCAAATGCCGGGCTTATCTCCGGCATCTCCATCCAGCCCCGTTTTACGGCAAACTGTCCCGGACCGGCTGCGCCGCCAACCTGGGCATATCCTGCTTCGTCAAAAAGCTGCAAAATCGCGAAATCGAGTTCGTTTTCCGCCGGTTCCAGGATCAGGTTCAACGCATCGTCTTCTGTGGTGGGGCTGTAAGCGGGGATTTTATCGACGTCAAAAACAAGCCCTTCTTGCGGTTCGCGCACCCCATCCTCTTTGAGCAGGGCGTCGAAACGGACCTGCAAGTTCCGCGCCTGATCCGCCTGCAAATAGTTTTTAACGACATGGTAATTGGTCAGCACCGTCCTCGACCCGATTAAAAAACCGCTGCCGATGGCCACGCCGCGATCCTCCAAAATGCGCCGCTCGACGATGCACATCCGTCCTTCGACCTGCATCATATTTTGTCGCATTTCTCTAGAATTGATCATGGGCACGCGCCGCCGCACTAGCGCCTCCAGCTTTCCGTCGGCGGCTGGCACCGTCTCTTCCCCTAGATGCGCCGTCACCAACGTGGCCTTGCCCAGCGACTGCGCCACTTCATGCAGCCGGCCGTTCGTGGGGTTGAAGCGCCGCGCCGCTTGTACCAGCTTCTCAACCCGGTCGCGCCGGTTATAATAGCCGATCAACTCGAAGACGGTGTGGTTGAGATTCGCCGGGGCGGCGATATTCTCCAGCCTGTCTCCCAGCCCGAACTGCAGCATTTGGTCCAGGCTTTGCAAAGTAAACGCGTCAACCAGCGCCTCATTTAACAATCGATATTCCCGCTGTTCAACCTGCATCATTTCCCTCACTAAATCAATGCCCACCCCGGGCGTCGCTTGCGCTACCACAAGGGGTGGGCG
>JBJYWX010000090.1:14996-16833 GCA_046259695.1 Promineifilaceae bacterium (SeqCode) | reverse complement strand
GTAGAGGACGCGTCTGTCCAGCCGCCGGGCCAACCCATGCCATGGTCGGAAAGGATAAGCGCATATTTATCAGAGGGATACTGTGCCACGGCCCAGGTAACGAAATCGACCAGTGATGCGCCGCTGGCCATATTCACTTCCCCCAGGTCCATCAGCTCTTGGGAACGAACGCTGTTCAAGTCAGGATCGTAGTCCAGGTAGAAACGCTTGGTCGATGTCCAGTTGCCGTCTCCCGCGTATCCGGCACGGTAGCGATCCATCTGTGCCACAACATGGACATTGTCGCTGGAACCGATCCGTTCTGCCTCATTAAGGTCAACGAAGATATCTTCTTCCAGGATTTTGTCGTCAGCATCCTGGTAAAGCATCACCAGCCAGGTCTCATCGCCTTCACCCACCTTTGGTGGCGTATAACTGCTGCTTGAACCGCTTGACTGGGAAGGAAGCTGCTGCGCGGCGCCTTGGCCCGGCTGCACCGTAGGCACG
This sequence comes from Promineifilaceae bacterium (SeqCode), assembly GCA_046259695.1. GTDB lineage: Bacteria > Chloroflexota > Anaerolineae > Promineifilales > Promineifilaceae > JAACFF01. The sequence continues at coordinate 16,347 of JBJYWX010000090.1, read as the reverse complement.
GAGCCAAAAGTGCCAGTCTGGGACTCTTCGACGCCACCGAACATACCGGAGAGCGCATCGTTACCGCTGCTGTCGGCGCCGCCCAGCAGGTTCCCGCCAAACAGCAGCATGCCTCCCACACAAAGCAGCAAGAGCAGACCGCCGCCCAGCAGGAGCAGCATCGGGCTAAAACCGCCGCCGGAGCCGCCAACCGGGAAGCCGCCCGAACTCCCGCCGCTGGGCGTATACCCGCCACCACCGCTGGGAGGGACAAAGCCGCCGCCCGATGAATAGCCGCTGCCGCCGCCCGAAGTTGTGCCGCCGCTGCTCGGTCTTTGCTCCCGCTGCGGCGCTTCCGCGCGCTCACGCTGGCCCTGCGAGGTCTGCTTGCGCCGCCGGTCAGCTTCTACCGTGCGCTGCTCGTCGCTGCTGGTACGCTTTTTCGCCATAGTACACCCTCCCCCTCTTCCTAGCAGGTTGCAGCACTGCCAGCAGGCAGGGGAATCACCTTGTCTTGTTGATAAGCTGCCAAAACCAGAGGTCGCCTGCGCGACTTTCTGATGAGGTCGCGACTATACCTCGAACGAAAACAGATGCTCGCCGGCTTCTACGCTGGCAAAGGATACGGTCTGGTCATCAACTTTCGTCGGCCCAGACTCTGGAGTCGTGTAGTAGAGTATGGTGCGCACCCAATAAGGATCGCTGCGCGCGTCGTCCCTTAAATGCAGCACTAGGCTGAAGTTGGGCGCCATGGTCTCAATGACACTCAACGCACCCGCAGGTTGGCCGTCGGCATTGGTAATTTCAACATCGATACACGGCCGCTCGATGAAGGGCGTCAGCTCCAGGCCGTAGGTGAACTTTCGCCCATCATCATGCACAAAAATGCCGACTTGTTTGATACGCACGTCTTCGCGTGTCCGCGGCCGCTTGTCTGGATCGGAGAAAAATTGGATTTCCATGATGCTTGCTCCTATTTACCTGCAGTAATGCGCCTGTTTTCACTCTCGCGCAGCGTCTGCAGCTTTTCCAGCACCTGCACCAGCGCTACCTGCCATTCATGCGTGCTCATTTCGCGTGGCAGCCAGACGGCACTGCGGCTAACGCGCACATCATTGCCCAGATAGCGCTGCAGGTGGAAACGGTCTAGTCCGCCGTGCTCCGGTAATCGAATCTTCACCTGGCCGGCCTCGGTCACCACGCCCGGCACGCCCGCCTTAAGTGCCAGCGATTTTACGCGGAGCTGGTAGAGCAAGTTATGTACTGGATCCGGAATTTCACCAAAACGATCGGCCAGCTCTTCCGCCATTTCGTCGACTTCCGGGAATGAATCAAGCGTGGCCATGCGCCGGTATAACCTCAGACGCAGGCC
>JBJYWX010000090.1:0-14896 GCA_046259695.1 Promineifilaceae bacterium (SeqCode) | reverse complement strand
GAGTGCCACGGCTTGTGGAAGAAATAAGAATAGGCGCGCCGCGTGCCCCGGCCTACCCGCCCGCGAAGCTGGTACAGCTGCGAGAGGCCGAACTGCTCGGCATTGTCCACAATGAGTGTATTGGCGTTGGGAAAGTCAAGCCCGCTCTCAATAATGGTCGTACTAATCAATATATCAATGCGGCCCTCGGCAAACTCCTCCATGATATGTTCGAGTTGCCGCTCGCTCATTTGGCCGTGACCCACTACCACGGTCGCTTCGGGGACCAAATCCTGTATACGCCGCCGCACAATGTCAATCGTCTGTACCCGGTTATGCACCACAAATACTTGCCCGCCGCGGTCCAATTCCCGCAGAATGGCCCGGTGCAGGCGCCCATCATCCAGCTCGCCCACGTAGGTCTGAACAGGTAAGCGCTCGGCCGGGGCAGTATCAATGATACTGATGTCGCGCACTCCGACGAGGCTCATGTGCAGAGTGCGCGGAATCGGCGTGGCCGTCATGGTCAAAACATCCACCTCGGTGCGCCACTGCTTCAGCTTTTCCTTGTGCGCCACGCCGAATCTCTGCTCTTCGTCTACGATCACGAGACCCAGATCCTTGAAAGATACATCATCTGACAGCAGGCGGTGGGTACCGATTATGATGTCGATCTCTCCTTTACGCAGATCATGCACGATTCGCTGCTGCTGCACGGGCGTCCGGAAGCGTGACAGCATTTCAACTTTCACTGGAAAGGGCGCCAGGCGCTCGCTGAAGGTAGTGTAGTGCTGCTGGGCCAAGATAGTAGTAGGCACTAGCATGGCTACTTGCTTGCCATCCAACACGGCCTTGAAAGCCGCCCGCAAGGCCACTTCCGTCTTGCCATAGCCAACATCGCCGCAGATCAAGCGGTCCATCGGCTGGGGGCGCTCCATGTCCTGCTTCACCTCGGCTATGACGCGCAGCTGGTCTTGCGTTTCGGGATAGGGGAAGCTCGCTTCAAGCTCCGCCTGCCACTCATCATCCTTGGAAAAAGCGTGGCCGTCCACGATCTCGCGCGCCGCGTAAAGGTCCAGTAACTCCTCAGCCAATTCATCGGCGGCCTGTGCTGCCCGCGCCCTTGCTTTGCCCCACGATTTCTCACCCAGGCGATGGAGTTGTGGCTGGCGGTCGTCCGGTCCGATCCATTTTCCCAGGCGATCTGCGTGATGTACAGGCACATACAGCGTATCACTATTGCCATATTCCAACAGCAGGTACTCGCGCTCCATACCCCCGATCTGTCTGGACACCAGTCCCGTGAAACGGCCGATGCCATACTCCAGGTGTACCACATAATCCCCGGCCTGGATATCGGCAAAGTTTGCTTCCGGCGCTGCCGCCTTGAACTCGCGGTTGCGCCGCGGTACTGGGCGGTTCCAACCGAACACCTCGGCATCGGTCAGCAGATCGAGCAGAATCCGATTGTCGGCGCGGCGCACCAGGACGAATCCCTCCGCCAGGCTTCCCTGCACAAACGTGAGCGAACCTACCGCCGGAGGACTCAGTAAGTTCTCGCGGGCGACAACCGGCACCAGCGCAGGCCCAGTCAGAGGCGTTTCATCGCTTCGTGAGCGCAGATCATCGCGCCACATTTCGGCCAGGCGCGAAGCCTGCCTGCTGTATACGACAATCGTCTCCTCGTCCGCCTGCGCCTGTCGCAGCTGGGTGATTAGCGGTCGAACCTGTCCGCCATAGCGCGGGCCGGGCTCGAAAGCATCGGCCAGGGCCGGCACGGCCTGCGGTTGATTCTCAGCCCCGCCCTGGTCTTCATATCCCCGGCCAAGAATAAGCGGCTGCCACCATTCTAGTTCATCTCGGGCTCGTTCCCAGGCAAGCAGCGGGCTCGGGTAGCCGGGCGGCAAACTGGGCTGTTCATTAGCAATCTGGTCCGCGTGCTGCTGCAGATCATAGACGGCGGCTTCAAAGTCGGGCCAGTCATCGATAACGAGCAAAGTATCTTGCCCAGCATAGTCAAGCAGGCTCGCCGGCTGTGGATAAATTAGCGGCAAATAGAACTCTAGATAAGCAAATACGTTCCCGGCCAGGATATCGGGAACGTCATCCCGCCACGAAGGCAGGGCGCCCATCTCAACTGGCCCAACGTCCAGCGTCGCGGCATAGGCCTGCAGCGCGCTCGGCAGCGCCTCGCGCGCCGGCGGAATGATAATCCGCCCCGCGGTGTCGCTAAAATCGTTGCCGACGCTGCGCTGTGTCGCCGGATCGAAGCTGCGCAAGGTCTCGATCTCATCTCCGAATAATTCGATGCGCACAGGGTATTCGGCCGATACCGGGAATATATCCAATATCCCACCGCGCCTGCTGAACTGGCCCGCCTCTTCAACCACACTGACGGGCAGATAACCAACATCGCGCCATGCTTGCAGCTTCTGCTCAATGTCCAGGTGTTGTCCAGCCTTGAGCACGCTCGTGGCCGTAATGAAGCGCCTCAGCGGCAGCGTCTTCTGTAAGAAGGCACGCGCCGATGCGATAATCAAGGGTGGCTGCGACATTTCCGGGACAAGTGGGTGTTGAGCCGCGCCGAGCGCGGTCAGTATTGCCAGGCGATCGCGCCGGGTCCGCTCGCTCCATGGACCGCGATCGTAGGGCAGCGGCGTTGGCTCGGGAAAGCGCAGCGGCGCGATGTGCGGAGGCAGCCACGATTCCAGCGCCTGCTGCCATGAGACGGCGCGATCCACTCGGCCGGTCAGCAGCAGCACCGGGCCGGCGTGATCTTCATATAGTTTGGCCAGAATTGCCGGGCGAGCGCCGGGCGCCAGATCGAGCGGCAAAACCTGCACGTTTTGTGCAATAAGCGCTGCCAGCTCTTGATAAGCAGGCAGCGAATCGAATAATGGCAGGAGACCGGAAACAGTCATCGTCTTAGTCTGCTCATAGCAGGCAAACAAGCAGCGTCACGTATCCAAACCCTCGCCGTTACGGTTGTGTTTGGTCATTGCCAGATCGATCCCTTCAGCGAGGAACGTTTCAATGGCATTAGCCGCTTCATCCAGTAGAAGGCGCACAACTTCCAACTCTGCGCCTTTAAAATCTTGCAGTACGAAATCCGCGGGCGCCATGCGCCCCACTGGGCGGCCAATGCCCAGCCGAAGACGCGGAAAGGTAGTGCCTAGATGGTTAATAATGGATTTCATGCCGTTGTGGCCGCCGGATCCACCGGCCTGTCGCAAGCGCAGCGCACCAAAAGGGAGGTCCAATTCGTCATAGATCACAAATACATTTTCTGGAGCTATGCGATAATAATTAGCCAGCGGGCCAACGGCATCACCGCTGCGATTCATAAAAGTCTGAGGCTTGGCCAGGATGACCGGCGTCGCGCCAATAGTACCGCTGCCCGTTAGGGCTTTGGCCTGCACCTTGCCCCAAGGAATGCCATGCCTCTCCGCCAGGTAATCTACGGCCATGAATCCGATATTGTGGCGGTTGCCGGTGTGCTCACGGCCAGGATTGCCTAGGCCCACAATCAAGAACCTGTCCTTGCTCACGCCGTATTCCTCACCACCGCCTAACAGCCAGGCGCGCAATCGTGGCAGCACCGGCTATTCCTCGATTTCCCATTCAGCAATATTCCAAAAAACAGATAGCTCCGTGGCATCAGGCTGTAGATTACTTACGCCCGGCCGCACGGCAACCACGTCATAATTCGTAAACAGGGGCAGCACCGGTAGCTCTTCATTGAAGATGCGCAGCACTTCGTTCATGCTTTCAACGTACCCGTCTCCACCGGGCAAAGCGCGCTCCGCAGCCGCGCAAGCCGCGTCGTATGCTTCATTTGTCCAGCCGCTGATGTTGGGGGCACTCCAGCCGGCAAAGCCTGAAGTCTCCGGACCGGGGACATTGTTAGCGCTGAAAGCAGCGCAGTCAGGGACCGCGTGTGCCACCCAAGCCAGTTCTGCCAGGTCAAACTGCCGCCCAAAGATAGGCCCTTCTGGACCCGCCCCGAACCAGGTGCCGGCCGGCCGGTCATAACTGACCACCGGAATACCACATTGTGCGAGGTCGTCCACGACCATCTCCGTGATGCGTTTCCGCAGCTGGCTCTCACTATTCGTACCCAGCGTAATCGTCATGGGCACGCCACTGCGAACGTCCTGCCTGCGCCCATCAGCGGCAAAGTCGAGGTAGCCTGCTTCATCCAGCAGCGCATTTGCGGCAGACGGATCGTAGGTCCAGGGCTGCAGACCTGCTGGCGTCAATGGGTGACCATCCGGCACTAGCGTATTGACAATGACTCCATTGCCTTCTGTCAATTCGCTCACCATCTGATCGCGGTCGGTACAGAGGGCAATTGCCTGACGCACGCGGGCGTCCTCAAACCAGTCGGGTCGCCTGTCACCATAATCGCTTACAGGGTTGACTCCAAATGTTACTTGCTCAATAACATTTCCCGGCGCAGTGAGCAGCTCCCATCCGTCCAGAGCGCCCGCAGCCTTAAGGTCAGCTAAGTTATGCGGTCCGATTGCCTCCCCGGCAACAACGTCACACTCAACCGTGCCGTCTAGGAAAGAGTCAACCGTACCAAGGCGCACGATTACATTGGCAATCTTCGGCAAGCCCTCTTCCGCGCGGTAATAGGCGTGATTGCGTGCCAGGTGGATCTCGTTCGCTTCGCGCCATTCGCTGACCACGTAGGGACCGCTGGTTACCTGCGGCTGCAGCGCCTCGTCTGCTTTGCCTAGCTGCGCCGCAGTAAGCTCGCCATATAAGTGCGCGGGCAACGGCGTCCAAACATTGGTCATATAAGTGGGATCGAGATAGCCGGGAAGCCCAGTCCATTTTATCTTCCGCTCGCCTAGAGCTTCGTAGCCGGCTGTAAAATTGGATTTCTCTTTCCCCGTTGACGACGCCGGATCGGCCGCAACTTCAAAGCTAAAGACAGAATCGGCCGCCGTCACAGGGGTGCCATCGGACCAGTCCAATGGTTTGAAGATGAATTCCACTTCAAGCTGCTCCATCCATAGCGGTTCGTTGTCAAATTCAACGATCTCACCCGTAGCATCCACCACCCGCACCCCTTTTCGCAGGTTAGCCACTTTGCCGCTAGCATCGACAACGCGATCGCCCTCTTCTACCTTCACGACGACACGTTGTGCATCCCCCTCCGCCAGACTCGGCACCTTTTCCAGAGCCTGCGCTTGGTATGAGTAGCCCGTCGTAGTAAACGGCGCCTCATAGAGCGCACGGCGCACGGCCGCCGCCGCAGCGGATTGGTCCCCATACAAATAGAGGTCGTTTATCTCACCTGGCAGGCAGACGGTGATGGTGCGGCCAGGCTCAGGTGTTACCGTTGCTTCCTCGACGCTGCTCTCCACCGCAACATCTTGGGCTTCCGCGCGATCCGCGGTAGCCTCTGGCTGCGCTGCATCCGGCATCTTGCCCTGAGTCTCGCTGCGGTTCGCTGCAGTCACGGTTTCCGTCGGAGGTGGAGATAGGGCTTCACTTGTGCTGCCGTTATCTTGGCTGCAGGCTACTATCAGCAGAACAAATGCCAGGGCCATAACCATTTGCAGTCCAATTTGTCGCATTTTACCCCAATGACTCACAAGCATAGTTGGCGCCTCACCGCCGGCTTCTACTGCGCCGCCAAACCCAGTCCTGGCCGACAGGCCCGCAAACGGCAAACAAATTTTTAGTCTAACACAAAGGAATTCTTGCGGCGAAAAATCTTACCTGCTGGCGCCCTACCATTGAGGAGCGCGCGCGAACCGGCGTAAGAGCGTTTTCCGCATGACCGTTTCGTAAGATTCTTTTCCTATTGAGCCTCGTATGCCATAATGGTCCTAGAATTTGCGTAATTTTGGAGAGGAAGACTGTGAAGGAAGAACACCGCCTTTTTTGGGGCTCATTTCTACTCATGATGTTGTTGCCGCTGCTCGCCGCTTGCGGGCCGGCCACCGCGCCGGCTCAGATTCCGCCGCCAATGGCGGAAAGCGTGGCCGAGGACAACGAGGTGGTGGACACAGCTGCTCCTGCCGTGGAGCAAGAAGATGCTCCGCTGGCAGAAAAGAAAGTCGTCGTGTCCTCTGAAGAGGCCAACGATGCGAACGGCATTCCGATCGGTTTTACGGCCGAAGGGCGGCCCTATCGCGGCAGCCTAGACGCGCCGGTGGTCATGGAAGAGTTTTCCGATTACCAATGTCCCTACTGCAGCCGTTTCACCGAACAGACCATGCCTGAACTGCTGGAGAACCAGATCGCGTCTGGTGATCTGCTCGTCGTCTACTACGACTTCCCACTCGAGAATATTCACCCGCAGGCGCTTGCCGCGGCCAATGCAGCGCGCTGTGCCGGTGAGCAGGGTGCCGGCACCTACTGGCAGATGCATGATCTACTGTATGCTAACGTGTCCACATGGGCAAAGAGTAATCCTGACGCTGCTTTCTCTGAACTGGCTTCGTCACTTGACTTTGACCAGGCGCAGTTTGACGCTTGCGTCGCCGAAATGCGCCATGCAGAACTTATTCAGCAAGACATCGACCACGCGCTCTCGCGCGGCGTTCGCAGTACACCTACTTTCTTTCTTAATGACCAGATCCTGGTCGGCGCACAGCCAGCCTCGGCCTTCAACCAGGCAATTGCCTCCGTGGCCGAAGGGGAGACGATAGTCGAGGCGGAGCCAGTTGAGGAGTCGCCGCTGCAGGCGCCGGCTGTGAAGCCGGAACCGGTTAATGTAGACATGGACAACGTCGCCGCTACGCTGGGTGATCCCGACGCGCCGGTGACGATTGTGGAATTTACCGATTACCAGTGCCCGTACTGCCAGCGCTACGCATCTGAAACGCTGCCAACCTTGATCAGCGAACAGATTGAGCAGGGCGAGCTGTATTATGTCCTGAAAGACCTGCCGCTGGACGGCATCCACCCCAATGCGCGCGCCGCGGCCGTCGCCGCACGCTGCGCGGGACAGCAGGGCGCGTACTGGGAAATGCACGACGCCCTATTTGAATCGCAGCCAAGCTGGGGCGGCAGCGATGGTCTGCCGGCGGAAATGTTCGCCGATTTGGCCGCTACGCTCGGCCTGGATAAAGAGGCTTTCAATGCCTGCCTCGACGACGACAGTATCATGCAGGCGATTCAGGCCAGCGTCGAGGAAGCGGGCCAACTCGGCGCCAACTCGACGCCCTATTTCTTCGTCAACGGCCTGCCTCTCTATGGCGCGCAGCCGTATGAGCTATTCGATTACGCGATTGGCCTGGCGAAAGAAGGCACATTGGCTGATGCCTACGTGCCGCCCGAACCAGACCTGGAAAATGTGTATGCCGTTGGCGACCCGGAAGCCCCGGTGACGCTCATAGAATACACGGACTACCAGTGTCCTTTCTGCAGCCGGCACTTCAACGAAACGTACCTCAAGATTAAGGAAAATTATGTCGATACGGGCCAGGTCTATTATGTCTTTAAAGATTTCCCGTTGACTAACCTGCATCCGCAAGCGATCCTGGCTGCCCAGGCGGCGCGCTGCGCCGGAGACCAGGGAGAATACCTGGCCATGCATGACATGTTGTTCCAAGAACAGGGCAGTTGGAGTGGGAACGAAGAAGCGGCCGGTCAATTCGCTGAGTTCGCAGGTGAAATCGGCCTGGATACCGAGACCTTTGCTGCGTGCTTAGCCGACGATACCCACCTTGCAGAGGTTTTAGCCGATCTAGAGGAAGGTTCTAACCGGGGGATCAATGGTACGCCGGCCTTCATTATCAACGGCTATACCCTTTCCGGCGCTTATCCCTATGCGACTTTTGCAGATGCGATTGAGCAGTTCCTAAGCCCATCCGGGTAGGCGCAGAAAGAGCGAATGCGCGCGCTGCTGCACTCTCTGGCGCTCGACTTCACCAGCTCTGATCAGTCTCTGTTAGACGGCTGGAAGGCGCTCTTCGATCTAGAGCAGTTCCCTGTCCCTGAAAGCGAAACCGGCGCGCGCGACATTGGCGTGCGCGCCGCTATTTGCCAGCAGCCGCCGGCTGCTCCCGCGCACGCGGCATCCCATATACTGGCCGCCAGCGGCGATTCCGGCCGTAGGGTCCAATTTCACGAGACACCGGACGGCGGCGTGCTCACGCTGGCCAGGCCGGCCCAGATCGCGTTCAACTTCACCACCGGCTGCGCCGAGTTGACCCTGACCAGGGAGATGGTCACCTCAGGAAACCTGGAAGACCTGACCCTCATAACCATCGCGCCATTCCTGCGCCGCAAGGGCATATATGCCGTTCATGCATTTGCGGCGGCATCGAATTCCGGCGCCGCTCTTTTCTGCGGGCCTTCGGGCAGCGGCAAGACCAGCGCCGGGCTCGCCGTGGTGCTGGGCGGCTGGCGCTTCCTGGCTAACGATGCGGCGCTCTTGCGCGAAACGCCGTCCGGCATTGAAGCGCTGCTTTCTCCCGGTACAATCAATCTCAATCGCGACACGCTGCATATCCTACCCGCCCTAAAGGAACGCGGCACCCGTGCCCTTGACATCCCGCCGGGAGGCAAGGCGTTGGTGCCACGCGGGTCGCTGCTCCAGCCAAGGGAACTCGGCCGGGCCGTGCCGCTGACGGCGCTCTATTTTCCTCAGATCGGCGACGTTAGAGAGCCCCAACTGCGGCCTATTGCGCGCGCCATCTGCCTGGCGCGCCTGATCAGCGATGGCGTCGATCAATGGGATAGAGACACATTCGATGGTCATGTTAACTTTCTCACCAGGTTGAGCGAACAGACAGCCTGCTTCGAACTATGGCTGCCGCGGGTTACGCCCGGCGCGCTGGACGACCTGGGATCCATGCTGCGCAGCCTGCCATAATCGGCCCCCTGCAAAGGGAGTTGCCGTGCCTGCCCGAAAGAGCGACAATGAGCCCGTCAGGGCAACAATGAGCGAACATCCGTTTATCCTTAATACGGCCGACCCTTTTTCCCCGCTAGATCGAGAAGAAGAACTGCATCTATGGCCCCTGGCCGTGCACGCCGCGCATTTGGTGCGCGCCTTACGCTACGTCGATTACGAAAGCGGCAAAGCAGACGCCGCGCTGCTGGCCGGCCGGCTGCAAGAGCGTTTTACACCTGGCGAGCTGCAGGAAATGGCCTTTGCTGCAGTTCCCCGTGGCGGGCTGTTTGTGCTCGGCTGGCTGGCTTATTTGCTTGACCTGGACCCTGGGCAGCTCGAACCGCAGTTCGCGCGTTCTGCCAGGCGGCTTTGCCTGGTAGATGACTGTGCCTTATCTGGCCTGCGGCTGAGCCAGCAGATAAAGCGCCACGTCAACGAGCAGTTGGTTGTCGCGCTGCTCTATGCCACGGATGGCCTGCCCGCTGCCGCGCAAGCTTACGACGGGCGAGTCAAAACGGTCGTTTGCGCTCATACCCTGCAAGCCCAGCATCCCGGCACCGATATCCGCTTGCAGCCTGGGCGGCTCTGTGCAGGACCGGCTCATGCCCTGGCGTTCGCCTGGAACGAGCCAGATTTTCTGGTCCAGCTCCCATTTGAAGACCGGCCGCAGCCCCATTGGCGTTTTCTGCCGCCGCATCGCTGCCTCGGAAATCGCGGCGCCCTCGGTTTGCCGCCGCGGAGCGCAGTTGACCGGCAGTGGTACGTCCCTGATGGTATCGTCTACGGCCTATCGGAGGAAACGCTCTACCTTCTGGACACAGAGAATGGACGACCCTACCGTCTCGACGGTCCTTTTGCTGGTATCTGGCTGGCCGCAGCGGGCTATGGCGACTGGGAAGCGATGCGCGGTTATCTCTGGGAACGCTATCCCGCCTTGACACAGGAGCAGCTCAAGGCAGCCCTCAACACCCTGGCCGGGCATGGCCTATTGAACACTGTAATTGGTTAGCGCTCAAACAAACGGGCGTCGTGGGCTTTGCCCGACCGGATCAGGCTTCACTCAAGCGGAAGGCCGGCCATGTTCCAGGCAATCATCCCCCCATCAAAATTCTTCACATTACTAAAGCCAAGGCGCTTCATCTGCTCACAAGCAACCATACTGCGATTTCCCGAGCGGCAAACAAAAACTATTTCCTTGTCTTGAGGCAATTCAGCCGCGCGCTGCAGCAGCATTTGCAGCGGCATCAGGCGGGCGCCGGTGATGTGGCCATCGTGCTCGTATTCCATGGGAGAACGCACATCTACCAGCAAGAATTCCTGATCACTTTGCAGCAGATCGTTTAGTTCCTGGGCATTCACGCCTTCTACCGGCGGGCCAGCCTGCCCGCCAAAGATACTTCGAAATAGACCCATGTTCACACCTCACGTGCTGACAAACGAAACCGGCCCCTTTTGGCGGGGCCGGCTTTTCCTAGATTCTCCAACAGTCACTATTTTGTAATACGAGCCAGGACGTCGGTTTCCTCCATAATCAACAAAGTAACGCCGTCGACCTCGATCTCCGTACCCGTGTACTTAGGAAACAGGACGGTATCGCCAACTTCAAGGCCGGTCATCATTTCTTCTTCATCGCCGACAGCCTCAATCGTTCCTTGCTGCGGTTTTTCCTTGGCCGTCTCCGGCAGGATGATGCCGCTCGCGGTCTGCGATTCTTTTTCCAGCGGACGGATCAGCACGCGTGCACCAAGTGGTTCAATAGCCATAACAGTTACCTCTCTTAACTAGAATCTTGGATTTGTATATTTCGGCCGATTATTGCGTTGTCAAGGCCCATCACCATTTTACCGCAAACTCGCCTCCGGGCACGCCGAAAGGCCCGCAGCCATTTGGCGGCAGCCCGTTTTGGGTACACTGGTTCGGACACGGCCGTTGGCGCTGCAGATGGACCCTTCCTTAAGGGTGGGTTCCCCGGTGATCAGCGCCATTCGCTGTAGATAGTATTCTACTTGCGTAAGCAACACATAAGAATCCCTTAGGATTTGCCCCGCTCATTCCGGCAATGTGGCCCAAGTACGCTAAAAACAGCCATAATAAAGATCACAATCAGTGGCCGGCGTCCGATCCGGCCTTTAACCATAGTTCCGAGGAGAAGACGTATGAAATCTCGCATTCCTTACCTTATGCTCGCCCTGCTGCTGGCCGCGCTGGCCCTTGCGGGCTGCGGTGGCGCTGCCGCGCCGGCCCCAGCAGCCGACCAGGCCGCCCTGGAAGACCTGCCACAGACCGTAGACGTGGATACGGTCTATGAACTGCGCAACAACCCCGATGTTTATTTACTCGATGTGCGTGAGCAGGATGAGTACGACGAGAGCCATATTCCCAACATCACCCTGCTGCCCATGAGCACGATTCAGAACCGCGTCGACGAGATTCCGACCGACAAGACCGTCATTGTTACCTGCCGCACGGGTAACCGCAGCAGCCAGGTCGCGGAGTTCCTGCGAGCGAACGGCTTTGAAAACGTGCATAACATGGACGGCGGCATTGTAGCCTGGGAAAACGCCGGGTATCCCGTGGAACGTTGATGCGCTGCCGAACCGGTCGTCCTGCCTGGCCAGGCACGGCCTGGCCCTTATGACCTGAGCGCTTTGCGCGCGGCGATAAATGGCAGTTCGCTCAAGGTAGGATAGGCGCCATAAAGGTCCGCGATCGCAGCCAGCGACGCGCCCAGTCGCAGAGCCGGCACGATCGAAGCCACCGCATCAGTGGCGTGCGGCCCGACAGCCGCGGCCCCACTCACCTGACCGCCTTCCACGTTATAGGCCAGATCAAGGAAGCCTGATTCGGACAGGATATGTCCTTTCAGACTCTCACTGTAGGAAACGCGCTGAACTGCCACGCCAGGGCCGGTCATTTGGCCAACTTGAGCCACCTGCGGCTCGGTAAAGACAGGCTGCGGTATGAGATTGAGGTCAAACGCGGTCACATCAAGGCCGCAGGCGTGCCGCGCGGCCACGCGCGCTTGCGCGGCCGCTTTGTTAGCTGTCATCGCCCTGCCATCAACATCTCCTACCAGGTAAACAAAGGGGTTTGCCGTCTGGCCAAAGCTGTTCAGGGCAAGCGGCTGGCCATCCACCGGCGCGATGCCTGCCGCGTCCAGGTTGAGGCGCTCCCAGTCTGGCCGGCGGCCGACCGCTACAAACGCCATGCCGGCTTGGCAGCGAACGCCATCCATCAGCACGGCCGTTACGCCTTCATCATCCCGCACCAGTTCGCTTACCATCTGCCCTGCGACCAGATTGACGCCCTGCGCTTTTAGCGCAGCGCCCAATGCCCTACCCATCGGAGCGTAGATCTGGGGCAGGATGCCGTACTGGTCCACAATCCAGGTAACTTCTACGCCCAAGGCATTAAAGAGATAAGCCGATTCGCAGCCTGTCGCCCCGGCGCCGACCACGATCATGCTTGGCGGCAGCGCCTCCAATTTGCTCAAGAAACGGGGGGCAAGGACCTGCCGGCCATCCGGCTTGAGAGGACCCGGAAACACCGGGACCGATCCGGTGGCCACGATTACCGGGAGCCCAGCAAAAGACGCGATCTCCGCACCTTCCGCATCCTGGGCGACAACAGAGTGTGGGCCGCTGAACGAGCCTACGCCTTGAACCACATCAACATTCAGAGTGTCGAGCGCCGCCAGAAGCTGATCATTCCAGCTTTTCTTTACTGCAGCCACGCGCGCAACGATCTTTTCCGTGCTGACGGGTGTCCCCCGCTGCGCTCGCTCAGCGGCATCCAGCCAGACTTTGCTGGGCAGCAGGCTGTGCCAGCCCGCCCGTCCACCCACCGGCGCATCGCTAATAAGGTGAACTGGGCAGCCAAGACTGGCAGCTTCCACAGCCGCCTCAACGCCCGCAGGCCCGCCGCCAATTACAACTATTCCATCGTTCACCTTGCACTCTCCTCAAGTATCTTAAGCGAACACCATCTCTGCCTCTAGTCTGTAGAGTTCATGACCGCGGATTATAACCCGCCGGTGGCTGCCCATCGAGAAGCAGCCCGCGCTGCGGCATCTGCCGCTTGCAATCCCCTGCAACCCTGCGCATAATTTGACCCATGGTGCGCCTTGCCGAAAGCGACCGCCAGCGCATTCTCCTTGAATTGCTCATATCTCTACAGCACGCGGCTGATCTCGAGACGGTACTTGCCCGGCTGCTCGGGTCAGTAACGGGTGAAATGGGCTATCAGTGCGCGCTGGTCACCGTCGTGGACCGCGAACGCAATGCCCTTTTTCCCTGGCTAAAGCAAGAAGCTGGAAAAGAGGCTGCTGAACTGCTGAAACCGCCCGATGTTTCCCTCGACGATAGGAATCACCCACTGATCCAGACGCTGGTTAAAACGTCGCCGGAAGAAATGGCGCTGGACAGCGGCGTACCCATGCCGCACGCGCTTGTAATGCCCCTGCACTGGGGAGCGACGCCCATCGGCCTGTTAGCGGTGAACCTCGCGGGGCAAGAGTCGGACGCGCAGAGGAAGGAAATGCTGGCGCTCATCGGCGAGCAGGTGGCAGTCACCATCGGCATGATGCAGACCCGCCACCGCCTGGCAAAGGAAAGCGCCGTGCGCGAGGAACGCGCGCGCCTGGCGCTTGACCTGCATGACACCGTTTCACAGTCGCTTTTTGGACTGGTCTACGCCCTACAGGCCTGCCTGCGCATGCTGCCCGAGGATCCGGCAGCCATCGAACCGGAACTGGCCTGGGCACTGCAGACCGCCGAAGGCGTGCGCCGCACGATCCGCGACACGGTGCGCGATTTGTGGCCGGTGGAGCTGACCGCGGAGCAGTTTGAGACGGATTTGCGCGGTTACGCCGCGGATATTCTGCAGGCTGCTGAACTGGATATCGAGTTTGACGTGCGCGGTGATTTCAGCTCCCTTTCGCCACCGGTGCGCCGCAGCATCTATCGCATCTCGCAGGAAGCGCTGGCCAACATCGTGCATCACGCCGGTGCGCGCGAATCGCGGATCTGCGTCGATGTCGCCAACGGCCGTGTGCAGTTCATCGTGCGCGACAACGGTCGTGGCTTTGATCCCGGGGCGGTCCTCAGCCAATCCTTCAGCAAAGACCACTTCGGCCTGCGCGGCATGCAGGAGCGCGCCGCCGCTCTCGGCGGAAGCTGCCGCATCTACAGCCAGCCCGATGCGGGCACCTCCATCATCATCGACATCCCTGCCAACGCGCAGGAGCACCACTAGGGCACAGGCGGCAGGTGGCAGGTAAGGGGCGAAGCGACAAAGGCGCAATGAAGGATCGCGGCACGCCCGCATGCAGAGCTATAATAGACTCATGCTTATCCGTATCCTAATCGTTGATGATCACGAAGTCGTACGCCGCGGCCTAGCACTGATGCTGCGCCAGGAACCCGACTTCAAAGTTGTCGGCGAAGCGGC
The DNA here is from genome assembly GCA_046259695.1 of Promineifilaceae bacterium (SeqCode). Lineage (GTDB taxonomy): Bacteria > Chloroflexota > Anaerolineae > Promineifilales > Promineifilaceae > JAACFF01. The sequence continues at coordinate 609 of JBJYWX010000090.1, read as the reverse complement.
TGACGGCCGTGAAGCCGTTGCGCTTGCAGTGGAATTACAGCCCGATATTGTCCTTCTTGATTATAAGATGCCTCGTATGGACGGCCTGGAGGCGGCGGCTCAAATCCGCAACCTGGCAGCCACCGCGCGCTGCCTGATGCTTTCCGGGGCGCCGTTGGAGACGGCTATTTTTGACGGCCTGGACGAAGGCATCGACGGTTTTGTGCACAAAGACTGCAGCCCCGACGAACTTTTCTTTGCCATCCGCAGCGTTTCGCGCGGCAAAGTCTATCTTGGTCCCGAAATTACCCGGGCACTGCTGGAGCGCAGCCGCGGCACGGGGGCTGGCGATGATACCTATCTTCCGTCCCTTTCAGCGCGCGAACAGGAAGTCCTACAGCTCATGGCGACGCCGGCGACTTATAAACAGATCGCCGGACGCCTGCATATTGGTGAAGAAACCGTTCGCACCTACGCCAAGCGCATTCTAAGTAAACTAGAGCAACCCAACCGCACGCAGGCCGTGCTGGCCGGCCTGCGTTTTGGACTTATTCAGCTCGAAGAACACTCCTAGGGCAGACGGCCTTCTCCCGGCCCGCTGTGCCCGCTAAAAGTGAGTAGAGGTAGCCC
>JBJYWX010000089.1:0-12227 GCA_046259695.1 Promineifilaceae bacterium (SeqCode) | reverse complement strand
CAACGCGATATCCAGCGACAACGACCCTGTTGGTATCGTCTCCACCTGCATATGCTGCGCTTCGCCAAGGCGCATAATCGTGCCTTCGCCGTATTTCTTGGTCAAAGAATCGAGTGTTTTTTCCAGGCTGCTCGTACGTCCATCCCCATTCACATTGGCCATTTTCTCTGAGACTCCTTCACCAGAAAGGCACGTACCAGGCATCCAGCGTTGACGAAAGCGGCAGCTCTCGGTGCCTGCTGAGAGTTCTATTCACATGCTAAATCTGGCTTGCTAGTGTGGTTAATTACGTTTGAAGTTTAGCACAGATGTTCGACCGTGTCAACATCAATCTCAATTATCGAATACACATTCAATTATTCGATATGATGCGCCCGTTTGGGCGCATTAAGTCGCCTGGCGTGTCCGTATCATTTGCAATAGTCGCGGGATTTCGTCTCCTCCCAACACGGCCGTAAACAGCACGTAGGCCACAACCGCCGCTGGTCCCCCAATTGCCAGTAAGAGCAGCGGCTCCTGAACAAACTGCCCTATGCCAACGATAATGAGGCTCATACCAACCGTTGCCGCTACACTGCGCGCCAGGCTGAGGCCCAGTTCCCGGTTCAAAAAACCATCTAGCACCAGATGATTCAGCAGCAGCAAGGCAATCGCCAGCAAAGTAAAGGCCGTAGTACTGGCTACAGCCAGCGCCGTGATTCCCCACTCGCCTACCAGCGAATACGCCAGTGCCACATTGACCAGCAGCCATCCCAGGTAAGTCACCATAGGCAGCTTGGTATTGTGCTGCGCATAGAACAAGCGCGCGGCGATTTCCACCGTCGACTCGCTAACCACGCGCACGCTAAATATGGCGAGAACACTGTAAACGATCTGTGCTGATTCCGCCGTAAATGCCCCACCCTGCAAAAGGAGTGCAATAATCGGCTGCCCCAGTAAGACCAGGCCAGCCGCGCTGGGAATCGTCAGGAACCAGATAATGCGCAGTGCCCGCGAGGCGGTCCTGCGCAGTCCAACGATATCGCCGCTATTGAATTGTTCAGCTAACGTTGGGAAAACTACCAGAGCGATGGCCGTGCCAAATAACGTCTCCGGAAACTGCATCAGCGCGTAAGCGTAGAAGTAAGCCGATGTGCTGCCAACAGGCAGCGCCGAAGCCAGGCGAATAATAAAGAGATCTGCCACCTGGATGGTGCCCAGGGTCACAATCCGCGGCCCCATAAGTCGGATAATTTCCTGCACGCCCCCCATCTTAAGCGCGAGCTGCGGGCGATAGCGATACTGGTAGCGATATAACGCTGGTAGCTGCACAGCGATATGCAGCAGCGCGCCAATGACTGTGCCCCACGCCAATCCGAGAATCCCCATCTGGGGCACCAGAAGAAAGATGCCCAGGAAGTACCCCACATCAAGCATGATTGGGGCCAGAGCCGGCAGCGCGAAATGCTGGTGCGCATTCAAGATACTGCTCAGCACACCGCTAATACCGAAAAGCGTTGTCTGGATCAGGATCACGCGCATGATGGCTGCTGTCAGCGCCTGTGTTTCAGGTGGGAAATCAGGAACTAACACCACGCGCACCAACCATGGAGCGAAAAGCGCTCCCACCAGCGAAATCGTGCCCAACACAAGGATAACCAGGGTTAGAATAGTATTGGCCAGGCGCAGACTTGCCCGCTGCGAACGCTCGGCTAGATAGGCGGAATAGACGGGAATGAACGCAGCAGCCAGGGAACCGCCGGCAATGACAGTGAAGAACACCTCGGGCAGCTGGTTCGCCGCGGTAAACGCATCAAACGCAGCGCTGGTGCCAAAGGTGACGCTGACTAGGCGCGTCCGAACCAGGCCCGTCAACTTTCCCAGTCCAAAGAGAAAGATGACGATAACGGAAGAACGAAAGAGATGCCTGGCGCGGCTCATGGCTGGGCATTGTAGCCTCAGCGCGGCAGGCGGCAAAGGAATGCGGTAAAATCATGGTCATGCCGCCAATCATTCGCAACGTGCATTTTGAACAGTCGGAGGACCGGATCAAGATCGTTTACCCGGCGCAGCGCAAGCCCGTCTGGCTTTCCCTTTATACGATCCTGTTGATCGTCTGGCTCATCGGCCTTTTCTGGGGCATTGTCTTCATTCTGCGCGATGTCGCCTTTTCGGGTGAACGCTTCGCCATTGCTTTCACGATCATGCTGCTCGTCTGGCTCTATATCTGGTACCGGCTCGGGCGCGTAGTCTGGCAGCAGTGGCAGTATTACGCGGCGCGGCGCGAGATACTCTACCTGGAGAAAGATCGACTTATCATTCGCCGGCCCGTGTCACTTCTGGGCATCACCGACGCCTACGATATGGCCTATGTCTCGCCCTTTTACTTTAGTAGCGAAGAAAACTGCCCCGGATTCGAATATGGCAGCAAACGTATTTACTTCGCGCGCGGTTTAGACGAGCAGTCGGCCAGGCGCCTGGTTGCGACCCTCAACGAGATGCAGTTCGGCTATGATCCATATGATGAAGTAGATGAGATCTAAATTGAAGAAATACGCAATTTGGCCCGCGCTACTCGATCAACTCCAGGTCTTTCGAGGCAAACAGGTCAGCCGCCAGGAGGTAAAGTATCGTCGCGTAAAGTACCAGAACCGCCGGCGCCAGTGCCTCCGTTGGCGAGAAGGCGCCGCCAAGCACCGCGCTCTCAATGGCCTTGAACGGCCAAAAGACAAAGCCTAGAAAACGATCCAGCAGGCTTTGCTCAGAACCACTTAGCCACGCTGTGATGCGCCCCAACGAATCGGCCACACCATTCATTTGCTGCCCATAGAAGTAGCTGCTCACGTTGCTAATAATGGCGATGAACCAGGTGTTCAGCCTCTCAGCAAAGCTCTGCGCGATCAGCAGGATTGCCAACGTGCCATAAATCATGACGCGTGACCAGCCTGAGGCTATCAGGTCTGAAGCATGAAGTGCCATGATGGCCGCTAGCAAATCAAGCGCAATCCAGACTGGCGGCGCCTCAAGTAGCCGGCCAATGGAGGCGTCGGGCCCGCGGATAAGCGCCAACAAGGCCACCATCAGTTGCAAAAGCAGCGCAAATATCATGGCCGCCGAAAAAACGGCCGTCATATACTCGATCCTGCTCGGCAAACGCGCGATTAACGGAAAATTCTCTGCCCGGCTGGCTCGCGAGGTTACCGTAAGCGTGGCCACAAAGGTCAAGGTCACGCCAAACGCGGCAATGATCATTACATAGTTCTCAATATCTGGTGTCCCCTGGCTGGGCGGGAAAAAGATCGCCCAGAACAGGAAACTGAGAATGACAAGCACCAACCCGGCCAAAGAAAAGGCCAGGTTCTGTGCAAAATAACGACTCAATTCCCAGATACGTTGAATCACGAAATCGTCTCCGCGTAGATCTCTGCCAGTGTTACCCTTTTCTGCTCAACACGCAGCACGTCAAAATTCATGTTGAGCAGCAGCGTCAAAATCTGGCGCCGCATGCGCATCGCGGTGTTCTTCAACACGATTGTATCGCCTTCAACGCTAATGTCTGGATGCAGGGAGCGCAACAAGTCTGCCGCTTCGTTCAGCGCGCGATCAACCCGGATGCGCACAAACGGCCGTAAGGCCAGCGCCTGGCTCATACTGTTTTCGTAATGTACCTGCCCCTTATTCAAAATGACCAGGCGCGTGCAGATCTGAGTCACCTCATGCAGCTGGTGCGAACTGAGCACAATCGTTTTCCCCTGGTTATGGAGATCTCGAATACACTGCCCAATTTCGCTCTGGCCATCTGGGTCAAGGCCGTTCGACGGCTCATCAAGCAGCAAGAGCGGCGGATCGCCAATCAGCGCCTGCGCCAGGCCCAGCCGCTGCCGCATGCCTTTCGAAATATGGCCGATGCGCTTCCCCGCGGCGTCCAGCAGGTTGACGCGCGCCAGGCTGTCCAGTATGGCCTGCTCCCTCTCCGAAACGGGCACATTGCTTGCGCCGGCGACCAGGTTGAGGTACTGGCTCACCTTCAGATTATTGGGGAACAACAGGCGCTCTGGCTTAAATCCAATAAGCGGCCAAGGTCCGTTCTCTGCCGTAAGCTGGCCGCCTGTGGGGAAAATCAAGCCGGCCACCAGCTTCATCAAAGTTGTCTTTCCGGCCCCGTTTGGCCCCAAGAGGCCCATCACCTCTCCCCGTGGAATTTCGAGGGAAACATGATCGAGCGCCGTTAACGTATAGTACTTCTTAGTGACGTTGTTGAGCGTAATCATGGAACCGGTGCTGCCAGGCACACGTCTTGGGCACGATCGTTACCGCTTACTGCTGTGTGGGGCAGGCTCGTAGAAGTTTACCACAGGGTATGCCGCGGGCAATCTTCGCCCGCGAAGCCACAAATAATATCCATAAGCATGAGAGGGCGCTTGCAGCTGGCGCTTTATGGCTCGTCGATAAGCAGCGGTACTATTTCAAACGCGGTGACATCCACAAGCCCCAAATCAGAGATCCGCAGTTCCGGAATGACAACCAGGGCAAGGAGGCTGAGCTGCATATTCGCATTGTTTAACCTGCAGCCGCATGTCGAGAATGCCTCAACCATTCTTTGCGCTTTGGTCGCTACTACTTCGGCCCGTTCGTTCGACATCAAACCTGCAATTGGAAGTTCAACCAGAGCCAGTTCTTCTCCCTCCTTAAATACGGTGATTCCCCCGCCCACCTCGGCCAGGCGATTGGCGGCCCGCGCCATCTCCTCCTTGTCGGTTCCAACGACGATCATATGGTGGCTGTCATGCGCCACCGTACTGGCAACTGCACACCGTCCAATAAAGCCAAATCCTTTGACGAATCCATTGGTAACGCTGCCGGTTGCACGGTGCCGTTCCACGAGCGCTACCTGGCACACGTCATTTTCCGGATCCATTTGCACCACGCTATCTTGCACCTTCAACCTGACTTCGAGCGCCACCGTTGGCGCTTGATTTTCAATAACGCCTATCACTCGTGCAGTCACCAACTCCGCTGCTTCCAGCGCGGTGATATCAAAATCACGCGCCGTAAGTGGCCTGGCGAGTTTGACCGTATCCAACACAGCCGCGGGGTACACGTAGGGAGGCAGCTCGGCCATAAGCGCACCACCCTGCGCAACAAGTTTGCCGCCAGCAATCACCAGCTCGATCGGCAGGCTAACCAGGTCACTGCTGATAATAATATCCGCCGTGCGTCCCGGCGTAATGCTCCCAATTTCTTTTTCAAGGCCAAAATGCACGGCCGTATTCAACGTTGCCATTTGAATCGCCGTAATCGGCCGTAGGCCCTGTCCAATAGCATGGCGCACAACGCGGTCCATATGACCTTCATGCACCAGTGTGCCCGAGTGGCTGTCGTCGGTGCAGAGAATAAAGTTGCGGCTATCCAAACCAAGCTCCGTAATCGCCTTGACCTGTGCGGCCACATCGTACCAGGCAGAACCCAGCCGCAGCATGGCCTTCATCCCTTGTCTCACCCGCGCAACGGCGTCTTGGGTACGTGTGCCTTCATGGTCATCCGCCGGGCCGCCGGCCACATAGCCGTGAAAAGGAATTCCCAGGTCGGCCGCTGCATAATGCCCTCCTATGACCTTACCTGCCGCCAGGGTCGCCTGCATCTCCGCATGCATCTTCGGATCCCCATTGAATACGCCGGGGAAATTCATCATCTCTCCTAGCCCGATAATGCCGGGCCAGCTCATCGCTTCCTCGACATCCTCCGGGCTAACGCCAGACCCCGGCGTTTCCAGGCCTGGAGCGCTCGGCACGCAGCTTGGCATCTGAACATACACATTGATCGGCATGAGCGCCGCCTCGTCATGCATCAGCCTTACGCCCTCCAGGCCGAGGACGTTGGCGATTTCGTGCGGATCGATAAACATACTCGTCGTGCCATGGGGAATAACCGCACGCACAAATTCGGTCACCGTAACCATGCCGCTTTCAACGTGCATGTGCGCGTCACATAGGCCAGGTATCAGATAACGCCCGGCAGCGTCTATCACTTCGGTCCCGGCGCCGATTGTATGGCCCGCGTCCGGTCCGACATAGGCGATGCGGCCGCCTGTTACGGCTACGTCGCTGCCAGGGATGACCTCGCCACTATGGACATTCACCCAACGGCCGTTGCGAATCACCAGTTCTGCTGGCCGCCGCCCCATCGCTACATCTACCAACTCTATCGACATATCTTGCCACGCTCGTCTGGCTCCCATGCTGGTTCTCCCTGCAAATACTCGTCCGACGCTTGCCTGCCGCGCCGTGCTGTACCTTAATCCGGCAAATAGGCAACCGCCTCAATCTCCACGCGCGCGCCCAAAGGCAGCGCCGCCACTTGCACCGCCGAGCGAGCCGGTGGGCTATCGCCGAAAAACGTCTTGTACACCTCGTTCATCGCCCCAAACTCGGCCATATCCTTGAGGAAGACCGTTGTCTTCACCACGCTGGCAAAATCCGCCCCGCCGGCGCTCAATACCGCCTTCAAGTTATGCAAGGCTCGCGTGGTCTGTACGGCGATATCATCCTCCACCAGGGCCCCCGTCGCCGGGTTCAGGCCCACCTGTCCGGCCGTAAACAGGAATGAGCCGCAGCGTACCGCCTGCGAATAAGGACCGACAGCAGCAGGCGCCTCGCTGCTGTATATTATTTCTTTGTGCATTCCCACACTCCTTCACCTACAAAAATTACGCTCCCGCCTGTGCAATGAACGTCTTTGTCAACAGATTTCCGTTTATGATACACTTGCACTAGGCTTTGCACAATCAGTGCAACCCGTGAGGAACATGACATACAGGCGGGCGCCGCTTCCCGGGCCCCGGGTTTATTGGGCCACTAAACCAACCCGCGTGCGAGTGACGCTGCGCCTTATTTGAATCGGCCAGTTCCTAAAAACACAGCCACAAAATTTAAAACCCAGGAGTTATTGAGACATGATCGATGTCAATCAGTTGCGCCGTGGCACAACGTTCTTGTACGACGGCAACTTATACAAAGTAACCGAATATAGCCATAACAAACCCGGACGTGGCAAAGCCAATATCCGCGTTAGTGTCCGCAATCTGCGCACCGGCGCCAATTTGCCCATTACTTTCACTTCCGGTGAGCGCGTGGAGGACGTACGCCTCGACCAGCGTACCTATCAGTACCTGTACGATGACGGCACCTTCTATGTTTTCATGGACAATGAGACGTTCGAACAAAAGCAGGTGCCGCATACTGTGCTCGAAGACAGCCAACAGTATCTGCGTGACAACATGGAACTGGACCTCCTTTCTTTCGAAGGCGAGGTGATCGACTATCTTCTGCCCAAGTCGATGGACTTTGAAGTGGTGGAGGCCGAAAATGCCGTTGCGGGTGACACCGCTACCGGCGCTACGAAGGAAGTCGTCTGTGAAACTGGGCTCAAGGTGCGTACCCCCCTCTTCGTCCAGATAGGCGATCGCATCCGCGTTAATACAGATTCCGGTGAGTATATCACCCGCGTCTGAACATCAGACGACAGCTGCGCCTGAAGCCCACGGGACCAGGATATCCGCTTCGACGCGCCCCTCGATTGAGGGGCGCTTTTTTTACCTCTGTTTAACGCGCCGCCTCTTGAACAGCGAGCTTATTCTATGCTATATTGCCACTACCGGGAGGCGTATTTTTACCCGGGTTCGGGCTGGGTAGCATCAGCCAGATTCAGCCCGTTGGAATGTTTCCAACGGGAAAGGAGCTATCGTAGAGGAGGTTACAATGAAGGTTCAATATCTGTTTAGCGGCCGTCGCTTGATGTGGCTGATCCTGCTCGCGATTTTAGCCACACTGCTGCTCACTGCGGCCACAACGCATGCGGCGCCCGTGGAACAATCCTGTGGTTCTTACCATCGCATACAGCGAGGTGAAACCATGTCGTCAATAAGCCGCCAATATGGCATTTCCATCGCGTCGCTGATGAAAGCTAATCCGCATATAGGCAATGCCAACCGGATATATGCCGGCAGCACTCTGTGGATCCCGTGTCACGGAGGGGTACCGGGCGGGCAGTGCAGCCGTATTCACTATGTCCAGCAGGGGCAGACATTGTCACAGATTGCCTGGATGTACGGCGTCTCTCCCTGGTCTGTCGTTCGTACTAACCATATCCAGAACCCTAACCTTATTTTCGCCGGCACAGGGCTGTGTATTCCGTAATAGAAGCGCACTAAGAAGGTTCCAGGATGGGTTTTAGGTGAGGCTGGCCGTTGGCCGGCCTCTTTTGCTAGCCCGCCACCCCGCCCGCAGTCCGCGAAAATAGGCCGCCGCCGCTTCTGCACGCCCGCTGATCAGAAGCCTCATAACCATCTTCAGCGCGCTGAGCGCGCGAAAAGCCAGAATAACGGCGGGGCTGCCGGTGCGAGCGTGTTGGCGCCAGAACAATACGCCGCCGTAAGCCAGGTAGAAACGTCTTTGCGGCGTATCCAGTTCCCCACCTGTACTGGTGGCCACCCGATGCTGCACGCGCGCTTCCGCCACATAGCGCAGCCGGTAACCCTCCTCTACAAAGCGTATCGACCAGTCAAGGTCTTCAAAGTAGAAAAAATACCGCTCATCGAACAAGCCAACCACCCGCGCCGCCGCCAGATTGACCAGCATGCAGGCGCCAAGCACATAATCCACATCTCGCGTCGGGAAGCGCCCGGCGCTGTCCGCTTCACCACGGCCGGTATTGATCAGGTCCAGAGTCTGCGCTTGCCGGTCACCGCCCGCGAACCAGATCCGGTCTGGCTGCGACTCATATAGTATCTTTGGTGATAGCAACGCCACGTCATCGGCCGTTTGCGCCAGCAGTTCGCGCAGCATCCCCGGCTCGACAAACGCGTCGTTATTGATCACCAGCGCGAAATCATACCCGCGCTCCAGCGCCAGCCTCAACCCGTGATTATTCCCTCTTGCGAAACCCAGGTTTTGAGGCAGCTCAATCAGTTCGAATTCAGGGCCATCAACGCTTTCGGCGCCGGCGTCTGCCCTTTCCCGCAGCACCCGCGCCGAATCATCCCCAGATCCATTATCTAGCACCAGTATATCCAGCGCAGGCTCCTTCAGCGCGCGCAGCCTTTCCACGCAGCTTAGCGTCACCTGCGCCTGTTGCCAGTTCAAGACAATCGCCAGCACGCGCGGCCCCTCGCGTGCTGTCATCGCCGGCTTGCTCCCCAACACCAGGCTATCTTGGAAAAATAAATGCCGGGCCAAGTTGACAGATGTCGCAGCATCGTGCCGGGTCGCTTGACTATGATGCGCGCCGTCACATAGAGTGCTATCAATGGTGATAGCAGGAGCGTCGCATAACGGTTGCGTAAAACGGCCGGCGTGCCAAGAACATCTTCATGCCGCAGCCGCACCTGGCTGGCATAGGTACCGATCGTGCTCGCGTCGCGCCACACCTGTCTGGCAGTGCGCCGGTTGTGTTCATGTCTTATGCTGGCCTTCGGCCAAAAATAGGGCATGAAGCCAGCCGCTTTCATACGCGTGGTCCAGTCCAGATCCTGGCTGCGCATAAGGCCCGTATCCAGCAGCCCCACCTCAGTGATCACCGGCCGTTCAACCGAAAGATTAAGCGTCGGCAGAAAGGGCCGCGCGCCCGCCGCTTCGGTGCTGAATAACTCGTGAAACATAGTCAAATTGTAGACCAGATGCCAGTAGTTATCGCCAACGGGCAGCACACCACCACCCACCACCGGATGGCCCGAATCATGCGCACGGCGATGCTCGCGCAGCCAGCCTGCTTGCGGAAGGCAGTCACTGTCAAGAAAGAGCAACAGATCACTCTGCGCGGCCCCTATGCCTATGTTGCGCGCCACCGGCGCTGTGACAGGGCGGCCTGTGTCAATGAACCGTACCTGCGCCCGCTGCGATAGCTGCATCGTTTCATCGCGGCCCACAACGATAATCTCGTCACCGGACCCAAAACCATCTTGCGCCAGGACTGCATCCACGACACTGCTGATCAGCGGTGAGTTAAGACTTGGAATGATGACGCTCGTTTGTCTATCGACGGTCATCGACTTCTGATGCCTATGCGGTCCTATTTGTCCAGATTCTCCCAATCGCGATCCGGCATGGCGTAGATAAACGGCATGCTGAACAGCGTCACCGCGTATTTGACCATTAGGTTAAAGAAGAATATCTGCCACACTACCGGCCAGGGAACAGTCAAGAAATGATCCTGCAATCCAGGCAGCGGCGCAAACGCCAGCACAGCGAAGATGAGACTATCAATCGGAATGGATACACTATTGCTAACAAGTACTCTGGCCCACTGGTAGCGCGTCGTGACCCTGGTTACAAACCAATGGTACACCTCGGTATCGATCAATTCGCTCACGATTTCTGCCACGATCGAGGCGGTAACAATGCGCCAGACCGGGCCCAAAACGGCGCTGAACGATTCTCCAAGCCCCCACGACGGGTCGCTCGGCACACTGGCTACCCACGCGAGGTAAAGGGCCATAAAAATATTGATCCCCGCCGCGGTGATGATCAGCGTCTGCGCGCTTCGCTTGCCCAATACCTTGTGCACCATATCGCGCAAGGTAAAAGTGATCGGATAGATGAAGGTCCCCATGTCAACAGCCAGGCCGGCAATGATCGCTATCTTGAGGCTGCTGATGTCTGACAGCATTTGCGCGCCCGCATAGCAGGCGACCACGATGACCGCAATGCGCGGTATCTGGACCGACGCAATCTTGCGCCCACTGTCCGGCGCTGTCGGTGATTGTGCATGCATTATGAATTCTCCTATGTTTTGATCAGGCGGGTTCTGCGACCGCCGCAGTTTTTTGCTGCCGCCCCAAAACAGCGGCGCAAATGGCCGGGTTCTCTGCCACCGGCACAAAAGCAGTAGATTATAACCCAAGCGGCCGTACGGCCACCTGCCGTCTCAGACCGCTATCACGCGCCCGGCAGCTAACAACCATTGTGCTATAATCTGGGCATCAGGTGGAGCCCTCAAAACCCAGTGGACCGGCATACGTTCGTTGCCGTCCGACTACAAACTAACGGAGTGCAATTACCAATGAAGGAAATAAGCGAAAAGCAGGAAGCCACGTTGGAGGACGGGCCAATATTGTCGCATGAATGCAAGACCATAGTCGCCAATTCAGTTCTTAATATTCTCTATGCCGTGGGAGAAGACCCGCAGCGGCAGGGCCTGCGCAACACGCCAACGCGCGTGGCACGCTCATATGATGAACTGCTTGCCGGCTACAATGTTGAACCCGAAAAGCTGCTAAATGATGCCCTTTTTGATGTGGAATACAGCGAAATGGTGATCGTTTCCGACATCGATTTCTACAGCATGTGCGAGCATCATATGCTGCCCATCATCGGCAAGGCACACATCGCCTATATTCCCGACAAAAAAGTCGTTGGGCTCTCCAAGATACCGCGCATCGTTGAGGCGTATGCGCGCCGGCTGCAGGTCCAGGAGCGCATGACGCAGCAGATCGCGCACCTGATCGACGAGCTTGTGCAGCCGCTCGGCGTAGCCGTCATCGTCGACGGCCTGCACATGTGTGTCGCCATGCGCGGTGCGAAAAAAGCGAATGCTCGCATGCGCACCAGCGCCCTCACCGGCATTTTCCTCAGCAGTGAGAAAACGCGCCTGGAATTTATGGAGCATATCGGCCCGTTTAACCGTGCCTAACTCGCGATCCTGATGAATACAGAACAAGACCATATAAAGTCCATCGCGCAAATTCTCGCAAAGACCTGGCAGGCACATCACGACGCTTTTGCCCATGTCGATGGGACCGATCCTGAATGGCCCCTTTGGTACGCGGAATATAGCCACGCCGATCTGGCCGGATTGCTGCCGCAGGAACTGACGATAAGCCAATTGGCGCGCCGCTTTGCGGAAATGGATAAACAATTTAAGACTTCCTCCACCCCGCTTAATTGGACCCAATACTACGCGCGCCATTTGGTCGAGGAAAATCAAGATTGGTAAACAATTCGCGGCGTGCCCACATACCCCACCATTGTAGGGGCGCCGCCCACCAATGACTTTAAGACATGCCCACGAACCTGCCACCGGAATACTTTAACGCCGAGGAACGTTACAAAGCCGCAGCAACGCCAACGGAAAAGGTTGCCCGCCTGGAAGAGCTGATAAGTACTGTTCCCAAGCATAAGGGTACCGATAAGCTAAGAGCAGATCTCCGCAAGCGTCTTTCCAAACTTAAGGAAGCAAGTGATACGAAGAAAGGC
>JBJYWX010000088.1:0-4627 GCA_046259695.1 Promineifilaceae bacterium (SeqCode) | reverse complement strand
AGCTGGTACCAGGCGATCGCCTTTTGCCGCTGGCTGAGCGACAAGCTGGATTATGAAGTAGACCTGCCGACCGAACAGGAGTGGGAGGCGGCGGCCCGTTACCCGGACGGCCGCTTTTATCCCTGGGGGAATCAGTTTGAAACGACCAGGGCCAATACAGGCGAAGGAGAGAGTCTGGGCCGCACCTCGCCCGTGGGCATGTACCCGGGTGGGTCCAATGAAGCATTGGAATTATATGACCTGAGCGGCAACGTGTGGGAATGGTGCCGTAACAAATATGGGGATCCGGAAGACAGGGCGGTCGACGCCAGCGGCGCAAGCCGCGTCGTGCGCGGCGGCTCTTGGTTCGTTAGTCAGGACCTCGCGCGCCCGGCCTTCCGCTACCTCAGTCTTCCAGCAGACCGTTACAACGATAGCGGTTTCCGGTTGGTGGTGCGTCGTCCCCCATCTCAAATTGATCACTGATCACTGTCCCGCCTGCGCAGCGGTAGCGGAGCAGGCACCGCGCGGCCGCGCGGTCTGGTCAGAAGGAAATGGGCTTGCTTTTTGAGGACGTTTATGGCGTGGTGTATTATCTATCGCTGTCAATCGCGATGTGGTTCGTGTGGCTGTAATCACGTATAGGAGGTCAAGAGATACATGGCATATCCAACAGAGTACCTGACAGAAATTTATCAACTGCTCGACCAGCATTTTAACCAGGAGGAGCTGAGAACGCTCTGTTTTACGCTGGAAGTGGATTACGATAGCCTGGGCGGGTCAGGAAAATCAGCTAAGGCCAGAGAGCTTGTTCTTTACCTGAACAGACGTAACCAGATTGGAAAGCTGGAGCCGGCAGTGCAGGGCATGCGGCCGGATATCGTCTGGCCACAGTTGCCGGCAGGCACAGCCGGATCGGAAAGCGGCACGGCAGTTCCCGGGCAGGCGGCCGCCGCGCCTGCAGCGGGCATTGGGCTGAATAAGAGTGATTTCGACCGGCTTGTCCTTATCCTGCAGGAGCTGCCGGAATTTGCCACGGAGGGCCGCCGTTTAGATTTCTTAACTGAAGTTTTTTTCGATTCGCCGCGCAAAAGAGACATCCTGGGCCGTTTTAACGTGAGTGGTATGCCGCGAAGCGTGGCGATACGTCTCGTGAACTGGCTGATCCAGTTTGGCCAGGATAAGCCTGGTCGAGAAACGTTGGGCGTGCTGGTCTATAAGCTCAAGGACAGTAGTATCGGCGGGGGGGCAAACGCCGAATTTCTGCATGGCCTCCTGGTTCGTTATCCGACGGGCATAGAGATCGGCAATGAAATGGTCGGAAGTGAAGCGCCTGCACCATACCCAGAAGATGGGGAACAGCCTTCAGGGACCGGCAGCGGGATGCCGGGAATTGAAACACCTGCAGCGCAAGAAGGTGAGCAGGAACAGGGCGCCGCGAGCGGCGCTGAACCATCCATAATAAAATTGGAAGACCCCATGATAACGTTGCCTTCCCAGGGTGAACGTTTTCTGCCACGTACGGATAGATCGTGGCTGGCCAATGCCGTTGGGCGACTGGCCAGATTTCAAAACCAGACCGGCAGAAGAAACCTGCTGATTGCCAGCGAAATACCGGATAGATGGATCGGTGAAATGAATCTCGATGGCGGTGCTGTCGAGGTTGCCAGCACGATCATAAACGATTTAGAGATACGCGGCCGGCTGCCAGACCGCCGCAAAACACACGCCCTGGGAAGCCTGATGGAAACCGTGGCAGTTGAATCCTTCGGGTATGAAAGTGCGGTCAAGGCGGTGGCGCTCATTTTCCGCTATCAGCTGGATGCAGATCGCGAAACCCTCAACCAGTTAAGCGAACAATTCGGCGTTCCCTTGCAGACGTTTGTCGACGATTCGTACGAGCTGCCATGGCAGCCGCCGCGAGGGTCTCTACCCGCAGGACTGCGCAGGGCAGCGCTGCAGGAAAATCTGGAGGCCCTGCATTACAATGGCCGCAAGAACTGGCTGGATGTCGAGTTCTTGGAAGCGGGCGCCAGGGCTGCCCGCTCAGTCTGCCGCCTGGAGTGGGGAATGAAGGGCGAGGGCAGCGGGTTTTTAGTTGCTCCGGATCTTATTTTAACCAACTACCATGTCATCGAAATTCCCCCCGGGGTTGTGCAGGCGGGAGGGCTGCCAGGGCGCCTGAAGAATTGTACAGTGCGCTTTGGCGCCGCCAAAACAGAATCGGCCGGGAAAAGAGTCGTTAAGCTGCACCAGGACGCGCTGGTGAAATCCAGCGAACCCGGTCAACTGGACTACGCTCTGCTCAGGTTAAAGGAGCCGGTTGAAGACGATGAGCGTATCGTCAGTGCGACCCTGTCAGGCGAAGAAATCAGCGAAGAGCAATATGCCAATATCATCCAGCACCCGCTGGGCGATACAATGAAAGTTGCTCTGAGGTATAATCAGGTTGTCAAGCTGGCACCCGGACGCGTGTACTACCTGTCCGACACGCTCAAGGGATCGTCCGGCTCACCCGTCTTTGACGACGCGTGGCGCGTGATTGCCCTGCATCGTGCGGGCGGATTAAAGGATGACGAAGGACAGGTAATACTTGAAGCCAATGAGGGCGTACCCATGTTAGATATTTTAGAGGAAATACAACCGTATTTGACAGGAGGTGTGTAATGTCTGATGAATTCGTCCCACTGGGCAAGCAGCCCCCCGCTGAAATTACGCAAAAGCTGCGCGAAATGGGCGATGAGGAAGCGGCCACGGCCTATGAGGCCTATTTAGAATCCGCCAGTGCTGCAGAAGAAAGTTTCTTTGGCCCGCCGCGTGCCTATCTCAATACGCAGCACCAATATGGCTTTATCCCCCGCTTTGATCCGGGGGCGGGCCGATACCAGCCGATTGTCGCTGCAAGTGACGCGCCGGTTGATCAGGCGCTGAAGAATCAACGAATCAACATCAAATTGGATTATCTGCGGGTTTATGAATATCCTCAGCCATTGATCAGCCTGGGTGACAATATACATACCATCCTCTTCACTTTTGAAGCACGCAACCAGCTACCAGGTGACAGTGAAGCAGTGGCCTTCAACCAGACCTACCACGCAAGATCCGGGCAGGATGTCGCTGTTCAGGGCTACCCTGTCTTTATTGGGCTTGGTGTCGGGTCAGAGGGTGTCGTTTTCTCCTGCAAGACGGTCAACGTCGGTAACTCGAGCGATGAAAAACTAGTCGATGCCATCAATTCCGAGGCAGCCTCCGCGGGTCTCAGTCTGCTGACAACGGCCCAACCGGCATTGGCGCCATTTGTCGGGGTTGCCAAAGGGTTAGCCGTCTCTCTCGCCTCGCGCAGCAAAAATGCCGGGGTTCAGGATATCAAACTGGGTCTTGATTTTGAGGAAGGGGCAACCGGCGCGCGGCTGGCTGTCGGCAGTTATGTCGTTGCACAGGTCGAGCGGGCGGACGATATCACCTGGAGTGATTGGAGCTTTGATAGAGAAAAGGGCACCATTGTACGCACAAACCTGGCCCAAGGAGAAGACCCGTACCTATTACCTTTTAACGCTATTGTATTCCGCGTAAGCCCGTACGCTGGATCGTAAGCCTCAGCAACTGGTACCTTTGACAGCATCCGGCCTGATAGGAGACGGCCGCGAAGTAGCAGGGTGTAAGCGCCCGCCGGTCAGGACACCTACTATCTGATGAACGTTTGGCCGGATGTGTCTGACCGCCAGCTACTCAGAAGTCTGGTTTTTACCTGTGCCTGAATTATCACCTGAACTGCATGATGAAATCGTGCTGCTGCTGGCGCCCCTGCCGCAGTTCCAAAGGGAGCAGGATCGCATTGACGAGCTGGGCCGCCATCTCGGCGACTGGCCGGGGCGTTATGACACGGATTGGAGCGGGGGCGCTTTAAGCTTTTTCCATCGCTTTGTAGAGCGGGTGCCGGGATCAGCACTCGATAATGTTTTACAGGCTCTTGGTCTTGGCGAGCAGGCAAAGCCGCAGATAGAGAGCCTGCGGCGGCGGATCGAAAACGACTCTGACCTTATAGCCGCCGAACCGAATCGACCGCTCGCCAGATATTACCAGTTATTGGTCAAAGAGCTGTCTTCCGCTCGCTGGCAGGTGGACAGCCGTTTTGTGCAGTTGACCCTGCTGCTGGACCAGGGACCGGAGGCGCAGGGTGTGCGTTTTGTAAAGGATCCGGGACGGGGTAAATATGACAGCCTGGCGACCTTACTGGATGAGATCGAGCAGCAGGCGGTCGTTCTGTTGGGACGGCCGGGCAGCGGCAAGACGACGCTGCTGCGCCGCCTGCAGCTGGAAAAAACCTGGTCCGCATTGGAAGAGAATCGGGAAGGCGCGACAAACGGGCAAACGCCGTTCTTCATCTCGCTCAACGGCTATCGCGGCGCGGCACCTGGAGAGCCACCGCCCCATCCTTATGAGTGGCTGGGAAGCGAGTGGCGTCTGCGCTACCCGCAAATGCCTCCTTTTGAAGATCTATTCCAGAACGGCAAATTGCTGCTGTTGCTGGATGGTCTCAACGAAATGCCGCACCGGGATAAGACGGATTACCGGGAGCGGATCGGCCGTTGGCAGGCCTTTCTGGGGCAAAGCGAACACAGCGGCAACAGCTTTGTCTTTAGCTGCC
>JBJYWX010000087.1:0-3304 GCA_046259695.1 Promineifilaceae bacterium (SeqCode) | reverse complement strand
TCTTGTGCGCATTTGCTTCTGCTCAATTATTTTTCAGAATTGGCTGGCTTCATCAACAAAACTGCCTCCCTCGTTTCCCAGTTAGTAGGCGGACTACTAATTCTTTATTCCATTGATTCCAATATTGGCGTCATAAAACAGAAGTCACTAGCTTCTATGATGACCAAATACCTCAAAGAATTCCCGCTGATCAAAAGGGCGGTTGTAACTGAATTGCGGGGCGCAGCGATAGCTACGTCAGTAGGGAAGGCAAAAATTAGTGTTGGCCGCAATCCGCAAAGTATTGACGAAAAAATCGAATACCTCCAAGAGCAGATCAATGAGGTAAAGCGTGAGCTTACGCAGGAATCCAAAGAGCTAAATGAAAAGATCGACCGCCAATCTAAGGAAATCAACACACAAATCCAGGAAGCCGTGGCGTCGTTGCGCAGCCTTGAATCCAAAATGGATGAAGTCTCTACAGGTGGATTAATGGTTCAGCTGTTTGGCGTGTTGCTTATGGTGTACGGCGCAATAGCAGGTTATGCGGCCTAAAATGGCGCTCAACCGGCGCGCGGTTATGATGACCGCGATCACCTACCTTAACGGCACCGCGCCGATGTCTGCCAGTTATTCAGACAAGCCGGAACCGCGCGGTGAGATCTATCTGCTTTGGTTTGCCGCCGAATCCAACGGCTATGTTGGTCGGACGATACACACGGCTGAAGAGCGGTATTTTGGTCGTTTCGGTCATCAGGAAAATGCGCAGATCAGCAGCAGAAGCGATGCGATCTTGGAAGCGATCCGTCGCAACGGCGACGCAGAAATCTTTGTTCTTGAACAGCCACTTTACGATGATTTGGCTTCAGCAGAGCGCTCGTGGATCGCCGAGTTGGGCACCTACGAATGTGGGCTGAATGAAACTGCTGGATCAGACGGAGCCTCAGAAGCCGCACGAGCCAATCGGCGCTGGAGGGACGAGCTGCGTTGGGCGCGGCAGAAGGACGAGCTGACTCGCAAAGAACGCGACTTCCACTTGAGCTTCGTCAACGAGATGTTCGCCATCGGCGGTGAGCCGCGGTTGGTTCGCAACCCATCGGCGGTGAACGCAGAAGGCGCGCACGTTCTTCGCTATATCGAATACCGCAAGGAGCACAGCATCAAGGTCAAGCCGCTGGGCCGCAAGAGCACCGCGACCGGCGTTGAGAAAGCGTTGAGCGACTACGCGGGCTGGAAGGATTACACGGCAGAGATCTGGGAGAAAGAGAACGGTAGGCTGGCGGTTGTTTTTGTGGCCGCGAGCACAGCACAGTCCGATGAAAATCGTTGGTTCGCGAACTATATATCGCGACGGCATTTGTTCGAGGCGAAGTTCGTTGAGGCGATGTCCACCGACGAATTAGCTGCGAGCGGGCTAGGAATTCAGACCTGTTACGTTGAAGATCGCCGGTACTTTTGATGCGGCGGTGAGGAGGGGGCGTGATGATGAACGCCTATAAGCCCTACTAACTGATGAGCGACCGAGAGTGGGTTGAGCATACCGAACAGCAGCAGCGTTTGCGCGGCTGGGGCAGAATCCCCGCCGGCGGCAACTGAACCCCACCCGGTGGTCGGCGTGGCAAGTGTCGCAGCGCATCCGCAAAAAGCCAAGCTCCGGGCACCCGCAGCGCAGATAGTCCTCGAATTCCCGCTGCACGTAGTCCGGCAGGGGCGTTCCTGCTCGGCCATCAGGGCGGCGAAGGCCGGGTGGTATTGCCCTCGAAGACGTGCAGGATGGATCGGAAACGGCCGTTCCCGCCTGTCTCCGACTGGGATCAGTGTGAAAAACCTGACACCGGTACCGGCAAACCCTCGAATGTCGGCTTGGGTTGGGAACAGCCTTTAAGGCTGCGCCCCCGCGGGGCAGGTATGTGTCCCACTGCGGACGCCAGCGGCGTACCCCTTGATAGGCAGCACTCGGCCAATTCCCGACAGCGGCTCCGGAGAGAGCAAGGGCAGCAACATGTTGCAAAGCTGCCGCTGGCAAAATTGCAGCCTGGCATACTTCGATCCCCATCTTCCGGCCCCCAAGGCGGCGACCGGGCAGACAGGTTGTCCCTCCGGGGCGATTTACTGGTAGTATTTTGTCATACCAATGCTGAATCGGGAGTTTGACGGGACATGGCTCCGGCGGTCAAGAAAACCATCTCATTGCCTGCTGAACTCGCTGAGGAGGCCGAGACTATGGCGCGCGCTGAGGGAAAGACCCTAAGCGCGGTCGTCCAGGATGCGCTCCGGCTAAGCAGGAAGCAACGCTTGACGAGAGAACTGCAGCACATTCAAGGGTATTGGTCAGAGCAGGCCGTGGCAAAGGGCATCCTGACGGAGAAGGATCTCGAAAAATACTTGGAACAGTGAGGGTCGTCTTCGATTCGAACGTTTTGATCGCGGCTTTGGTCTTCCCAGGGGGAGCTGCCGATCAGGCCACGCGCCGCGTGGTAGGCGGGGCTGACCACTTATTGGTCTCCAAGCCAATAATTGAGGAGGTGCTTCGGGTCTTATCCCGAAAGTTCAGCCGCGATCGGGAGGAGTTGGCCCGCGTAGCCGTATTTCTCGCCGACACCGCAGAACTCGTTGAGGCAACCCACCAAGCAGACGCGCTGACGGATGAACCCGACAACCGCATCCTAGAATGCGCCGTATCTGGTAAAGCAGACGTCATTGTGACCGGCGACCGGGCCATGCTTCGCCTTGGTCAGTATGCTGGCGTCTCGATTATCACACTCCGAGACTTCCTCGAAAGCTAGGTCATTCGTCGTTCTGACCCGAACGCGGTTGAGGTGTCCACGGCGTTCTGCCAATAGCTGCACGGTAGACGCCTGCATTATCGGATTTATGCTTACTCTTCCCAGAGATCCCAAAGGGTACTCCGAAAGAGTTAACAGTGGCCGGAAAGAGGAGAACTCGTCACAACGGTTTGGTTTCCTCTTGGCTAGGAAAGCTAGTCACGACGAGAGTGCGCCCAGCAGCTCGAATAGCGAAGTAGAACGTGATCCTTATGCCGGACCTGGCTCACAATCTTTTCGTCATTGATGCCACCTTCCTGGTAAGGGCGAGCCGCGAGGCTTTTCTGGGCGTGTCCCTGTTTGAGACAAACGGGGTAGATCAGACATTCGAGTACGGGATTTGTCGAGACTTGCTCCGGCTCCGGCAGGCAATAGGAGCGGAAAGGTTCCTAGTGACTTTAGGAAGTGAAACATACAGCGCATCAGACGATCCCCAGAGGCTTGATGGCGTAGCGACCTTTCTGAGGCAATTGGGTGTGCCGGTAATTAACGAACCAGAG
>JBJYWX010000086.1:0-4584 GCA_046259695.1 Promineifilaceae bacterium (SeqCode) | reverse complement strand
GGCTAACCTCGTGAACCGGCTGTTCATCATCATCTCCTGTATCGCTGCCCATGGCAAAAATTCCCGTGGGTACAAAACGCATACGCATGCCGTCGGCGGGTCTTGCCCAGGTATCGCCCAGGGTGGGATCAAAAAAGGGGATATCTATTTTCCCCTCTGCTGTATTGATTGCTTCATTGTGTGGAGTTCCTAAGGGCCGCCCGCCTTCCAGAACAGACGGCGGCGGAACGTCGGTTTCCCGGCCTGGCGATTCGCCGCCGCTCCCATCCGCTCCAGGCCACCAAAAACCAATGCCCCAGATGCCGATCAGCACCAGCAAGAGGAGTCCCACCGGCCCCAGCCGGCGCAGCGTCCCTTTCCAGGTCTTACTTCCCACTGAGGAAGACTTGATTTCCGCATCAGGGCTGCTCGCCGACGCCGGCTCAGGGTTCAGGATTGGAAGCGAGTTTGCCTGCCCGGAAGTCGCGCTCTGCTCCCACTCCAGCAACCCGCTGACGGCCGTTGCCAGTTCCACCGCGCTCTGGTAACGATCAGCGGGAGCCTTGGCCATGGCTTTCTCGATGACCAGCTGCGTTCCCGGCGGCAGGTTCGGGTTCAGGCGCGTAATATCGGGCACGGGTTCCAGAAGATGCATCAGCATTTGTCCCGTCGGCGTATCCGATTCGAAAGGTTTTTGGCCGCTCAGCATTTCAAAGAGCATCACGCCCAGGGCGTACAGATCGCTGCAACCGTCGAGCTGCGCTTTGGGCTCAATCTGTTCCGGACTCATATAGGCCGGTGTGCCGGCCATGCTGATTGTCTGCGAAAAATCGGCCAGGCGGGCAATACCAAAGTCGGCCAGGTACGGACGGCCGTCCTCGTCAAACAAGATATTAGCCGGTTTTAGATCACGGTGAATGATTCCCAGCCTGTGCGCGTTATCCAGGGCCGGCGCGAGGCGCTGCATGGCTCGTTCAACTACCTCCAACGACAGCGGCTCACCCTTTAAGAAATCGCGTAGAGATCCCCCGGGCATGTAGCGCATAACCAGGTAAGGGGCGTCATTGGTCTCCCCAAAATCGTAAACGGGCACAATGGCCGGGTGTTCAAGCGCGCCTATTGTCTGCGCTTCCTGCTCAAAGCGTGCCAGGTACTTGGGATCGTGCGTGAACTGGCGCGGCAGTACTTTAATTGCCACCTGCCGCCTGAATCGTGGGTCATAGGCCAGGTAAACGGTCGCCATGCCGCCCCGCCCGATCTCCCGCCTGATCTCGTAACGTCCGATCTGCTTGTCCATAAGGCCGCCCTCGGGCACACCAATTGTAAAGGAGGGCCGGCCAACTTGAACCAACGACCCGGCAACTCTTCATGATCGGAAAGCCTACAACCGGACGTCTCCCCCTACCTTATGACAAGCGCTACCAGTACCCCAGTCCCATTAACAGCCCACAGCCGTCAGCTAACAGCCGTCAGCTAATAACTAACTACCTGACTACCTGACCCCTTCAAACGCCTCCGCGCTCATCAGGCTTCTCAGCGCTTCTTCGGCTGCGGCAAGCAACGCCTCGACATTAGGATAACTGCGCCAGATCCGCGCCGTACCGTCCTGGCCAGCCGTAAGGATATACGAGCCTGACCTGTCCAAGGCCACGGAGTTTATGGCCCCAGCATGCCCCTCCAGGGTCACCAGCCACTGCCCTTCAACATCCCAAACGCGCGCCGTGCCCCCCGCGCTTCCGGTGACAATGCGCCCGCCGGCACTGTCAATAGCAATAGCCTTAATTGGCGAGGTATGCCCTTCCAGCATGGCCAGCGGCCGCCCCTCCAGATCCCAAATCCGTGCCGTATAATCATCGGCGGCGGTCAGAATGCGCGTCCCCTCCGCGTCAAAGATGCCCGTATTAACGCGCTCCGTATGCCCTTCCAATACGGCCAGCAGGTTTCCATCAGCGTCCCAAAGACGCGCTGTCCCATCCTTGCTCGTGGTCAGTAAATAGCGGCTGTCCGGACTAAATACGGCCGAAGTAATATATGCTTTATGGCGCAATGTGGCGATTTCCCTGGCCTCCCCGGCCCCGAGTTCGGCCCCGAGATCGGGCCTGATCTCGGCCCATAATCCGGCAATATCCCACAACTGCGCTTGATTTCCCACACCCACCGTGATCACGCGCTTATTATCACCGCTGATTGCCGCCGAGGTCAGGTATTCGACATGGCGCAGGATCTCGTGCATACGTCCCTGCGTATCCCACAGACGCGCCGTCCGGTCATCACCGGCAGTCAGGATCAGCGATCCGTCTCTGCTAAAAAACGCCGTTATAACCGGCGCCGTATGCCCTTCTAAAACAGCGATCTCAACACCCTGTCTATCCCACAGGCGCGCGGTATGATCATCGCTGGCGGTCAGAATCCGATCGCCTGGCGGGTTGAAGGAAGCAGTGCGCAGGCGGCCGCTATGCCCGCGTAGGGTTGCAGCCAACACCCCCGGCATATCCCACAGCCGCGCGGTCTGATCATCGCTGGCCGTTACAATGCGCGTCCCATCCGCATTAAATGCGGCGCTGTTGACGCTGCCCCTATGGCCCGTGAGCGTGACCGTGCCTTCGCCCACGCTGTCCCAAATGCGCCCTGTGCCGTCACTTCCCGCGGTGGCCAGTTGTTTCCCGTCAGGGCGATAGGCTATGCTCAAAACCGCCCCCGTATGTCCCTCCAGGATCAGCAGCGGCAGCCCGCTGCTGTCCCATAAACGCGCGGTTCCATCGCTGCTCACTGTGGCAATACTCTCTCCCGTCGGGCTAAAGACGGCCGACCAGACCTGGCCGGTATGGCCCACCAGGACGGCCAGCAGCTCCCCCACGGCCTCTCCCGCGTGAGAGGCTGCAGCATTCCACAGGCGGGCGGTGCCGTCCAGGCCACCGGTGATGATTTTATCCCCGTCGGGTGAAAATTCGGCCGACCACACCGCGGCCGTATGCCCTCGCAAGCTCGCGAGCGGATTACCCTGCGCATCCCACAGACGCGCCGTTCCATCCTGGCTCGCGGTTACGATCGTCTCGCCATCCACGCTGAAGGCGGCCGAATTAACCGCCGCCTCATGCCCGGTCAGTGTCGCCAGGAGGGTGCCATCTTTTTTCCACAACCGCGCCGTATGGTCGTGGCTTGTCGTCAGGATGCGCGATCCGCTTCGATCAAAAATGGCCGAGGTGAGAGGTTTCTTATGCCCCCTGAACGTCACTTTTGTTCGCCCTTTTTTGGTCCAGAGACGTGCCGTACTATCCCAGCTTGCGGTCAGCACCTCTTCGCCGTCCGGACTGAAAACGGCACTCATGACGCGGTTCCCGTGTCCCTGCAGGGTAGCTAAATGCCCCCCGTTTAAATCCCAAATGCGAGCCGTGCCGTCGCGCCCCGCGGTGGCAATCGATTCACCATCCGCGGCAAATACGGCCGAATAAATCGCCCCCTGGAGTCCCTCAAGATCAGCCAGCAAATTGCCTCGTGCATCCCAGATTTTGGCCGTGCCGTCCGCAGAGCCAGTCACAAGATGCCGGCCCTCGCTGTCGAAGGCGATACTCTTGACCTCCCCCTCGTGTCCCACAAGCAGGGCCAGCGGCCTGCCTGGAGCGGTCAGCGCGTTATAAAGTGCAGCATGCGCTTCCCCGGTGATTGTACGGTCCTCGGCATATGTATGCTTAAGAGCCTGGTAGGCATAAAGCAGACCGCTCTGGAAGTTGCGGTCCAACGCACCCGCTGAGCGGTAAGCCAGCTCGCGCGCTTCCGCCCGCCGCTGTTGTGATTCAGCCAGGTGGCGCGCTTCTTCGGCGATTTTTGTCAGCTCACGCTGCCGTTCCGCGGCTTCTTCGGCATCCTCCGCCCGCCGCTTCTGCGCCTCGGCCAGCTGGCGTTGGTGATCCAGTTCACGCTGGCGCATCTCCTCCTCTCGCCGGCGCTGCGCATCTTGCATCCGCTGCTCCCTCTCCGCTTCTTCACGGCTGGCTTGCAAAAATGCCTCGGACAAAGGACTAAGGGATAGCATGCCTTCATCCGCCCATTCTAGGGCTTGCGCCAGCCGCGCCCCGCGATAGAGAGCACCGGTATCGCGGTTGAGATCTTCCGCCCACTCCATCGCCTCCCGAGCCAGCCGCCTCTCCAGACGCAGGCGATCCTGGTTATCCTGCAGCCAATCCTGCAGGCGCGGCCAGCGGCGCAGAAGCGCTTCATGCGCCACCTGCACCTGTTGGCTGTCCATCGTCACCAACCGCGCTTTAACCATCAGTTCTAGGACCGCTTCACTACCGGGGATGCGCGCGATCTCTTCGCGGCTGGCGACACGTCTTGTAATTTCCGTTCCCTCACCCAGTTCGGTGAGCGAAAGGACAATGGCCGCGGCTGTCAGCACCTGCTCGTTGCTGAACTGCTTGAACATCTCTTCGGCCGTCTGCGCGATCGCGCCTTCCACGCCGCCCGCCGCCCGGTAGCCGGAGAGGGTCATCACCGTCCCCCGCCGCCCTTCCCAGGTCTCGATCAAGGCATGCGAAAGCAGGGGCAGCCGGCCCGGCTCCGATCCCACGTCATCCAATATTTGCTCGACAAGGCCTTCCACAAAGC
>JBJYWX010000085.1:0-1726 GCA_046259695.1 Promineifilaceae bacterium (SeqCode) | reverse complement strand
ACCCAGCGCTTCACCAATCCGCCGTCCTTGCTCATTAGATAGTCGACGGCGGGGATCGCCTGCTGGTTCGGCGTAGCCCCAGTATAGAAGACGTTGTACTCGGCTTCTTCGCCTTCGTACTGGACGGAATAGAACAGGATTGAGTTCAGTTCCTTGAACACGGGCAGCACCGCCTTGCGCGAGGCAGAGGTCCAGCAGCCGAACACGACCGCGACCTTGTCCTTAGAGATGAGTTCACGCGCCTTCTCGGCAAACAGCGGCCAGTTCGAGGCGGGGTCGACCACGACAGCTTCCAGCTTCTTGCCGAGCAAACCGCCTTTCTTGTTCTGCTCGTCAATCAACATCAGCATCACGTCTTTTAACGTTGTTTCGCTGATGGCCATGGTGCCGGACAGCGAATGAAGAACGCCAACCTTGATTGTCTCTTGGGCCGTTGCGATGCTCTCCCCTGCGAAAGCGATAGCTAAGCCCACGGCTGCGACGGCAAGCCAAAGCCTACCTATTACTTGTCGCGCGACCGCGCCGAGCTGTTTACGCATCTCGCTACCTTTTTTATGCCGTTCGGTCCCAAGCTATCTTCGAGCTTATCACTGTGAAGATAGGAGGTTCTCACTGTAAAGACTGGATATGCTGGCCTTATGGTGCCTGATAGGATCCTCAGCGACGGTATGGTATGGCTACGGTTTCCCAGGAGTAATAAGGACTCTGGCTCAGGAAGCCTGCCAAGGAGCTCGATGCCTGCATCAACTGGAACAGGCGTAGCATCTTGGATAAGCGCAAACATCTCGGAGCAGCGCCTGGCGGCAGCGGTCAAACGACTGACGTTTTCAATGGATCCCGCAGTGGGAATGACCGAAAGCCTACCGTGCACGCGTTTGGCCCGATCGGCCAAGCGCGTGCCCAACGCGTAATACCGACCTTCAGGGGCACCCGTCAGAATCGATGCGCGTAAATATCCGTAATTTTGAGCTATGCCGAAGGCTGCAGCAATTGCTGCAATCACACCGGCTGCGATAAGTAGAAGTGAGATGCGGACAAGCCCCTTGCGCCGCCGCGTCATCGATTTGCCCAGGGATTTCAATCGGGGGATAGGACCAGCTTCCCTCTCCTCATCGTCAGCCATGTCGAACCGTTTATCCACCATATTCTGTAACTTATGGTACCCGCCACCCATATTGTCAGGGGAGCAAAAATAGCTCAGATTTCCATCGAGCCACGCCATCTGTGTACAGCAGGTCTGAGAACCCAGCAGCGATCAAACCTCCTACGATAAATGGCTAGGTGAAATTATAGGCGCTATTTGCGAACATCATCGGGAGATGGGCAAATGTCCATTATTGCGTGGATTATTTTGGGGCTGATCGCCGGCTACATTGGCAGTCGTATCGTCGATAAGGAAGGCAAGGGCCTGTGGCTCAACATGGCGCTTGGGATTGTCGGCGCGATTGTCGGAGGCATCATCTTTAGCGTCTTCGGCGCCGGCGGTGTCACCGGCGTCAACCTTTACAGCATCATTGTTGCAGTCATTGGCTCCATCGTAGTGCTCTGGATTTATCACACCTTCAGCGGGCGGCGAGCGATGTGAGACTACTGCGTCCGTTTCAACTCGACAGCAGCAGGAGCAAAAGATGGGTCTGCTTGATGATATGCTTGGTTCGGCGGTGCCCCAGGGAAGCATTACAAAGCCGCTGATGCTGGCTCTTCTCGCGTTGCTTGCTTCGGGTGC
>JBJYWX010000084.1:0-4810 GCA_046259695.1 Promineifilaceae bacterium (SeqCode) | reverse complement strand
TGCGCTGCATCAGGTCCGAGGCGGGGCTGTCAAAGCCCAGGGCAATGGCCACCGGCACCTGCACCGCGAAGTTAACCCATAGAATCTGTATTGGGGTGAATGGGATACCGCCGAGGATATAAAAGATGGCCGCGCCCAGGAATGTGGCGATGAAAGCCACCAGCGCCGTCATCTGGAAACGAATGAAATGCGACAGGTTATCGTAGATGGCACGGCCGTATTCCACCGCCTTGACAATCGTGGCGAAATTGTCGTCGGTCAGGATCATAACCGCCGCGCCCTTGGAGACTTCTGTGCCCGTGATGCCCATAGCCACGCCGATGTCGGCCTTCTTCAGCGCCGGCGCGTCGTTCACACCGTCTCCGGTCATGGCCACGATATTTTCCTGTTCCTGCAGCAGCCGCACCAGGCGAATCTTGTCTTCCGGCGCCACGCGCGCAACTACGCCGATTTCCGGCAGTTCCTTCAGCAGCTCTTCATCGCTCATGGCCGCGAATTCCGCGCCAGTTAGCGCCTTGCCCTCGATGCCTAGCTCGTGTCCGATAGCCGCCGCCGTGACGGCATGGTCGCCCGTGATCATGCGCACCTGGATGCCCGCGCTGTGACATTGGGCAATCGCATCCTTCGCTTCGGCGCGCGGCGGGTCGACGATGCCCACCATCGCCAGCAGCGTCAGGTCGTTAACGTCTTCGATCAGGTTGCCATTAGCCTGGAAAGTTTTGGGGTCGAAATCTTTGCGCCCCACGACCATGACCCGTTCACCGGCGGCAGCGATGCGCTCGTTCTCCTTCAGTCCTAGCTGGCGGTTATCCTCGGTCATGGCGGCAATCTCGCCATCAGGCAGCCAGTAAGAACCGCCGCGGGCGATCAAGACGTCCGGCGCGCCTTTGACAAAGCAGCGTACGACCGGCTTGCCCTGTTCGTTGGTCATATTGTGAAACGTGGCCATGAACTTATAATCGGAATCGAAAGGCACTTCGGCGATGCGCGGGTACATCTCCCGCGCGCCGTCCACACTGATGCCGCCTTTTTCGGCCAGAACGATCAGCGCGCCTTCCGTGGGGTCGCCGATCAAAGCGCCGTTATCAAGCCGCGCGTCGGCGCACAATGCCATGGGCAGCAGGATTTGCTTGAGATCCACTTCCTCGCCGCCCGCGCTGAGCAGTTTACCTTCCGTGCTATAAGCCATGGTCGTTTTTTGCCAGGGCTGCGAAACGGGGACTGCTTCGGCGAGGGTCATCGTTCCCTGCGTGCCATAGCCCTCACCGGTTATGGAAAAGCGGTTGCGGCCGGGAACCGTGAATTGCCGCGCGGTCATCTTATTCAGCGTCAGCGTACCCGTCTTATCGGAGCAAATCGCCGAGACGGAACCCAGCGTCTCCACGGACGGCAGGCGCTTCACGATGGCATTCATCTCCGCCAGCCGGCGCGTGCCCAGTGAATACATGGTCGTGACGACGGCGGGCATGCCGGTGGGGATGGCTGAGATAGCCAGGGCCACGCCGGCGATGAAGATTTCATCGAACGGCTGGCCGTTGCGTAAACCTAAGATCACCATCAGGATGAAGGCCAGGCCGGCGATGCCGGCGATGATCATGGTCAACTTATCGAGCTGCTTCTGCAGGGGCGTTTTGTCCGCTACGGTCTTGTTGAGCAGGTCGGCAATGTTCCCCATCTGCGTGGCCATACCCGTTGCCGTGACGACGAACTCGCCGCGGCCGCGGGTCACCGAGGTATTCATGAAGGCCATGTTGTTCTGATCCCCAAGGGGCACTTCTCCCTTTTCGATGGCCTCGGTATGCTTGGGTGAGGCGACGCTTTCGCCGGTCAGCGCGGCTTCTTCGATTTCAAGGGTAGCGGTCACGAACAGACGGCCGTCGGCGGGCACGCGGTTGCCCGCTTCCACCAATACAACATCGCCCGGCACCAGCCCACTGGCCTCGATCTCCACGGCCTGGCCGTCGCGGCGCACGCGGGCGATATCCTTCATCGTTTGCGCCAGGGCGGCCAGACTTTCTTCCGCCTTGGCTTCCCCGCGCAGACCCAATACGGCGTTGAAGACAGTCAGGACGACGAGCATAATTGTCGTGCCCCACTCGCGCGTGATAACAAAGCTCACCACGGCGGCAACCAGCAGGATGATCTGCATCAAGTCCTGGTACTGGCGTAGGAAGGCCTGTAGACCCGTTTCTTTCTTCCCCTCGGCCAGGACATTGGGGCCGAACTGCTGCAGCCGCTGCTGGGCTTCGGCCGTGCTCAAGCCCCTGGCCGGGTCTACCTGCAGTGTTTCCGCGACTTCATCTGCGGTCAGGGCATACCAATTCTTTTGTGGGACTGTGTCATTTGCCATGTTTAACCACCTTTAAACTGCTAGATTTTCAATGTAGACCGACAGGCGCCGTCGGCCTGGACCTGGCCACTACTCGCTTGTGAATCAGTCACCCAGTGTGGCGACCATGATCGCCTTGATCGTGTGCATGCGGTTCTCGGCCTGGTCGAAGACAATCGAGTGTTCCGACTCGAACACTTCTTCCGTCACCTCCATGCCGTCCATACCCGTCTTCTGGTAAATGTCCTCGCCGACCTTCGTCTCGCGGTTGTGGAAGGCGGGCAGGCAGTGCATGAACTTGACATCTGGATTGTCGGTCTTCTTCACTACATCCATATTGATCTGGTAGGGTTTGAGCAGGGCAATGCGCTCGTCCCAGACCTCCTTCGCTTCGCCCATGGAGACCCAGACATCGGTATAAAGGTAATCCACGTCCTTCACGCCTTCATCAACGTCCTCGGTTAGCATCAGGCGGGCGCCTGTCTCGACGGCGATCTCGCGGCAGGTCTGGATCAGGCTTTCTTCAGGCCACAACGCCTGCGGCGCGCAGAGGCGTACGTCCATGCCCAGCTTGCAGCCCGTGACCATCAGCGAATTGCCCATATTGTTACGCGCGTCGCCTAGATAGCAGTAGGCGATCTCGTGCAGGTGCTTGTCGCTGTGCTCAATCATGGTCAGGATGTCGCAGATCAGTTGGGTGGGGTGGAACTGGTCGGTCAGGCCATTCCAGACCGGCACGCCGGCGTACTCACCCAATATCTCCACCTGTTCCTGTCCGAAGCCGCGGTATTCGATGCCGTCATACATACGGCCGAGCACGCGTGCGGTGTCTTTCATCGACTCCTTGTGCCCGATCTGCGTGCCGGATGGTCCCAGGTAGGTGACGTGAGCGCCTTGATCGTAGGCCGCTACTTCAAAGGCGCAGCGCGTGCGCGTGGACGTTTTCTCAAAAATCAGGGCGATATTCTTGCCTTTCAATCGCGGCTGTTCATAGCCGCCGTATTTAGCCGCCTTCAGATCGGCCGAAAGTTTGAGCAGGAATTTGAGTTCTTCGGACGTGAAGTCAAGTTCCTTGAGGAAGTTCCGGTTGCGTAAATTAAATGCCATTATCAAAATCTCCTTTTAACAAATAATTGCCAGGGATTATACCCATTACCTGAATATCTGGTTCAAAAAGGATTATTTCGAATCTCGGATGTGGGAAAGGTTGCAGAGATTCCAAGTTGCAAGTTTATTTGCGTGATGCTTGTTGTATGGACATTGTTACCAGGTCGGCGATGATGGTTTGTAGAAGATTTAGCCGGTGATTGAATACTTCGGCTTTAAAAAGCCTTCTTCCGCGATAATACCATCCACGTGTTTCTCGAGCGGAGCCAAGCGCAATTCGTAGAAATCGAGCATAGTCTTTCCCGAAACCACGGCCGTATCCTTGTTCCATATTTGCTGGTATCGATCCGGCGCTGCGGATCAATTGCCAAGCAGCAGGTTTGCCAAGTTTTTGGTTGAGCATAGCATCGCAATCTTGCCAGGCGAGATCGGATAGAAATAACGCCTTGCGATAAATATCTATGTCCCATAGCGCATCTTCTTTTATATGCTTCGGTACATCCTCCATCTACTCCACATAATTCAGTTCAAAATTCCTTTATTAAGCCAATAATCTTTCGCCTCTGCCACATTGCCCCTTTGCCATTCTGCCACTTTACCCCAACACTATCCTCGTCAACGCCCCGCCGGTGAGCAGCTGTAGGCCGGTGAGGAAAAGGAAGAGATAAATGACGCGGTTGAACCAGAGCTCGTTAAAGTTGCGGTTGAGATAAATGCCAAGCCACACGCCAGCGAAGGCCACGGGGGTTAGGATCAGGACCGTGAGCAGGTTGCCCATGCGCAGCAAGCCCAGGGCGCCATAGGGGATGAGCTTGATTAAATTGACGGCGAAGAAGAACCACACGGCCGTTCCGGCGAAGATCTGGCGCGGCAGTTTTTGCGGCAGCAGGTACATCGTCGCCGGGGGACCGCCGGCATGAGCCAGGGTGGAGCCGAAGCCGGAGAGCACGCCCAGAAATATGCCCACCGCTTTGCCCGGCCGCCGCCCTTCCAGCGCGCCCATCACGGTTGTACGGCCGACCTGGTAAACGACAAAGAGCACGGCCAGCAGGCCCAGGGCGCGGCGCAAAATTTCATCATTGTCGCGCAGGGCGTTGAACACCAGCGCGCCGAGCGTGATGCCGACAATGGCGCTGGGCAGCAGCAGCTTCAAGCTCGGTTTGTCATAGATGCCGCGGTAATGGCGGATGGACAGCAAGTCGATGATGATCAGGATGGGCAGCAGTAGCGCCGCCGCATCGGCGACGGAGATTGTCAGGGCAATCAGCGGCGTAGCGATGAAGCCGAGCCCGCCGCCGAATCCGGACTTGGCGATGCCCAATATAAGAACGGCCGTGACGGCCGCGATCCAAAATGTGGGGGTGTATTCAGGAA
>JBJYWX010000083.1:0-5123 GCA_046259695.1 Promineifilaceae bacterium (SeqCode) | reverse complement strand
TCGTCGGCGAATCCGGCTGCGGCAAGAGCGTGACCTCATTAAGCATCATGCGCTTGGTCGGCCATCCTGGACGAATAATCTCCGGCGAGATTATCTTCGACGACCAGGATCTGATGAAACTGCCGGAAAAGAAGATGGTTTCCATTCGCGGCAACCGTATTTCAATGATTTTCCAGCAGCCACAGAGCAGTCTCAATCCCGTCTTTCGAGTTGGCAATCAGCTTACGGAAGCGATCATTCTCCATCAGGACGTCAGCAAAGACGAGGCGGAGGAACGCGCCATCGAACTTTTGCGTATGGTGGGCATTCCCGAGCCTGCGCAGCGTGCCCGCGCCTATCCTCACGAACTTTCAGGCGGCATGGCGCAGCGGGTCATGATCGCCATGGCCCTTGCCTGCGTCCCCGAACTCCTGATCGCGGATGAGCCGACGACGGCGCTGGACGTGACCATCCAGGCCCAGATACTTGACTTGATGCGTAATCTCAAGAGCAAGATGGATACAGCGATTATCTTGATTACGCATGACCTGGGGGTCGTGGCAGAGATGTGCGATCGCGTCAACGTCATGTACGCCGGCCGCATCGTCGAACAGGCTGGCGTTATTGAGCTGTTCAAATCCCCCAAGCATCCCTATACGGAAGCACTTATCGGCTCTACGCCCATCCTTGGCGAATCCGAAAAGGAATTGACCACCATTCCCGGCTCCGTGCCAAATCTGATCGATTTGCCCGCCGGCTGCAAATTTGCGCCCCGCTGTCAGGCCCGCATCGACCACGAGCTGCAGCGCTGCACGGAGGAAGAACCATTGCTCAAGGAAGTCGCGCCTAACCACTGGGTTCGCTGCTGGCTTTACGAATAGGGCGGAGAGCATCTATGACAGAAAAGATAAACGGCCAAACAGACCCCCAATCGGGCGAGAGCCATGAAATTGATGATCGGCTGCTGGACGTGCGCAATCTGGTCAAATACTTTCCCGTGCGCGGTGGTATACTGCAGCGCGTGCAGGGGTGGGTCAAAGCAGTAGACGACGTCAGCTTTCACATCTATCGTGGTGAAACATTGGGTCTCGTCGGTGAGTCGGGCTGCGGCAAAACAACTGTCGGCCGTACCGTCTTGCGCCTTATTCCGGCTACCGGCGGCTCCGTCATGTTCGATGGCCGCGATTTATTTAGTCTCAACGCCAACGAGCTAAAGAAGGTCAGGCGTGAGATGCAGATCATCTTTCAGGACCCCTATTCTTCGCTTGATCCGCGCATGCCTGTAGGAGAGAGTATTGCCGAGGGACTGCGCATCCATACCGACCTGAGCGGCCAGAAGCGCTACGACATGGTTGTTGAGATGCTTTCGCGAGTCGGCATGCGCGCCGACCATGCCCGCCGCTATCCACATGAATTTTCCGGTGGCCAGCGTCAGCGAATCGGAATAGCGCGTGCCCTGGCGCTGCAGCCTAAATTCTTGGTCTGTGATGAACCGGTATCTGCTCTTGACGTATCGATCCAGGCCCAGGTTCTAAGCATCCTTAAGGAGCTCCAGGCCGAGTTTAATCTCACCTATCTTTTCATCGCCCATAACCTAAGTGTTGTAGAACACTTTAGTGATCGTGTGGGTGTCATGTATCTGGGAAAGATGGTTGAAATGGCCACGCGCGAGGACCTCTACCGAGAACCCCTTCACCCCTATACGCAGGCGCTCATGTCTGCCATTCCCGTACCCGATCCGACGCTGAAACGGCAGCGGATCATTCTCCAGGGTGACGTGCCGAGCCCCTTTAACCCGCCGACGGGCTGTCGTTTCCATACCCGCTGTCCGCTGGCATTTGACAAATGCTCGGAAGAAGAACCGCCATTCAAAGATTATGGCAACGAACATTATGCCGCATGTTGGCTGTTAGAGACGGGCGAAAAAGGCGCCAGCAAGATCACGCGCGACAAGATACCCGCCGAAAATATCAGTATAATAGGCTAATTGGATCCCGGCCGCTTTCAGGACGTCCGTCAGCGGCGGCGCTTCCTTTCACGCCCGGCGGCGCGTTCCACGTACTCCACGATCGCTCCGGCTACATCAGCCCCGGTAGCCCGCTCGATCCCTTCGAGACCCGGTGAAGAGTTCACTTCTAACAGCAGCGGCCCCTGGTCCGATTGCAGCAAATCCACGCCTGCAACAGCTAGGCCATGTGCTCTGGCAGCGGCCACGGCCAATTCCTCGGTGCGGGGATCGGGTGTAAATGGCCTGGCCGTGCCGCCGCGATGCAAGTTCGCGCGAAACTCCCCTTCGGCGGCCAGCCGCTCCATCGCTGCCACGCACCGATTCCCCACCACGATAAGCCTGCGGTCCGTCCCGGCCGCTTCAGCGATATACTGCTGAATAAGGGCCTGCCGGTTCGCGGCCCGCACTTTATCCAGGACGGCCGCCGCCGTGGCCAAGTTGCGCGCCAGAACTACGCCTTTGCCTTGCGTTCCGCGGATAAGCTTGATAACCACCGGTAGTCCACCAACGGCCTGAACAGCAGCAACGAGCGCGCGGCGTGTAGCAATGACCGCCGTACGCGGAACGGGCAGCCCTGCTTCGTCCATCGTTTGCAAGCTGTGCAGCTTGTCACGCGATCGCGCGATTGCATCGGCTGTCGCCGTCGTAGGCACACCCATTGCTTCAAACTGCCGCACGACGGCCAATCCATAGAAAGTAACCGAAGTGCCGATACGAGGGATTATCGCATCAACATCTGGTACGCCAATGGTGCGTGCCAGGCCAAGTGGCGACACGCCAATCATGCGGATTTCTTGTGCCTCCGGCCGACCAAGTCCTACTTCTACGGCAATGGTTAATGTATCTAGCACCGTGACCTGGTGACCACGTGACTGCGCCGACTGCACCAGGCGCCGCGTGCTGTAAAGTGTGCTGTTACGAGAGAGAATCGCTAATCGCATCTGCAAGTTATAGCCCTACATTTCCTTTTCGACCAAACGGCGCACGCTTGCCGGCGGTGAGACGTACGGAAACCACTTTGCCCCCCTCTTGCTACGCCGCTACAATCGCCTGTTTGAAGTTGATGAGACCTATTGATGGCCCAACCAGAAACCTTCGTCATCGTGCCAACTTATAACGAAGCCGACAACATCGACGATCTGCTCGCGCAGCTCCTTGAACTGCCGGTCAATCTCGGTGTCATTGTTGTCGACGACAACTCTCCTGATGGTACGGGACAAAAAGCGGACGAGTGGTCCAGGCGTGATCCCGAACGCGTCTATGTTGTGCACCGGCCCGGAAAACTCGGCCTGGGAACTGCTTATATCTCAGGCTTCCGCTTCGCAATCGACGAACTGCAGGCTGCCCGTGTCATGACCATGGACGCGGATTTCTCCCACAATCCTCGCTATATACCGGCCATGATCGCCATGAGCGAAGAGAAAGATGTAGTCATAGGCTCGCGTTATGTTCCGGGGGGCGGAACCCTGAACTGCACCTGGAAAAGGATTTGGCTCAGCAAGATCGCCAATTTCACTGCTCGCGGCCTTTTGGGCCTGCAGGCAAATGACACAACGGCTGGATTCCGTCTTTATCACAGACGAGTCCTGGAATCCATCCCCCTCGATCAGGTATTCTCCAACGGCTATTCTTTTCTCGTCGAAATGCTGTTCATGTGTCAGCGGCGAGACTGGCAGATCGGTGAAGTGCCCATTGTCTTTGAAGATCGCCGTAAAGGAACCACCAAGATCTCGCGCAACGAGGTTTTAAAAGCCCAATATACCATCTCCAGACTCGCAGCCCGTCGCCTGCTGACTGATCCTCGTAACGGTAGAGTGTGAGCTGAGCATTCATGGTTGAGGTCAAGTGCAACCTATGCGGTGCCGACGATTGGCACCTGCGATTCCCTGGGACGACAGCGGCGCCGGGCCTGCCTGAAGTAGATATATTTCGCTGCACTAGCCCCGCCTACGGCAGCCACCCGCAAATCGTCGAATGTAACCGCTGTGGGCTCGTTTACGCCAACCCCCAGTGGTCGCCGGATGAGCTGGTCGCCGCCTACACCGCTGTTGAGGATGATCTCTATCTGCAAGAACGTGCAGGTAGAGAACTGACCTTTGAAAAACACCTGCTGGATCTGGAGAAGTTCACGGGACCAGCAGACGGCCGCCATTTGCTTGATGTTGGCGCCTATATCGGGGTTTTTGTTGATATTGCTCGCAAACATGGCTGGCATGCCGAAGGAATTGAACCTTCGGACTGGGCGGTTGCCCGTGCACAACAAGACGGTCTGCCCGTGTACCAGGGAACTCAGTTTAGCCCGGTACTAGTGGATCGAAAGTTCGATGTTATCACCATGTGGGATGTTATTGAGCACGTTACCGATCCCGCGGGGGAATTGCGCCAGGCTTATCATCTGTTGAACAATGGAGGTTGGCTTGCCGTCCATACGATGGACATCAGCAGCCTTACCGCTCGCCTAATGGGTCACCGCTGGCCATGGTTGATGGATATGCATATCTACTACTTTAGCCAGGCAACGCTTGCAGCCATGCTGCACCGTTGTGGTTTCGAGGTCACGTGGTCGGGCGTCCAGGGAAGATTCCTTAGGCTCGGGTATGTTGCCAGCCGCCTTGGCGGTATTAACGACGCGTTAGGAAAATACAGTGCTGCCCTGCTGGAGAGGCTTCATCTCAGCGAGGTGCCTCTCCCCCTGAACTTCGGTGATCTTTTCACCGTCTACGCGCGTCGCCCCCTGCAAAATTCCTGATGCCGCCCATTGGAAGTAGGTATCCAATTTTGGTATACTGCATGCAGGTTGAAGATTGTAGCAACTACGCCCATCTGATTGACTAAGGCACTGCCTGGTTAAGATCCGCACATAGCCTGGCTCGCTGGACTTGCCGTGTGAAAAAGGAAGCTTCGCTGTAGCTCATGACCGTTACTTCGGTACTAATTGTTGATGACCATCCTGTTTTCCGGCAGGGACTCCGTGACGTCTTTTCCATAGATGAGCAAATAGAAGTAGTTGGCGAAGCGGCAGACGGACCGCAGGCAATTGCAAATACTAAGATGCTGCAGCCCGACGTTGTGCTGCTGGACATCAATTTGCCGGGGAGTAGTGGGTTGCAAATTGCTTCCGAGCTAAAGGATAGCG
>JBJYWX010000082.1:0-14577 GCA_046259695.1 Promineifilaceae bacterium (SeqCode) | reverse complement strand
GAGGACCTCGCGCAGGCGGTCGACGACCGATTCAGGGAGTTTTCCTTGCAAATAAGCCGCCACAATTTTCGGGTATTCCTCGCGAATTTCGTCCACCGGCCTATACTTTTGGTTCATATAGTGATCGAAATTGTTTAATACGCTGAAGTCATAGATTACTTGCGAACCAATAAAATAGGAATCGGGAATGCTAACCATTTCGCTGATATCCGGCCCTATCTCTGGGCCGCGGCGGCTGAGGATTTTCCAGGCCAGTACGATTCCTGCCGCCTTACCTCCGATCTTCCCGCCGCCAATCAATCGCCGGTATACCTTGCGTAAATCACTGATGCTAAGAACCTGTTTGGCGATGCCGATGAAAGCCAGTTGATCGCTCATCATGCGCTTGATAAGCACGACCTTGATTTCTTCCAGATGATGCTCCACCGGTTTGCGTTGGGGCTCCGGAAGCGCCTCATATAGCTCACCCTGGCGAAACAGCATTTCCCAGGGCGCAATCTCCGGGTTAAACGTCAGGTCGGTACTGCCCGGCTGGGTGGGGCGGTCCTGCAACACCTGGTCAATAATCATTTCGAGCAAAGCAATACCAAGGCTGTTGGCGAAATAAGCGTCGGTATGCACATCACGAATACGCGCTTTGCGCAGCTCCCAAATATCCGTTTCTTCCTGTGTATAGGGTGCCAGTACCCCTTCGCGCTGCTGTGACACAATCGCCATGTCATTTACCTCACGCTCGAAGTCGGCCTGGTTGGTGACACCGCGGCGAAATAGTTCTTCGCGCATACGCGTGCGAATCGTATCGCACAAGATAGGGTATTGGGCGAGCTTGACATAGACATCGATCGTTGGTGTGATGCTTCGTAGTGATGATCTACTTGTAAGAGGGTTTGCCATGACTAAGATCTCCCCTTACTAAAACCTTGACAGTGAGACATTGGTCTGAATGACATCCTGCCATTCGCCTTTGGCGAGATAGCCGATAGCGCGATCATTGCGGCCATCCATAATTACGTTCAGGCGCTTATTGCCCGGCAGTGAGGCCAAATCTATCACACGCAGAAAGGGGGCCAGTTCTGCATCTTCCGGTTGAATTTCTGCCAATACATTAGGTGAGTCTCTAAAGAACGACCAGTTGAACACGGTTTTACCTTCACCGATATGAAGAGGTAACGAGGAAATGCCCGCTTCCACTAGGTCTTGAAAGAAATGGGTCCCATAGGAGAGTTCAGGAACCTGACCGTTATGCGCGACTGCCATCTCGATCAGGACCTTTGTGTTATGAATGTCCGCGTAAGTGACCTGCACACCAAGATCGATATTGACGCTTCCCCAGCGGCCGGGACCCATGAGGACGTAAGAATCGTTTTCGAAAAGGCGATTGAGGCGGCTGATGGCCCGGCCCAACGCATATTTGTTCGTAACTTCGCAGTGGCGATATGCCTCTGGATCGACAAAGATGATGTAGCGAATACCTTCGGTGCCCCCATCAGGGATGAGCTCATATGCCTTAAACAAAAGGTCTTTCTCAGGTACATCCTCAGGAAATTCCAAATGCTCTATTTCTTTCGGCTGGCTTAGCGGCCGGCACTGAATAACATGGAGCTTGTATTCTGGCTGCGGATAGCCAGGGACAATCTCGACCGTAAACTCCACATCGACCGGCAGGCCGTACGCCTTTTCCAGGCGATCCAGTGCCGTGCGCATCATACCGATGAATCGCTTGTCGCGGGTCAGGTAGTTGAATGTCAGAATATACTCTTCATCCTCACTCAAATTGCCAATTGAGAGAATGTCCTGCACGTAGTCCCCGCGATCTAAAGAGGCGATGTAGCGTAAATCGGGGAAGTCGGCATGCAGTAGTTCGTGCACGGGACGGGTCTCGAACTGATTGCTCTTCAGGTTGATGACATCGACGTAACTTTGGGAGTATTGGCGTATCGCGCCGGCCGTCATCTCCGGACGCAGCTGGGGATGGCTGAGGGCGATCATGCGCGGATAGTCATTGGCCACGCGATCGACCGCCCGCGTTCCCAGGCCCCACACCATACGCAAAAAGCCATCATCACGCCGTATCTTTGGGTTCCAGCGAAAAGGATTTTCGCTAAAAGCCACGCCAGCCAAGGAAGGGAAGAAATAGTCGCCGTAAGGCTTGCCGCGCACACGCTGTATGAGCACGGCCATTCGCTCGTCATAATCGATTAACTGCTGTTTTTGCCGGTACAGAAGAGCGTCTGGGTTCAATGTGCTGGCAAACACTAGCTTGATCGCGCGCAGTAGCTCGGCCAGATTCTCTTCCTCACTGCCCTGATTTGCGCAGAAGTAGCTGTTGTATTTGCCGGCGAATGCGTAGCCAAAATTGTCTTCTAACAGGCTGGAGGAACGAACGATCAGAGGAGAGCCCTGAAATTGGTCGAGAACCTCGCGTAGACTCTCCACGACTTTTTCTGGAAACTTGCCCTGCAAGTGCGCCTCGACAATGTTTGGGTACTCTTCGCGAATCTCGGCTAACGGCCGGTATTTCTGGTTCATGAGATGGTCGAGTTCGTTCTTAAGGCGAAACTCGTATAGCACCTCGGTGCCCACGAAATAGGAGTCGGGAATCTTAACGGCGGCGCCCAGCTCTTCACCCTCCTCCACAGCATGCTGCAAGATGCGCCAGGCCAGGAGCAGCCCGGCTGCTTTGCCGCCAATCTTGCCGGCGCCGATTCGCCGCCTGTAGATGCGCCTCAGATCAGAAATGCTGAAAATCTTCTTAGCAACGCCGATGTATGGTAGCTGATCACTAATAAGGCGCTTAATCAAGACTACCTTAATTTCTTCGAGGTGGTGCTCTATATGTTCCCGTTCGTCCTCTGGTAGCTGCTCGTACAATTCGCCCTGGCGGAACAGGAGTTCCCAAGGGGCTATTTCCGGGTTGAAAGTCAGTTCGCCCTGAATGGTTGGAGCTGGTTGATCGCCGCGCACTTCCAGGATGAGTTGGTCGAGCAGAGTGTAGCCGAGGTTAAAGGCGAAATAGGCGTCCGTAAGGTAATCGCGAATGCGCTCTTTGCGTTTTTGCCACAGATTTGCTTCTTCCTGGTTGAACGGATCGAGCAGCCCCTCGCGCCGTTGGGACTCGATGGCGGCCTCGCGCACCTCCGCCTCAAACAGTTCCTGGCTTACTATGCCGCGCTGAAATAACTCCTCGCGCATGCGCACGCGTATGCGGTCAGCCAGGATAGGAAACTGGGCTAGTCGAACATAAATGTCGATAGCCGCCGTTGTACTCTTTAGGCGCGGTTCAATTACCATCAGCGCAAACCATTATAGCAGGATCGCCGGCCGTCCGATATTTATGGCTTGTCGCGTCGCCTGGACATACAATAGCGGTTAATGTGCCTTTGCTAGAAGGCGTCGCAACTATAACGGGGAAGAAAGCATGGACGAAGATGAAATGGATACCGGCATTATTGCTGAAA
Source organism: Promineifilaceae bacterium (SeqCode) (assembly GCA_046259695.1). Lineage (GTDB taxonomy): Bacteria > Chloroflexota > Anaerolineae > Promineifilales > Promineifilaceae > JAACFF01. The sequence continues at coordinate 11,119 of JBJYWX010000082.1, read as the reverse complement.
CAGACAATTACGCAGTTTGGCGCAGCGAGGAAGATGATGAAGGGTACTATTTTCATGTGGCGCTTGGGGGCATCACGCTGCACCTGACTTCCGAAGAATGGGACGAGTTGGTCATGCTGATTAAGAGCGCCGACAGTTAAGTTTGGTGAAACCAGGGGATCATGATGAATACCGACTCCGAAGTAGCCTACGTGCTGATGATGCGCGATCTGGCAGAAGAAGACCGGCCGCGCGAGCGACTGACCTATGTCGGCGCTAAAGCGCTTTCTAATGCCGAATTGCTGGCGATCACACTACGTATGGGCTACCAGGGGACAAGCGCCCTTCGCCTGGCGGAACAATTGTTATCTCATTTCGATGGGCTTCCTGGCCTGGCGCGCGCCTCAATCAATGAACTGGCGACTGTTAAGGGCATTGGCGTGGCCAAAGCTGCGGAAATCAAGGCGGCGCTGGAAATGGGACGCCGGCTGATGGCAGCCACGCCTGCTGAACGACCGCGTGTTAGTTCACCGGCCGATGCCGCCAACCTGCTTATGTCGGAGATGATGCTGTTGGAACAAGAGCAGCTGCGCGTCATTCTTCTTAACACGCGCAATGAAGTTCTGGGCATGCCAACGATCTACCAGGGCAGTCTCAATACTTCGGTGATACGCATAGCGGAGCTGTTTCGCGAAGCTATCCGGGCTAATGCTGCGGCCGTGATCGTCGCCCATAACCATCCTTCTGGTGATCCCTCGCCTTCGCCGGAAGATATCAGCGTGACGCGCCAGCTGGTTAAAGCGGGCGACCTGCTGGACATCAGCGTGCTGGACCATCTGGTGATTGGGCACCGTCGCTATGTATCGCTCAAGGAGCGCCGACTCGGTTTTGACGAAGCGTAATCAGTTGGCGATCAGGGCTACATCCATTACATCGGTTATAAAACTATGACCTGAAGCGACCAGGGAGATGCTTTCGATTTGGCGCGGCGGGAGAGCGCCCTGACGTGCCAGCTCTTCAAGAAAGTCGGTATCATAGAAATACTCCTGGCCCAGCTGTGTTCTTTCATGATTGCGCTGGATAACCGCGCAGGAAACGCAAGCGCCCGGCGTCAGATTGTCGTCCACTTCTCCGCTGGCGTAGAATCCATGCTGCCAAGTCTGGCTGACGCCGTTTGTGTCAATGTAATTGACGCGCACAAATAGCGGGCATTCACTGCCCTGCACCCCACATACGCCCAGGCTCTGCTCCACAATGCGTAAGGTAAGTAGTAATCTCAAAGAGTCAATATTGGCAATGTTCTGATTAATTGACTGCTGCACGCGCGCATCGGCATGGCCGGTTCCCTGGCGCTCGAAGCGAAGAATCGGCTCACCGCTTTCGCGCGTGACCTGTGTCTTGCCGCCGGGCTGGTCCGGCAGCTCAACGCGCCAAGTATATTCCGCCCAATGGTTGAAGCCTTCGGAGAAATCACCGTTCTTAATCAGATTGCGTTCCGGGGTAAGCGGCCCCTGTGGCATCTGCCCAGTTGGAATCTCCGCGCGCTCTCCTGCTGCCAGTTGCAGCGCGTTTTCCTGGGCGACGATCTCCGCTGCGCCTTCTTGTACGCTGACTAGTGTGGCTTGATTGTTTACCTCTACGGCATATTGGCCCGCCTCGTTGATTGTAACCTGGCCTTGCGGCGTAAAAAAGTTGATGGAAAGCGGTGTTTCGCCCTCTTCCGCCTCGAGCAGGCTGACCCGCAGGCGACCGCTTTCTAATTCATAGTCGGCCGAGTTGATATTGTCCGCATTACTCCAGCCAAAGCGCGGCGCAGTGGCTCGTTCCAGCCGTACGGTGGAATTGCCATCAACGGTCAAGCGCGCCAGTAAATTCTCCTCGACCGGCGTCGATATATAGAGCAGCGCTGTAGCCGTCGAGTCGGTCAGGATACTTGACCCAGGATCTACTGTTTCGGCGTTTTCGCCGGCAATCACCGCCCGGCGCACGCCGTTGGCATCATCTATTCCTACGGTGCCTTCATTGGCCTGGACAGTCGTGACCAGGTCCTGTGTGGCGCTGCGAATGTAGGCGTTGGCGCTAATCGGTACGGTGATGCCGATCAGTATACAAAGAGCAAAACTTCCGATAAGGACTGCCCACGCCAGCCGCTGACGGCCGAGCTGATCATCATCTTCAAACATCTAGAACCTTACCGAGAAGCTGCTGAACTCATTAGTAGCTTCAAGCCAGTCGGCCTCCACGTCATCGACACTGGCATAGGGTGAACCGCTGTGCAGAAAGGCGACAAACAAATTAAGCGCAGGTTCCGCGCCCTCGGCTATCACTTTTACTGAACCATCCGGGCGATTGGCGACCCAACCGGTAAGACCCAGGCGCTGCGCTTCACGGCGCACATAATGGCGCATCGAAACGCCCTGCACTAATCCGGTGACTCTGGCCTCCACACGTCTGTTCATGGTCTCCATTATACCTGTGCCTGCGGTTGGTCTGCGGCAAGCTCACGCAGGATACGGCCGGCCAGCCCAGGTCCTTCGTAGATGAGCGCGGTGTAAAGTTGAACCAGGGAGGCGCCGGCATCCAAGCGCGCACGGACATCGTCGGCCGTCGCAATGCCGCCGACACCCATGATCGGCAGGCTGCCGCCCGTTTCGCGGGCAATTAGATCGATGACTTGCAGACTGCGATCGCCAAGCGGCTTACCGCTCAAGCCACCGCTCTCTTCCTTCAGCTCGCTGTTTAGAGCTGGGCGGGAGACTGTCGTATTGGTGGCGATAATGCCAGAAAGCTCATTGTCCAGCGCCGCCTGTAGAATGTCATTCAGTTCCGTATTGTGCAGGTCCGGCGCGATCTTTACCAGCAGCGGGCGAGGCTTGATATGTTGTTCCGCAGCCAGACGTTTGTTCTCTGACGCCAGCGCCCCTAATAAGTCACTCAAGTAGGCGCGGCTCTGCAGACGTCGCAGCTCCGGCGTGTTGGGCGAGCTCACATTGATCGCCAGGTAGTCGGCGTAAGGGAAAACGGCCTTCATAACCTGCACGTAGTCATTGGCGGCGAGGATCAGTGGGGTTTCCTTCTGCTTGCCGAGACTGACGCCTACGACGTAAGAGCGAGGAATCCGCGCCAGCGAACGCAATCGTCCGGCCGCGGCTTCCATACCGCTGCTCGGAAAACCCATACGGTTAATGATCGCCTGGTCTTCAGGCAGGCGAAAGATGCGCGGCCGAGGATTACCTTCTTGTGGCTGTGGCGTAATAGTTCCCACTTCAATATGGCCGAAACCCAATAGGGCCAGTCCCTCCGCCACCTCGCCTTCTTTGTCAAACCCGGCGGCGACGCCCAGTACGTTGGGAAATTCCAGCCCAAATAGCTTACGAGGCTTGTGCGGCACGCGCCCGGCAATCTGGCGCAGGATTGCCCGGCCGGGCCCCACGGCCTGAGCACGCGCCAGAGCGGCAATGGTGCCGTCGTGTGCCGTTTCCGCGTCACTATGTTTCAGGATTGGGAATAGAAATCGTTGATAAACGTTACTCACGCTGAGGTTACCAAAACAAGACCTCTATGGGTCTGGCGCCGTACTCGGTCAAACCACCGTGCTTTCCGGCACGCTAGGCGGGTCGCCGCAGCAAGCGGCGGGAAAACAGCAGCGTCAACGAGGCTAACAGTACCACAAATGTGGCACTGAACACACCCGTCCATATACGCCAATCATGCTCTTTCCTGACGCTTATTTGCAGCTGACTGGCTGCTCGAGGACCAGGCTCCCATGAAGGGATGGTATCGCGCGGCGGCAGCCCGTAGTAATGCGCGCGCAGCGAGAGATAGGCCTCTTCTTCTTCTCGCCAGCGGCTGTCATTCCAACCGAGTTCGGGCTGGCATATACTGCGAATGCGTGTCATAATGCCGGTACCGCCATCTGGCCGCAGCAGTCCCAGTCGCACGCGCCGCAGAAGTAGATCCTCAAGATGAACGACCCCTTCTGCACGCGCCGCCCAGCGAAGTTCGGCCCAAAGATAATTCGTGAGAGGTATCTGCTCCAGCTCGCCAGGCTGCGCGGTATTGAGCATACTGCCGGCTTCCGACCCATACCGGCCTAGCAAGCGATTTATATTGTAATTGTTTCCCAACGAGCCGGCCCACTCCAGGGCAGGCACGGGATCTAGGATGGGTGTCTCTGTCTCAATAGCTGGCATCTCTTCGAAGTAGCTACCCGCTTCACGCAGCACGTCCTCGGCGATCAGACGAAAGGTGGTCAACTTTCCGCCGGTAACGGTGAGCAGGCCGTTATCATGCCAGATTACATGATCACGTGACTCCTCCGATGACTTGGCGCGACCGCTGCCAATTACCGGCCGGACGCCGGCAAAGGTAGCGATAATATCTTCAAGCCCCAGGTTTGAGCCGGGGTAGCGCGCAGTAACTGCGTGCATTAGATAGGCGACCTCCGGACCCGAAATGTGCGGCTCGCAATCGAGTGAGTCGGAATGATCTTCGTCCGTGGTGCCGAGCAGCGTGACACCTTCCCAGGGCAGGAGGAAGACCGGGCGCTTATCCAGCGGATGAAGAAAGCTAACCGCCTGTGCCACGGGAAGACGCCAGGCCGGGAAGATGAGGTGGCTGCCCCGCAGGGGTCGAATTGCCTTTTCCTTGCCGCTTTGTACGCGCAGGTCATCGGCCCAGGCGCCGCAGGCATTAACGACAAGCCTGGCTGAGACCGTCGCTTCTCGATCTAGAACGAGATCCTTCAGGTTCACACCGACGACGCGCCCACCCTCTTTTCTGATCAGGTTCTCTGCTCGCGTATAGTTGATCGCCGTTGCCCCAGCTCTAACTGCCTCGCGTATGACTCTAAGAACCAGCCGCGCATCGTCAGTTTGGGCATCACCATAGCGGAAACCGCCTTCGAGACCTTCTGGTGTGAGCTGACCAGCCATTAGCCTGAAGTCCTGCGCGCTGTAATAACGATGGCTCCAGCGCAGGGCCAACAGATCATAGATCGTCAGACCGGCGGTGTAGACCAACCGGCCGGGATGTTCACCGTCATAGGTGGCAAGTAAGAAATCAAGCGGCTCTACCAGACCGGGGGCATCCTGCAGCAGTTGTTCACGTTCACGGACGGCGTCGCGGGTCAGCCTAATCTTCCCTTCTTTGAGGTAGCGCAAACCACCATGTACCAGTTTCGAGGAGCGGCTCGAGGTACCAGAGGCGAAGTCCGCTTGCTCCACCAGCAGCGCCCTAAGCCCCAGGCGCGCCGCCTCTCGCAGTATGCCGGCGCCGGTAATGCCGCCCCCTACGATGATCAGGTCCCATTCCTGGGCAATGTCCGCCCATATCGTGTTGCGCCAATGTTGGATCCACATACTCTTTCTGCCCACGCGGAACTACAGGCGTTCTTATCTAAACAAGTGCCTATTCCGTCTTCAACAATTTGCCAGGATTCATGAGCCCGCTTGGATCGACGCAGGCCATTACCTGGGCCAGAACATCCATACCCAACGGACCCTTCTCCGCCGCTAAGTAAGGCCGGTGGTCGAGCCCGATGCCATGCTGGTGGCTTATCGTGCCTCTGCTTGAACCTATTGCCCTGCTGGCGGCCGTCTTTAGCCTGTGCCAGCGCTGGAGCGATAGTTCCGGCTCGCTGGCGACGCGGAAAATGTAGGTCACGTAGACGCTGGCGCCGCTGCTGTATGGGTGCGAGATGTGCGAGAAGAGATGAACGCGTTCTCCCTCATCTTCAAGCGTGTGGCTGAGTGCCGATTCAATAGCTTCCAGTATGGTATCGATACGATGCCAGGGCGCGGCTGTCTCCAATGTGTCGACAGCGTAGCCCATCGCCCACAACGTATTGCGCAGGTAGGGTGTTTGAAACCGGCTCTTGAGCCATTGCCTGCCGACCATCTGGCCAAGATTCACAGCCCCCCAATTGCCGGTAATCTCTAAAGCGGCCCGTCGCGCCGCTGCCACAATTCGTTCTGTGCCGGATAAGCCCGCAATAAGTAGGGCACGTCCTTCTTCCACGCGGCGCAACTTGAGCATGGTACCCATCAATCCCAGCAGGCGCTCGTGGCCGGCCATGGCCAGCGTGGTTTCCGTTTCAGACGCCGTGCTGAGGCGCAGCATCGACAAGGGTAGCTGTGCCTGCACCATCTTGCGCACGGCAGCCTGGCCCGCAACGAAATCCGGAAAGAAAAGGCCCAAGAACTGTTCCGAAGCTGGAAGTGGCGCAACGCGGACTGTTGCTTCGGTGATAAAACCGATCCTGCCTTCGGAGCCGAGCACCATTTGCCTCAAGTCAGGCCCGGCAGCGGAAGCCGGAAAAGGGGCGAGCGTTAACTCGCCGGCCGGCGTCACGACAGTTCCACCGGCGAATAGATCTTCGATACGGCCGTATAACAGTGCTTGCTGGCCTGCGGAACGGGTTGCTATCCAGCCGCCCAATGTGGAATACTCAAATGACTGTGGATAATGACCTAGCGTGTAATCATGAGCACGCAGCTGAGCCTCGAGTTCCGGCCCGGAAACGCCTGCACCAAAAGTGGCTAATTGATCTACCTCGCTAAACGAAGCCAGGCGATTGAGGCGGCGCATATTGACGGTGATGCTGGGTTTACCATCTGCCAGCGGATTAATGTGCCCCACCACGCTGGTGCCGCCGCCGTAGGGAATCAGGGCCGCGCCCGTTCTAGCTGCGTGGCTCATCAATTCTGCAATGTCTTGTGAGCTTCTTGGAAAGGCAACGCCGTCGGGAAATGCCTCTATCCGTCCGCTGCGTAAAGCAACCCAATCCGGCAGGCTTTGACCGCGCGCGTGCAGAAGGCGCTGGTATGCGTCCGTTGAGACCAGCGCGTGAGGTGCAAGCCTTGAAGGGGGGACACGCGCCACTACGTTGGGCAGCGGTATCTCGTCCTGAGGCGTCCCCGGGCCAATGGCGGCCTGAAGAAAGGCCGCCGCTTTTGCGCTGAGTGGGTACTGGATCGTATCATCGCCCCAACCATTCCAACGTCGCATACTGCCACCTAGTTCTGCTCGCTATAGGACTCCTTATCAAAGGACTTGATCCCACCGTACCGTTCTGCGCTACGTGCCTGGTGCCAAACAACTATGCTATCTGCCATCGTCTCCCGGCAGATAGCCTCGCCTCGTTGCGAATCCTGGGCGTTAGCTGCGTCAAAGAGTGCGGCGTAAAAATGGCGCGAGCGTGTTCGAGCGGCCGGAGGTACAAAGTAGATACGCGCCAGTTCCTCATAGAACTCGTTGAACCCGTTAAGGATGAGCGTGTATATGGGATTGCCGGAGGAAACCGTAAGCAGGTGATGTAAATCCCAATCAAAACGAGCAAAGCTTGGTGCATCATCGCCGAGCGAAACATGCCCAGCCGTAAAAGTGGCCACCGCTGCCGGTTCGCGGGCGATTGCTTCCTTTGTATAGGCCGGAGCCAGTTGTAAGCGCACCTCAAGAAGGTGGGTCACAAATCCTGGCGGCAGTTCGCCGCCGTGATGTACGAGCGTGTTCAGGACGTTCAGTCCCCCTTCGCGCCAGAAATCATTAACCACGGTTGGTTTGCCCTGTCTGACTGTGAGCCAGCCGTCACGTGCCAGACGTTGAATTGCCTCACGCAATGTGGGCCGGGTGATGCCAAGCTCATGGGCCAGCGTGCGCTCGCCCGGCAGCGTGTCACCCGGGGAGAAGCTGCCGTCAAGAATTGCAGAAATGAGCATTTTTTCCGCGTAGGTATTGGGGCGGGGGGGAGCGGACCATTTATCCATCGACGTATACTGGTAAGTGGTCTTACCAGTTAACGGCATTATTGATCGCCGCCGGCGGTTTGTCAATAGTCCACGCAGGTGTTTTTACTCGAGCTCTGTGCTCGCGGCAGGTGGCTGTGATTGGGGCGCGGTGTCGGATACCACGGCCGTCTCAAGGGGTTCGGTTAGGGGATCGAGAACGGGATCAGGCGTGGGAAACGGGGGCATATCAAATAACTTGCGCCACGTATAGATGGCGAGCAGCTTCAACGTGGCCAGCAGCGGCGCGGCAAGAATGGCGCCAAGAACCCCGGCCAGCGACGCACCCATGAAAACGCCGATAATGACGATTAGAGGGTGCAGGTCCAGAGCGTTGCCCACGATTCGCGGAACCAAAGCGTTGTTCTCAACCTGTTGGACGAGGATCATGAAGATCAGCACCATCAGCCCGAACTGCCAGCCGGCGAGGCCCCATGGGTTTGTGGGTTGAAAGAAGGCTACCGAAATGGCGATGAGGGTGCTGACGATTGGGCCTATGGTTGGCACAAATTCGAGTAAGCCAGCAAGGAAACCCAGGGCCAGGGCATTGCGCACCCCAAGGAGTGTCAGGCCAAGCCATACTACCAAGAAGATGACCACGCCCAGAATTACTTGCCCACGCAAATAGGCGCTCCAGATGCGGCTGAATTCCTGCGCCATGCGCTCCACATCGGATTGGTAGCCCGGCTGCGTGGCCAAATCCTGCAGGTAGCTACGCACATTTGGCGCTTCAAAGATCAGGTAGATGGAAATGACGAATACAAAAAGAAAGTTGCCGACGCTGCGTAAGGTGCTTTGGGCCAGCTGCCCGACGAATCCACCGCTCGTACTGATTGTGGGCTGAATTAACCCGAGCAGTTGATTGGTTATGCTCTCCCAGGGGAGGTTTATTGGTTCGATACTGAATCGATCAAACAGGACGATCGCCTGGCTCTGTTCATTCAGCGACTCAAATAACGAAAATATCTGATCGATGAGCTGTGGAACCTGGTTGATGAAATCGGTTCCCTGATCATAGGCGGCCACCCCGAGGGAAACGAAGAAAGCGACCAGCGCCGCTGCCAGGGCAAGATAGATCGCCAGAATGACCCATCCACGGGAAATGCGGGTTCGCTCGTTGACGGCCACTACCAGAGGGTTCAGGATGTAAGCGATCACGGCAGCGACCGTAACGAGAATAATGAGTCCTTGAAAACGCCAGGCCGCTATGGCAAAGAGGATTAAACCAAAAACAACGATGACTAGCTTGGTGCTTGGTCCCCAAAGTGGCGAGTAGACAGCTTCGTTCGCCGAATAAAGTGGTGCCGCTGGCACCTCTTCGGCCGTACCTGGTTCTTCAATTTTGCTGCTCATTTCTGCCAATACCGTATCATATTTTCAGCCACAATACTATACGTGGTGCAGCTGGTTACGCTATGGATTGCCCGTTACTTGATAGACGGTAAAGAGCGGATCAGCGTAGTAGCCGGAAAGAGTTTGTTCTGTTCCTGACGGGTACACTGCACGAAGCTGCTCGAGTTCGCCGAGACGTTCGGGGACAAAAAAGAAGACCTGATTGCTGCGCTCATTGCCTGCTGAAGGCATACCTCCTTCCGGCACATCAAACAGGTTCTCGCCAGAAGTGAAACCACGGGCCAGGAAAGGAATCGTAGGAAAATCGGCATACATGTAGGGCGGCCCATAAAATTGAGCGATCCATTGGCCGTCCAACTCGTTGAGATAATCCGCTACACCATTGGCAATTTCTGTGTTGCGGTCAGCGAAATGGTTTTCACTGCGAAAGCTGCCGAAGTAATAGGCTGTACTGCTCAAGGCGATGGCAATGCACACGGTGAGTATGATCGCCGTGGCAACGGGCGCATCTAGGACAGTATTTCGCAAAGAGGCCGCCCCTTCACCAGCCGCAGAACGGTCACTGAACAGGGCCGCCGCCAAGTCGCGCAGCGCGATCGCAGCCAGGAGGCATACGGCTGGCATTGCGATGATGAGACGCCTGCTTTCCGGCGGGTCCAGGAGCAGCGCGCCGGCAAATACGATAGTCACAACGACCCATATCACCAACATGCTGTACGATAACCGGCGCAAACGGAAGAGAGCCAGGATCAGCCCGAGGATAAAGAGCGCGCCGAAAACGAAGTCAAGTAGGGGTACCAGCGGTCCATAAGAGGTGCCGGTGTCGAGCGTAGCGTTAAAGGCCAGCGCGGCGCGCCAGAATTGTCCGGCCAGTACCTCAAACTGTGACGCGCCGCTGCGCAGCGTCTCTTCATTTAACCATCCGGTCTGCCTACTTAGAATACCCAGTGCATTGGCCCGTTCCATGTAGATGCCGGGATTGGCCCGGTAGAACAGGGTTTGCGGCAGGGCCACAATAAGGGTCAACATGGCTGTTGCTAATACATTGCGCCACTGTTTACGAAGTGTGGCACGGTCGAACAAAATAACCAACAAGGCCAGTGCAGCCAGCATGATGGGCAAAAGATGCGAGCTTGTATAGAGGTAAGCATTCAGGCCGGTGAACAGCCCGGCCAGGAGCCACGTGCGCCGCGCCTCGGGGGCGGGCTTCTGCCAGGCTGCCGCGATCAGGCCCAAAGCAAGAAGGACAAACAGGCCGTCCCAGGCATTTGTCAGGCCGGAACGGCTGTAGTGAATATGAAAGTGAGAGCCCATGAGCAGGACAGCTGCGGCCAGGCCGGCGCCGCGGCCGTACAGCCGGCGGCCGATGAGGAAAATAACCGGTACCGTAAGCGCGCCGACGAAGGCGGAGAGCAAACGTATCGCTGCCGTGGTTGGCCCGAACAGAGCCAGGGGGATCGCCTGCAGGAAGAACGGCAATGTTGGATTGGTGAGCCAACCCGTGCTAAACGGGTTGTGTTGCAGACCGTTCAGTACATCGAGTGCGCTCAAGCCCATGCTTGCCTCTGTCCCATTCAAAATAAAGGGTAGGTGGGCCAGATCATAGACGCGTAGCAGCAGGGCTATCAGGAAGAGTAAGACGGATATCTTAAATGCTGTCAATCGTTCCTCGCGCTCCGGTAACGTGCGCCGGACCGCGTCATTTTGTCGCGCCGGCCCCAGGTCGAGACTATAAAAACCGAGCAGGATCGCGCCGGACCACAGCGCCAAGGGCAAGAAAGCGCTCATCGTATTTGGCAGCGCCAGGCGATAAGCGACAAAGGCGAGCAGAAGGGCAGGCAAAGATAGGAAACGGCGGCGAGGCACGGCTGCCGGGGATGGCCAACGCCATGATCGAACCGGCGATGAACTAGAACGATGGAACCAGGAAATTGCCAGCAGGGCTAGTGCACTCAAGGCAAACCACTGCAGGCCACGAAATGGCTGCTCAGGCGCCGCGCGCC
>JBJYWX010000081.1:0-3730 GCA_046259695.1 Promineifilaceae bacterium (SeqCode) | reverse complement strand
GCAGTTCATATCCTTTTTCGATCACCACCGGATATCCGGCGGCAACAAAGCGCTTGATCATCTCCAGTGTGCCGCCGCTACGGGCGATTGCATTGAAGCCAGGTGTTTGCTCGTTAACATAATCAGCGATCTGCCACGGACTGACGTTGCGGTCTTCTGGATTTGGTTTGAGATAGGCGGCTACGTCCGCCTGGGTGATTTCGTCACCATAGTAATTGAGCACCTGGGTGAGGTTGGCAGGTCCACAGTTGTTGAAGGTTTGCTGCACGGCCACGAGCCCTTCAATGATATGGCTTTCAGGTAACGGTAGAGGGGTTGGAGTTGGTGAGGGCGTAGCCGTGGCCGTGGGCGCCGCAATAGTGGGCGCAAAGGTTTCTTCAGCAATCGCTTCCGTCGAATCGCTGGCAATGCTCATGCTGCCTTCCGTGTTCACGTTGGTGATGGGGGCCGCGGGTTCCAGATCAGCCAAAGTCGGCGTGACCGTAGCCACCGCGACCGCTTCACTGTTGTTGGCTATTAGCGCAGCAATGTCGATTTCAGCGCCGGGGTCTGTGGCAGATGGAGCCGGGAGGGCGGTGGCAACGGGCGCTACGGCCTCCATGACACCTTCAGCAATATCGCTAAGCAGTGGATTACGTTCCGCCAGGGCGACCCGATAACGTCCGGGCACCGCCTGAACAGCCGTGGGTAGTGCGAGGAGACCTCCAATAAGCACAATTTGCAGGCCCACCAGAAGTAAAATGATGTTGCGAGTTCGTCTATTCATATACGTCTGCTCTGTTCTGGAGCCAGTCCATCGCCTGTTGGGCCGGCGAAAAATTAGGATTAAAGCGAACCGCCTGTTCAAGATTGTTCACGGCGGCATCGTGGTCACCCAGTTCAGCCAGGGCTAATCCTCGATAGTAATAGGATTCCTCAAAATACGGCCGGTCTTCCAATGTGACGTCTGCTAGAAGCACGACGTCTTCGTAACGGCCTGTGTTCAGATAAGCCTCATAAGGACCAAACTGGTACCACAGCATGCGCCATGGAAGACCAATGGCGCGCGCCTGGTCGAAGGCGCCTGCCGCATCTTCATAATTGCCCAACGCAGCATTATTGGTGCCAAGATTAAACCAGTAAAAAGCATTTTCTGGATTGGTTTCAATATCCGCGAGCGCCCGGTCACGGGCGATTTCCCACATGCGCGCATCCGTCATCGCCTCGCCCACGATATCTGAAACGGCGGCACTCTGCTCCTCATCAAATAGGGCGATGAAGTTGCGATTGAACTGAGGCCAGCCCTCAGCCAATTCTTCGTAAGTCAGTATCCGGCCGTCTGGGTTGGCGTTCTGCAGAGGTTCCTCGCTAGTGCCAAACCAAGAGTCGTACACCCAAAAGTTGCCCTGCAAGTCATCATAGGCGACGAGAAGTAGGTAGTGGCCATACCAGCCCAGCCAGCGAAACTCCCCAGGTGGCTCGATTCCAGTCTCGATAATTACCGGAACGCCCGCGGCTATCAGCCGTCTGAGCATATCGAGCGTTCCATTGGCACGCCAAAGAGCGCTATGGCCGGTCTCTTCATTGACATAACTTGCCATTTCTTGCGGGCTAACGTTGCGATCCTCGGGATTCGGCTTCAACACAGCAGCCGTTTGATCCTGTGTGACCCGGTCGCCAAAATAGCTCAGTGCCATGGCCAGTGTGGCTGGACCACAGTTGTTCCAGGTCTGAAATACATGTTGGAAACCTTCCAGGCGAGCATTTTCCGGTATTGGTGGCAAGCTGACTGTCGGCTCTGGTGAAGGTGATGGCGATGGTGAAGCAGTTGGCGTCTCTGTCATTTGAGCTGTAGCCACGAGCGTTACGACAGCTTGTGTCTCGGTTGATTGCGGCGTTCTGACTACCGTATTCTGCGCTGGCATTGTTGCCGCCTGCGCGCTGCGTGGCGCAGCAGGGTGACTCGCGAGCAAGGTTGCGGCGGGCAAGGGCGAATCAACCGTGGGCAGAAGGGCGACTGTATTCTCCGGGAGCCCGTACTTCTGAAACGGTTTCGGGATACGCATAACATAGCGGTCCGGCAAAGCGCCAATCATGATGGGCACAGCCAGGATTAACAAAGCAATAACAAGCAAGCCGAAAGCCAGAAGGATTAATCTATTCACGGCGCTATTTCAAGGCTCCGTGAAGATTGGGCCAAGAAACGCCTGACGTCTGTATCGTTAACTTGGTCGATAACACAGTGAAGAATTGTAACGCACTCCTTGTACCATACCGGATATCCTATCTGACTTCTTAAGATGCATTTTCGCTCTCGAAACAGTACCGCGACGGCGGTTCACTCGCTATAATGCATGAATAACAGTACACCGCGTCGCAATCGGTAACTTATGTTGTATTGAAGCGGGAACCATATGGCTGCAGAAACTAGCTATGCCTACGGTGATGGGCCGGACAGCGGCAAAAAGAAAGGCGGATTCTGGCGCAAGGCATTTATTCTCCTGACGCTCCTGTTTGGTCTAATGTTACTTGGTTTAATCGTCCGTTCTTGGTCGATGAGCCGAGCTCTCACCAATGAGGCTTTTGAGAGCGCCAGCAGTCAGGCGATTGCCGCGGCTGAACAACTGGAACGAGATTTTACGCTCGCAAAGACCATTACCGAGGATCTTGCCAGGGACCTGACCGACGGAACGCTAGCCTATGATGACATCGAAGAAAGATTGAAAGGATTGTTGGCGCTGGAACCTGGACTGGATGGGATTACCGTCGCGTTTGGTCGCGGCGAATACAGCACGGATTACGATCTCTTCCTGGTTTATGTCTGGCGGGATGAGTCGGGAGCACTGCAGACGCAAGTCGGTGAATCACGATACGACTACACATTACCGCCTTCCGGAGACGCCGCTGCAGCGCAAACTGAATGGTACTACAGCCCTATCCACTCCGGGCCCACTTGGACCGATCCTTTCCTCGCCGCCGGTGCGGGCCGCGTCTTGATAGAATTCGGTATGCCATTCAGTTCGCCGGAAGATCAGAGCGGAGAACCAATCGGGGTAGTGGCGACAGATTATTCTTTGGAAGGCATGCGCAGCTTAGTTGCGGACCTGGATCTGGGTCTGACCGGTTTTGGAGCAGTTTATGCTCCGACCGGTGCTTGGTTATCTCACCCTATCCCCGAGCGCGTGGTAGAAGGGAATATTTTTGAAGATGAAGAACTGCAAGATGAGAATTTCCAGGCGGCCGCGAGACGTGCGCTGGCAGGCGATACGGTATCCATACGACGCCGCGCGCAGACCGAGGAGGTGTGGAACTTCTTCACTCCAGTTGTAAATACGGATTGGGCATTGGTAGTGCAGCTTTCTGAATCCGAGTTCTTGCTTGGTCGCGACCTGCTGCTGCACTATCAGGTAGCAATCGTGCTAGTAGCTGGCCTCTTCCTCTTCTTTGTGCTCGGCGTCCTGCTGCATTTTGATCAGGGGACTCGTGACCGCCTCTGGTTAGCTTCTGTCTCGTTTTCAGTGATCGGCGTAATTATGATTGTCGCCATCATTGTTTTATCCAGGAATATGCCTGCATCATTTGGGGACGGGAGATTAGTTACTTCCCAGGCTGCCCTGCGACGCTATGAGCATGCCCTGGCACAGACATATTCCGAGCTCGGGCTGAATAGGCCGGTCGATCTGCCCACAGGTATCTTGATCCAGTCAGCCCTATTCCCTGATCCAAGCGTGGTGACGATAAATGGCTATCT
>JBJYWX010000080.1:0-8671 GCA_046259695.1 Promineifilaceae bacterium (SeqCode) | reverse complement strand
CCAGGATTTCCAGCGCGGGCCGGTAGCGCTCGATAAAGTCAGAAACCTGCTGGGCGAATGATTCGTCGATGCCCGCCAAGGAGGATTCGCCCGGCCCAATAACAACCTCTCGCTGCGCAGGGTCGACCTCAACAGCAACTTCGCTCCCTTCATGCACGCCCAGCGCCTGAATCGATTCCCTTGGCAGTGAAACAACAAGGCTGTTTCGTGCTTTAAATACCTTGCGGCCGTGTTCTCTTTCCGATTAGCGTAAGTACGCGGTTATTATAGCTACTCTCGACTACCATCGTCCTCGGGTCAAGGTGCGGAATAAAATCTACCGCTCAAGCAGTTGCGCACCATGGTTCACTGGCTATTGGTTGTGAGCCATTGATCATTCTAAAGGCCGTCTCGCAGCAGGGGACAGGTCATGCAGTGGCCGCCGCCGCGGCCGCGGCCGAGTTCGAAGCCGTCGATTTCCAGGACCTCGATGCCCGCGTCGCGAAAAGCCTGGTTGGTGCGCGTGTTCTTGCGGTAGGCGATGACTACGCCCGGCTCCAGGGCCACGACGTTATTACCATCGTCCCACTGCTCGCGGGCCTGGCGAAACTGGTCACCGCCGGTGGGGATAACACGCAGCTTCTTGCACTGCAGCGCGTCGGCCACCGCCTCCAGAAAACTTCGTTCGGCGCGAATGTCGAATTCCCACGCCTTGTCGCTGGGGCGGATGCTGAAGGCGTTGATGCTGTTCACGATCTTGGGATACACCGTCACCGCGTCGCGGTCGAGCATGGTGAAGATCGTGTCCAGGTGCATGTGGGCGCGGTCGCGCGTCATCTGGCAGGCGATCACCCGTTCCGCCGCGCCGCGCGCGAACAACGTTTCGGCCACTGCTTCCACCATCTGCGGGCTGCTGCGCTCGCTGACGCCGATAAGAACCGCCTTGTTGCCGATCGGCATCACGTCACCGCCTTCAAGCGAGGCGAGCCCGAAATCCAGGGCCTGGTAGTCGTCCATACGGCCGTCAAGCGGGTACCAGAACTCAAATTGCGCCTCGCGGAAAAGGGGGTGGTAATGGTAGACCAGGGCTACGTTGACCGCCTCTGCGCGTCGCGCCGGGTAATACATCGGGTTCAACGTGACGCCATTGTAGATCCAGCTTGAGGAGTCGCGGGTGAAGAGCGAATTGGGCAGGGGCGGGAGCAGGAACGCGTCCTCATCCGAGGCGGCAGCGATCAGCGAACTGCTTTCCGCCGCCCCAAAGTCATACGCCGCCTGCGCTTCCCCCTTCGTCAGCCCGCCGATCAGGTGCGTGACCAGCGTCTGAGGTGGCATATCCAGCAGCAGCTCGTACAGCTCATCATAGAGGGAATAACCGACTGTCAGCGGCGTGATCACCCGTTCCACGATGCGCTGCTGGGCATCCGGGTGCGCCTCCAGCGACTCGATCATAAGCCGGTCCAGGTAATAAACCTCCACGCCGTGCCCGCGCATGATCTCCGTGAAAGCATCGTGCTCAAGCTGGGCGTGCTCGACCCACAGCAGATCGTCGAACAACAGCTCGTCATGATTGGTAGGCGTCAGGCGGCGCAGGCTCAAGTCCGGCCGGTGCACCAGCACCTTGCGTAGTTTGCCCGCTTCCGAGCCTACACCAAAAGAGGGGTTAATTAGGTGGCCGTCCATAGGCGTACAGGTTATGCGGAACCAAGAATCAATAAGTGGCGGCTGATCGTCATTCGGGCGGCGTCAGACAGCCGGGATTGTACGCCAAAACAGGGATAAGGGTTAACAACGGGTCAAGGCAAGGTTGACAAATATGTTATGATACGATCAACATCACGCTGTTCGCTTCTGAGCCCGGCGCCGCCGGCTGCCTTGCGCACCGCAGAAATGACGCTCCGGTGCAAGGAGAAAACTGTTGTGCCTCGTTCTGCATTTCCTTACCGTACCCTGTTCTTGCTCATCTCCCTGTTGGTCTTGCTGAGTATTTTTTCACCTTCACTTCGTGCGCAGGATGGCTGCACGCCCACCCCTGACGATCCCTATGGCCTGCTGTGTCTGGTTGAATTCATATCCGCGCCCAATCCGCCGCAGTCAGTCGCCCGTTTTGGCGATCAACTCTCGGTACGCGTGATAGGTAAAGGGGAGCTGGCGGACCCGCCGCGAGACGACGGCTTTAGGGGCGAAGATACAGCGCGCGGCGTACCGGATCCGGTTGAACGGCCGGTGGATAAAGTTCCCTCCGAAGGCCAGGTCTATCACGTCTTCAATACGGGTAACTTATGGGAATACGAAGTGACCATGGGGCCAAAGATGTTGGAGGATATACATACGCAGCGCGACGCGATGGGTGAGACCCAGGCCACAGAACCGGTTGAAAATCCGCAATCGTTGGAGCTGCTGCTGCGGTTGTTCCTGCCTTTCGCCGCCAACGACACTTCTTCGTCAACGGCAAGGACGGGCTGGAGCAATGGCAGCGACTCGCGCATCATCCGCACGCCGACGACGTTATGGCCCTGGCGAGCGATTGCTCAGTTCAGTTCAACGGGCGGCAGCGATCCCGATAATTCGAACTGCACCGGTACGCTGATTGGGCCGCGCCATCTGATCACGGCCGCCCACTGCATCAACCGGATGGGCACCAACGTCTGGTACACATTCGATGTCGCCCCCGGCCGCAACGGCGTGAGCACCTTGCCCTACGGGGAATCCGTCATAGATCCAAACCCCGATCCGGGTGATCCCGTGCGTTGGTATTGGACCCAGTCAGAATGGCGCACCCAGTGCGAGGACGCCACGACGGCCACCACGGCCGAAAAACTCGCCTGCTCCAAGTGGGATATCGGCCTGATCGTGATTCCTGATCGCCTCGGCGACCTAACGGGCTGGATGGGCTATGTGGCCCGTCCGGCCGGCGCGCTCAATGTTGAAGACAACCTCAATCGCGGCTATCCAAAATGCGCCGGTTTCAGCAACCAGCCGGCGAACTGCCAGAAGGCGCGCCTCTACGGCCATACCGGCCTGTGTAGCATGGGGGACTACCTGGAGCCTTTATCTAACGGCTGGAACCGCATCATCCGCAACTCTTGTGACCTGAGCGCCGGCCACAGCGGCAGCGCCGTTTATCATTATTGGGACCCGCCCCAGATTCCCGGCAGCGCCACCTATCCCGTGGTGGCCATGGTCGAGGTATGGGAGCACTGCCAGGTTTGCGACGAGGATGATGATTATCCCAACCGGGCGCGGCGGATCACGCCCGGCGTCCTGAATGTCATTAGCTGGTTGAGGGAAACCTTTCCATAGAGAGCGCAAGACAGCGAGCGTGCCCGTAGGGCAAACTAGCATAATTGTCCTACGGCGCGCCGCTTAATCTCCCAGGGTAGCCACCATGATCGCCTTAATCGTGTGCATGCGGTTCTCGGCCTCGTCGAAGACGATAGACGCTTCCGACTCGAAAACTTCTTCGCTGACTTCCATGCTCTCGATGCCGAATCGCTGGTAGATGTCCTCGCCTACGGTCGTTTCGCGGTTGTGGAAGGCCGGCAGGCAGTGCATGAACTTCACATTGGGGTTGCCGCTGCGCCGCATCACGTCGGCATTGATCTGGTAAGGCAGGAGCTGCTCAATGCGCTGCGCCCACAGCTCCGGCGGCTCGCCCATCGAGAGCCAGACATCGGTATACAGAAAATCGGCGCCGCCGACACCCTCGTCAATTTCCTCTGTCAGCGTGATCCGGGCCCCGCTGCCGGCGGCGATTTCGCGGCAGGTAATCACCAATTCGTCGTTGGGCCACAGACTGCGCGGGGCGCAAATGCGCACATCCATGCCTAGCTTGGCCCCGCCGACCAGCAGCGAGTTGCCCACGTTGTTGGCCGCGTCGCCCAGGTAGCAGTAAGCGATTTCTTGCAATGGTTTGCGGCTGTGCTCGTCCATCGTCAGAAAATCGGCCAGGATTTGCGTGGGGTGGAACTCGTTGG
This sequence comes from Promineifilaceae bacterium (SeqCode), assembly GCA_046259695.1. Lineage (GTDB taxonomy): Bacteria > Chloroflexota > Anaerolineae > Promineifilales > Promineifilaceae > JAACFF01. The sequence goes on along the minus strand of JBJYWX010000080.1, from coordinate 4,715 downwards.
TGAGGCCGTTCCAAACCGGCACGCCGGAGTAAGCGGCCAGCGTTTCCACGGTTTCCTGGGCGAAGCCGCGATATTCAATGCCGTCATAAACCCGGCCCAGCACCCGCGCCGTGTCTTTCATCGACTCCTTGTGCCCGATTTGCGAGCCGCTGGGCCCCAAATAGGTGACGTGCGCGCCCTGATCGTAAGCGGCGACCTCAAACGCGACCCGCGTGCGGGTTGATGATTTTTCAAATATCAAGGCGATGTTCTTGCCCATCAGCGACGCCTGCTCGTAGCCGCCGTATTTGGCCGCCTTGAGCTGTTTTGACAAATCCAGCAGGAAATTAATCTCCGTTGCCGAATAATCTAGCAGTTTCACAAAGCTGCGATTGCGTAAATTGAATGCCATGAAAGCCTCCTCAGATAAAAATGCCCGGTATCGTTCCCGGACACGCCGCCGGGAACGCAATTCTACTCCGCAATCACAAGCAATAGAAACCCGATTTCTTTCTGCCCTAGAACAAGTAGTGAAAAGGCGTTTTTACGGCCGTAGGAAATTTAGGTACCATATCAACTATGAGATTTACAAGCTGAGGCGGGCCGTGCGCCCGCCTAGGGCGCTTGTGGTGAATCGATTGAGCATCGCGCTCGAAATCAAGTAGAATCGACGCGATTGGGGTAACTAGATGGCCAAACATATCCTGGTAGTAGATGATGATGCCCTGCTGCGGCGCAGTCTGAGCCTGCAATTGGAGCAGGTTGGCTATCGCGCCAGCACGGCTGCTTCGGCCGAAGATGCCCTGGCCCTCGCCCGCCGCGACCGCCCGGACCTGATCTTGCTCGACGTCGGCCTGCCCGGCATGGACGGCCTGGATGCACTGCGCCAGTTCCAGCAGAATGATGACATCCCCGTCATCTTCGTCACCGCCCGCCGGCGCGAGCTGGACACCATTCTTGGCCTGGAGTTGGGCGCCGACGGCTATATCACCAAGCCCTTTAATCCCGATGTCCTGCTGGCCCACGTGAAGGCCGTCCTGCGGCGCAGCGAGCGCCAGGGCGGGCCGCCGGGTGAGGCGGAAGTGCTGGCCGTGGGCGACATCACCATCAACCCCGCTGCGCATACGGTCACTGTAGCCGGCAAGCCGGTGGAACTGGCCGCGCGCGAATTTGCCCTGCTGCATACGCTGGCCCTGGAAGCGGGCAACATCGTCTCCGTCGATGACATCATCACCCGCGCCTGGGGCGCTGAGTTCCTGGGCGAGCCGCAGGTGGTTTATGTGCACGTCCGCTGGCTGCGCGAGAAGATCGAAGCAGACCCAAACAACCCGCAGCGCATCGTCAACGTGCGCGGCGTCGGTTACAAGCTGGTGCCTCAAGAGGGTGCTGAATCCGGGGGACAAGGCCGGGCATGAGCCGGTCTCCTTTGCCCGCCTTTAGCGGTTCCTAAAGATGATCCATTCTCTGCGCAGCCGTTTCGTCCTCAGCCATTTGCTGCCCATTCTGGTCGTGGTGCCCCTGGTCGGCTTGATCCTGATCTATCTCCTGGAAACCCAGGTGATGCTCACCCAGATGTCGGAGGACATCAGCGACAAGGCCAACCTGATCGCCACGACGGTGAACGGCCGCCCCGAACTGCTGCAAAACGCCGCCGCGGCGGAGACGTTTATCTCCGGTGTCAGCATCTACATCGACGAGCAGGTGATGCTCATCGGTCCTGACGGCCAGGTGCTCGCCTCCAACGAGACGATCACCGCGCCGCGCCTGGAAGACCTCGCCGGCGATACAGCGTTGGAAAAGGCGACGGAAGGTTCAGAGAACCTGGTTATTACCTACGGCCTCTCCGAGCAGCGAGCTATCGTGCTCGTACCGGTGCGGGACATCAATAAGCAGCTAATCGGCATCGTCGGCGTGACCGATACCCTGGCCAATACGGCCAACCAGTTCTACCGCCTGCGCTACCTGATCGCCGGCGCCCTGGCCCTGCAGCTTGTGCTGGGCGGTTTGTTGGGCTATTGGCTGGCCCTGCGCTTGGAGCAGCCGATCAACCGCGCCGCCACGGCCGTCATTGCCATCTCCCAGGGCAAGACGGTCGATCGCGTGCCCATCGCCGGGCCGGCGGAGATTCGCGAGCTTTCCGCGGCGGTCAATACCCTCAACGAGCGCCTGCGCCTGCTGGAAGAGACGCGCCGCCGTTCGCTGGCTAATATCGTGCATGAGCTTGGACGGCCGTTGGGCGCCGTCCACACCGCCACCCACGTCCTGCGCCACGGCGCGGGGGACGATCCCGCCGTGCGCGATGAACTGCTGGAAGGGATTGAAACGGCCGTGATAAACATGGAGCCGCTGCTCAACGATCTCGCCCAACTATACGGCCAGGTCGAGGGCACGGTACATCTCAACCCGCGGTTGCTGGACCTCAACGACTGGCTGCTGCCCACCTTGCTGCCCTGGCGCACCGTCGCCCAGGAAAAAGGGCTGGTCTGGGAAACCGAAATCGCCGCCGACCTGCCGATCATCAGCGCCGATCATGAGCGCCTTAACCAGGTGTTGGGCAACTTGCTCAGCAACGCCATCAAGTATACGCCCGAGGGTGGGACGGTCTCCGTGGTCGCTAGCGCCGACCAGCGCGGGATCGTCGTCGAGGTCTGCGACACCGGTCCGGGCATCGCCCCCGCCGAGCAGGAGCGTATCTTTGAACCGTTCTACCGCAGCCAGGCGCATCGCCGTTTCCCGCAGGGCCTGGGCCTGGGGCTGACCATCGCCCGTGACCTGGTTGAAGCGCATGGGGGCACGCTGACCTTAAGCAGTGAAGTAGGGCAGGGAAGTTGCTTTGCCGTGCGCTTGCTGCTACAACCCAAGCGAACAGCCAATAGCGAATTGACAATAATTAATAGCCAATAGGTAATGACCTGTAAGCCAACTGATTGGTGGAGAGTGTGGGTGAGATGAAGCGCATGCTTGCTGGGTTCTTCTTCAAGAGTGGTTTGTTGCGCCGCCGCGCGTTTGCCCTGCGGTCCTTCTTACTGGTTCTGATACTTGTCCTGACTGCGCTGCCCGCAGTGGCCCAGGAGCAGGCGGACCCGGAGCCGCAGGTCCAGATTCAGACCGGCCAGATCTTTGCCGGTGAGCGCATGTACTATCTGCTGCCTGGCCTGCGGCAGGGCGACCGGCTCTACGCGCGTATGAGTAACGCCTCCGGTAACCTGGACCCACTGCTGCTGCTCGCCAGGCCGGGGGCGATCACGGCCGAATCTCTGGCGAAAATGCGCGCCGATCTGGACGCACGGACGGCCGCCGGTGAGGATTCCGTGCTCGCGCTGCGCGAAGTCCTGACCGCCAACTTCCTGGCCGGCAATGACAACTATGGCGCCGGTGCAACAGCCGCTTTTGGTTATGAAGTGCCCGAAGACGGCGACTATCTCCTTCTGGCGCTGGGATCGCTGATCCATGAGACAGCCGGCGCCTATGAGCTGGTCATCGGCCTCAACGCACCCCAGATCCTGGACGATCCGGCCGTAAAAGACAGCGGCGCGGAAATCGCCATGCTGGACAAAGAGGCTTCTGGCATCGACACGGCCGTGCAGGAAATCCACGGCGCGTTGCCGGCCGGAACGCCACAGTGGTTTTATACCATTCCGCGCCTCGAGGCGGGGGACACCCTCTACGTGTTTGTGGAGCCGCTGGCCGGGGATTTTATTCCCGTGCTGCGCCTGCAAGATTACAGCGGCCGTCCGCTGCGCGAAGAGAACAGCGCGGGGCAGGCGAGCACCGCCGGCTTCCAGTATCCCGTCGCCGCGCAAAACAAAAACTTTCGCATAGTAGTAGAAGATTGGCAGGCGGCAAACGCGGGCGCAGACGCGGTAGGGGCGGACCTTGCACCCGCCCAGACGGCCGAACCCCCCCCGTCCGTTTCGCCTACTTGTAGGCCTGAACGAGCCGTCCGTTCTCGACGGCACGGCCATGCCGTCCGGCCGTCAGTTCGTCACCGATTCGCTGCCCGTTACCGTGCGCGCGGAACTGGAGCAAATCACGGGTGTGGACCAGATCGCCGAGAACTACGGCGGCGTCTATTACCTGCAGATGGACTGGCGCGATCCGTCGCAAGCGTTCGATCCCGATAGCTGCCAATGCAGTTTCAAGAGCTATGCCGGCCCGGCTTTCACCGAATTTGTAAAAGACGGGAGCTTCGTCTGGCCCAACTTCGTGATTTCTAACCAGCAAAACAACCGCTGGATTCAGAACCAGGGCCTCATCATCCAGGCCAGCGGCGACATGACCTATTTCGAGCGCTTTACTACCACGCTGCAGGCGCCGGAATTTAACTTCCGCTCCTACCCCTTTGATAAGCAGCAGTTTTTCCTGCGCGTGGACTCGCTCTACCCGCGCAACTTCTTCACCTTTGAAGCGCCGCGTGAGTTGAGCGTAGTCGGCGATACGTTAGGGGAAGAAGAGTGGCAGGTGACGGGATACGACACCGAGGTGACCGACATATCGGGCCTGGGCGCGCTGCCTAACTCGCGCTTCTCCTTCGGCTTTCAGGCCAGCCGCCACCTCAATTTCTACATCATGCGCATTTTTGTGCCCACGCTGTTGATCATCTTTGTGCTGCTCTATCTGATATTCCGCCGGGTTACCGCAGCTTTGCTGGTGATACTGACCCTGCCGTTTGCGCTGGTCGGCAGTTGCTGGTTGCTGATAATACTGGACTACCATCTTTCGGTCGCTGTGATGGT